>NZ_NJAJ01000029.1 GCF_002632825.1 Xenorhabdus stockiae
TTATTCCAAATCTGAAGAGATGCATGACAAAGTGGTAGGTACGTTCATTGAGCGTGAATACTATCTTTCATAACAGATCTAACTATTGGAAGCATGACCGAGATCAAAAGCGTGACGTGTGGGGATAATGGCATGGTGAGCCGTGATTTTTTTATCATTCCAGACGCGGGAAACAAGTTGTTCGTCCAGTTGACTGATAATGTCAGTCATGGCCGGGTCGGTTCGCGTCAGTGCCGTTAATACCACCGGAATATCCGCCTGCATGGACACAGGCAGATACCCGCAATCCGTGCGGGGGTAGGTCGTGGCTTTATGGGTTTCATACAGGGACTGGGCAATCGTCAGCACCTGACTGGCGCCCATCCCCCAGAGACGGGATGCCGTCTGCTGCAACGTGCCCAAATCAAAACAGAGCGGCGGCGGGGTCTTCTCCCGTTTTTTGCTGACGGCCATCACTGTAGCCTGTGTGGCCTGCTGGCAACATTGTTGCACAGCCTGTGCTACGGCCTCCCGGGTACAGCGGTTTTCTTCATCGCCCTCCTCCGTAGCGGGCAGCCATTTAGCCTGAAAGCGGACAGTGTCTTTTTCCAGATTAGCCATCACCTGCCAGTAGGGTTCCGGCACAAAATTCGCAATATCCTTATCCCGGCTCACCACCAGTGCCAGTGTCGGTGTCTGTACCCGGCCAATGGATAAGACCTCGCCGAAACCCAGGGCCTGCGCTTTCAGGGTATACAAACGGGTCAAATTGATACCCGTCAACCAGTCGGCTCTCGCCCGCCCCAGCCCGGCCTGATAAAGTGCTTCCGTCTGCGCCCCCGGTAAGATGGCCGCCAGTGCCTGCCGGATGCTGGTGTCATCCAGTGCCGACAGCCACAACCGCCTGACCGCACCGGTGAAACGACAATATTCCAGCAACTCGCGAGCAATGACTTCCCCTTCACGGTCGGCATCGGTGGCAATAATGACCTCATCAACCTGTTTCAATAACTGCTGGATCACGGCAAATTGGTCAGCGGCCTCTTTTTTTACCGTCCATTGCCATTGAGCGGGCAGCACCTCCATCCGCCACGGCGGGCCGAATTGTTCACCATACTGTTCGGGTGCCGCCACCTCCAGCAAATGTCCGATGGCCCAGGTGACAATGATACGGGTACTGAAGAGAAATCCCTGCCCACGCTGTTTCACCCCCAGAACGCGGGCAATGTCTCTGGCCTGAGAAGGCTTTTCACACAAATAAAGCTGCATCTTTTCCCCTCCGTTAATCGTGTTCTGTGGAACGTAACGGGGAGGCGAACGCGGAACGCTGCCTGCCTGACAGAATATCGGGATGCGGTTCACCCAACAGTTTAATGGCAGCCAGCCCGGCGGGGGTTTTCTCTGCAATATCCTGCCGGGTGATCGCCAGTGAACGGTAAGAGCGCACCAGGCCGTAAATCTGGCGGATGGCTCGGCTGCCGTTGTGCAGAAAGGCATCCCGCTCGGCCCGTGAAATCAGTCCGTAATGAAAAGCCTGAAACGTTTTCATCGCGAGCTGGTCATAACCAACCAGTAGCCAGACACAGCGGTAACCTAATGGCGAATGACTGTAAACGCTGATATTCAGGGGTTCGACAGAGGAAACGGCGGATAGGGTAATCTGCGGTGGGACGGCATTCAGGGTATCCTGCAAAATAGCCAGATTCTGCCTGAGATTGGCCGATGCGGCTTTCAACGCCTGCTCCAGCTTCACCAGCCAGACATCGGCATACGGATTATCGGCAGCGGCATCCACACTGATATGACCGGCCCGTTTGATCACCTGCGGCATTCCGAGGATCGCCGTCACCTGATGTGTTTTGCTGATATCTTCCCGCCGGCGTCCTGCCCAGAGCCGGATGGCATAGTGGGTATGTAATTCAATCGTTAACGAGGATGTTAAGACACCGGCGCGTAAACGCGGTTGAGATGCGTTTTTTTCTTCTGCATCAGACATGCACAAAAACCCCTGTTTAGCCTTGATAAGTCAGTCAAACTATCAGGGAAAAACAGGCGGTGACTCAATAAATAACCAGTTATGGAAAAAGGGAAAAATGATGAGTTTTATTCACTGTCAAAAAAGATGATTTTTTAGCCACTGTTGGCACTGCCAACAAAGATTAATTTTCATTCAATTTATGTCATCATAGGGTACGGATATTTAACGTCATAAGAGAGTTAATGCAAAATATGTGGGACAATATGCTCTTGCTCTTCATCCGCGACTTCGTCGTTGATCGAATTTTCCATTTGTTCCTGCAGCACTGAATTAACCCAGTCAGCGAAACCATTGCTCATATATTCCTCCATAAATATGTCCTTCCTTTTTGGCCAAGGCAACTGAGCAATAGGCCAATCACAATGTGATTTATAAAAACGGAAATTTTCCAGACGTTTTTTTGCCCTATCAAAATCCCGGCTCCAATAAGCATTACCTAATCGATAGTTAGTGTAAAATTCATCAAAGCTATCAAAAAGTTGATACACATAATCTGCAGTTTTCAATATATTATCCCAGGCCATTTCCTCACTAATATAACCCGCAGCAAAACTGTTCCGGCTTAAGACAATCGCTCGCCAGAGGTCAAATCCCCAAAGTAAAGCTGGAGGTCTTCCATTAATAGACCGTGAACACTGTTGTACGTATTCAGTTGATTCTTCTATGAGAACGCTAAGCTCCTTAAACATCTCCCCATCTGCCAAAACAGAGTCAACCGCAAAATGTTTAGAGTGCATTCCGGCCCATAATTCATACAACATTTTTAAATATCCGTCTTTATCAACTATTCCCCAATCGGTATATAGTTGCGATTGATGTGGTTTAGATTCAGATAAGGGGAAAAAACGATATTTGTCATTATGTTGTAAAATTCGGCTTTTAAGCGGGTAATGCTCCAGTGTCTCAACCCAGAACCCACTGTTATAACTTCCCACAATATCCAGACGTAGCGCTTGACGCTTTTCTTCCGGTAATATTGATAACCCCGCCTGCTGATAATAATCCTTTTGTTCAGCAATCGGCAGATTTTTCACATGAAAAAAAGTATAAATCGAGAGAAATATACCAAATAAGGTAAAACAGACTAACAACACTGACAATATAAAACCTGCTGACGGTATATTATCAACATCAATGCTGATATCAGTTATACCAGTAGATAATGTAATTACTAAAATCGTTGTAATCCAAAGTATTCTTAAACCGACAGTTTTGAGCGGGTTAAGAAAATCTATGTTTTTATTTCTTTCTATCGACGCTTTGACTATCCGAAAACTATTGACGGGGAATTCTCTATTATTAGGGTGATTTTGTAGCAACTCTTTCATTTTTAATCCATTAATTTGCTTTTGATATATTTCATACCACATTTGAATCACAATAGGAATAACCGTGATGGTCTACTCCAGCATTGAATCAGATGTACATCGCTAATACATCCAGTTTTGTGAAACAAAAGTAAAAGGATGTTATAACCGAATATTATGCTAGACAATCCGTTAAAATATGCTTGCTGGGGTATGTTGAATTACCAATTGCTATTCCAATACATCAGATAACTTCCTGACTTTTTATTTCCATCTCAATAAGTCTATTTTTCAAACCCTGTTGGCTATGTCAATGGTGACTAATTATCAGTCACCCCGGATTAGGTATAAAACGTTATTGATAAATAACTATCTCATTTCATCAAAAATGCTTCGCAGTTCATCCGCGACTAATCTGACTAATCTGCTTGCTGTCATGTGCATTGTCTGTTTGGATGTCAACATCCAAATGGGACGTATTACAGGCTCATCCAACTCTATAGACACTAGCGGACTATTTTTAATAACCAGTGAAGGAAGCAGAGCTACACCATATCCATTTTCAGCTGCAATGCGCTGAGTCGTAACAGAATTTGACTGGAAGCGAATAGATTTGTTTCCAAACCGCCTTATCAGATACTGAGATTCAGGCAACTCACTAAAATCACTGTTGAATGTAATAATGTTGACGTTTTCTTTACCGTTTATCTTTTTTATAACTTCAGGAGTGGCACAGAGTTTATAATTAAGTTTCCCGACTTTTTGACTTAAATATTCTCCCTTTTCCGGTAAATCTAAGCGGAATGCGATATCAGCCTCTTTCCTTGGAATGCTGACATTGCGATTTGAGGCATCAATCTCCAGTCTGATTTCCGGGTATTTTTTTACAAAATGACTGAGTTTTGGAATGAGTAAATATTCCGCCATTAAAGATACCATTGAGATAACAACACTTTTTTTAAATTTACCCTCCTGAGTAAAATAGTCTTCTAAGCTTTCGATATTCTCTCTCACCTGAACAGTCTTCTTATATAAGAGCAAGCCTTCAATCGTTGGAATATACCCATCCTGAGTGCGATCAAAAAGGCGCTGTCTTAATGTGTGTTCCAGACGCTCTGTTCGTCTGGATACTGTTGCATAATTCACATTTAATCTTTTTGACGCAGCAGAGACAGTACGACATTCTACAAGTGCAGTAAAAAACCTCAGATCATCCCAGTTTACACTATCCATATATGTATCCTGTTAACAACCAAAACAGAAATCCTAACACTTACAAACTGAATTTAATAACTTTGTATTTAACGGATGACGCGTTGAATACACACTTTTTTGCACATGCCATATGCAATATTTCTCAATTACTTTTGATATGGCATCCCGTAACCTTGAATGAGTTTAATTTCCCTATAAAGGCTAAGATAATGAATTCGACAAAAACATTACTGGAACTCGTTGGCGCACCAGAAAAGACACTTGACTGGAATAAAGCTGCTCTTGTATTGATTGATCTTCAAAAAGAATATTCTGATGGAGCACTACCATTAGGGAAAGCAGGGAAAAACGCGATTGTTAATGCAGCCAAGCTATTAGATCATGTCAGAAAAAAACATATTCCAGTATTCCATGTCGTACATCACGCTAAAGCGGGGTCTGCTCTATTTGATCCTGCGACAGATAATGTTCATTTTATTCAGGGTGTTGAGGCTAATAGTAAGGAATATATTATCACCAAATCATTACCTGATTCATTTTACAATACACCATTGAATGAATTGTTATCATTGACTCACCGTAACCAGTTAATACTGGCGGGTTTTATGAGTCATATGTGTGTCACTGCAACAACCATTAAAGCGTTAGAGTTAGGCTATGAAAATTTTGTCTGCACTGATGCCTGTGCCAGTCGAGACCTGAAATATATTGATGGTTCAATAATTGATGCAGATTCAGTACATAGAACGGCGATGGCGGCTTTGAATGATCGATACGCAACGCTGATCGATTGCGCCAATGTGATAAGGTAATTACTTCATGTTTACCCCCCCAAAAAAAGATTATTTTTTACGCAGTGTTGGCACTGCCAACAAAGTTCGTTTTTTAATCAAGTTTGATTTTATTGATACTTCGCCAGCGTCAGTCGCTGACGGATATCTTTCACCATACTGTGAACATGGGCTTGTGAGGAGGGTGAAGCAGGCCGTTCAATACGTTGAGTGGATGCAACAGAAGCCTTAGCAGGAGCAGGTGGGGTAACCGCCGTTTCAGCCTGCCCATATAATTGTCCGTCCCGTGCCCGTTTCATCATCGTCAGCAGCCAGCCGACCGGATTACCGATTTTTCCTGCCCGTAGTGCTTTGTCCAGACAGCTCAGTACGGTCTGCGCCTGTTCAGCGGGCAATGCCTGCAACTGGCTGGTCAGCATCGTCGCATCGTCCTGCTCCAGTTGTCGGCAAAGCCTTTCTGGCAGAAAAACCGCAGATTGAGGTTCTACGTATGTTTTTTTATTCATACTCTGTGTGAAAGAAGACCCAGTTTCTAAATTTGTGTAATTGCCAGATCAACGACCTGTTCTTTTATTCCGGCTTGACATGCTCGATAAGTATAATCGAGCTGGAAAGTACGGTTACAGCATAAGCAACGATAACGTTGGTAACCTCCTTTACCAATACCATGTTTTTTAACATCCTTCGTTTGGTGACAAAACCGACACTTGACTTCCACTGTGGCCATGTATGTTATCTCGCAAAAATAAGCATTATAAATGAAGAACAACGCCTTGAATACATGACCGAAACTTGCAGTCATTATGAGCCGAAAATATGATTAAATACGATTCGTTACAAATACTGGCTTAATTCTAGAATAATTAAGCCAGTTTCTTTTAATTATTATCAGTAATTTTTTCGTTAAATATGCAATCCATTTTTAATGCTCTCGGCAAGCATTCCGGGGTCTCCAATACCTCTAATATTCTTTATAAATGGAAGGTCCAGTTTATCTGCCAATTCATCAATATTGATACCATCTTCAATAGATTGCTCAAATGTCAATCTCGTTATCTGGTTCCATAAATTTCCTGCAAACCACGAGCAGTTTGTTATAGGCGTGTATACCCCATTTTTCATATCTTCAGAGGTAAGTTGCATTAATTTTGCCAACTGATTACTTTCATCTATTAACTTAGGTATAAGTTTCATTTCTATTAATTCAGGGTTTATAGCTTTGCTATCAACCTTTACACAACGCTGAAGGTGGAATTTTCTCCCTGGAGAATCATTGGTATATTCTGAGTTTTTTACGAATCCATACCCTGCATGAAAAGCATATGATGTATTATCCCCTTCTTTTGCACTATTGAAGTAAATAACCCATGCATGACCAAAGCCACCTCCGCCAAAGTCACTTCCCAATACTTTAAATACTTCTTTAATTATTGTGTCTTTCTCACTCCAAGGATATTGTTGTACTATAGCCATAGCTTTTTCTATTATTGGCTTCATATTCGTACGATCAGCCGTTCGATTAGTCCTAATGCATATTTGTGGATAGCCGACACTTTCGTCTCCAAGTGGTTGATACTTGTCTGCCTTGATCATAATTACCTCCTTGAGATTGATATATGATGAAAAATAATTTAAATAAATAGCACGGTGTATTGTCACCTAAATACTGAGTCTTTGTATTATTAGAAGATTTCGTATTCTTGAGTAGTGAGGAACTATTAAAAATTCAACTGAAAAATAGACTGTGTTTTATTGAAGCATATCCCATCCTTTTGTTCATATTTAAAAACAAGTATTATTCAATCGCAATACTTTCTCTGGTTGGTAATATTACTGACTTTATTTTTTATAATGAAATGACCACCACTGTATGACATATATTACAATTACCCATAATGGATTGATGATATTCAATCCAAACAATAATAAATAAAATAATATCATATAGTTATTATGACATTAGAAGACATCAACCTTAAAAATTTAAAAACCAAAAATCCTTGCGATAAATATTATAAGGTGTAATAAAGTGAATAGTTATTGAAAAGTGATATATATTTCTATTAATTTAAAAAATAGCCCAGATATGATATGTGAACATTTTAAATAAAAATGATGCCATTCATAAATCACACATCTTTATTTTCACCGTACCTAAATCAGATTAAATAATATATAACGTAATTATCTATAAAACATTCAAACAGAAAAAATTGATATATTTTATACATTTCATGAATTAAATATAACTTAACATTAATTATACAAGCATGAGTTTTTACTTGTTTATTTTATAAATCATCTATACTTGACTCAGATAATAAACATTAAAGGTATATGATCATGGTAACAAAGAAAGTACTTATAATAACTCTGGTAATGCCGTTCTTTATATATGGTTCATTAGCTAAGGCTGATACTCAGACTTTCGGCATAGGATATTCAAATAGTCAAATATCAACGCCCGCTAATACCTATCTTGATGGGGTTAATATTCATTACCGTTATGAATGGGACTCGCCAGTCAGTATTATAGGTACATTTACTCACATGAGGGGTAACACAAACCAAGTCGTACAATATACAAACTCCGCATCTGAAGCTCATCAAAATACACTATTTGAGCAACCAATAGCGTTTAAGTCAAAATACTTTTCCCTAATGGTAGGCCCTGCCTATCGCATCAATGATTATCTGAGTATTTATAGCCTAATTGGTATTGCTCATGTAACAAATAGTGCACATAAAATCTCCATAGATACTAATGATGGGTCTGTGGGTACTGGTGAAGCTAATCCAGCAGCTTCTGGTGGTTTTGATATTTTACCTACCTCTGATGAAACGCTGAAGAGTAATGAGCTTGCTTATGGTGCAGGTATTGAAATTAATCCGGTGAAAAACTTTAGTGTTTATCTTGCCTATGAAGTTACTAGGTCAAAACATGCTCCCAGAGGATCGCGCAACGAGGGAGTAAACAACTTTATTAATGGATTTAATGTCGGTGTAGGGTATCGGTTTTAAGAAAAAATGAGTGCTAGTGCTTTAGCCTTTATTCACTTTTGTAGAAACAAAGCGCTATTCAGGGCTAAATATCATTTAATCCTGAATAGCGCCTTATTACTTTATGATTTAATAAGTACTTTCGTTCTGCTGGTCTCTATCTTGTTGAGTCAGATAATTTTTTAAAGACCCTTATCCCTTAAAGGTATTGGCTTATATTATAATGAAGGAAGCTCAGATAATGGCCAGCGCGCTTTCACAGTAACACCTAAATTGTTCTTTGTTCCACCTGCCAAACGGATCATTCCAGCAAATGCGATCATTGCCCCATTATCAGTACAAAATTCAGGGCGGGCGTAAAAAACTTCACCGTGCAATTTTTCCGCCATATTTTGCATTCTGATACGCAATGTGCGGTTTGCGCTTACTCCTCCCGCCATAACCAGCCGTTTGAAACCCGTCTGCTCTAATGCCCGTTTACATTTTATTACCAGAGTATCAACAACAGCCTCTTCAAATGCGTGTGCAATATCTGCTCTGGTCTGTTCATCCTGTTCAACATCACAGCCCGTTATATGATTGCGAATCGTATTCGCTGCAAACGTTTTCAAACCAGAAAAGCTGAAATCTAGCCCCGGACGATCGGTCATTGGACGGGGAAAAACAAAACGTCCTGCTTTACCTTGCTGTGCTATACGAGAAAGAACTGGGCCTCCGGGGTAATCCAGACCCAGTAATTTTGCTGTCTTATCGAAAGCTTCACCCGCGGCATCATCAATCGACTCACCAAGCAGAGTATACTCGCCAATACCTGTCACGCTAATAAGCTGAGTATGACCACCGGAAACCAGTAAAGCGACAAATGGAAATTCAGGTTTATTCTCTTCCAGCATGGGTGCTAATAAATGCCCTTCCATATGATGGACAGGAATAGCCGGTACATCCCATGCAAAAGCCAGTGAACGACCAATAGTCGCTCCAACCATCAACGCTCCCACTAAACCGGGACCTGCGGTGTAAGCAACCGCATCAATATCTTTACTTGTCAGACCCGCTTCTTTCAAAGCCGCCTGAATCAGAGGAACTGTTTTACGGATATGATCACGGGATGCCAGTTCAGGCACAACTCCACCATAATCGGCATGTAGTTTTACCTGACTGTACAATTGATTGGCTAGCAGGCCGGATTTGTCATCATAAATTGCGATTCCAGTTTCATCGCAGGACGTTTCTATACCTAAAACTCGCATTGTACTTGTTATCTCGTCACGGTAGTTAAAGCAAATAATTAAAGCGGAGGCCAGTGTATCACTATCTATTTATAACCACATCTGTTTACAACCACTATTCAGATAGACTCAATAGATTTCGGCTATACATATTTAACTCAATGACAGACAATAGATTCCATTTACATGCTGACTCTTTGCTCTGTTTAGTCTATAATCAGTCCCCTACTTGAATATCCAGTGTGGTTAAGTTAATAACGTCGGCTCAGATTGCTTACTTTGCGTACAAAAAGGCAACCTATAACCCACGACGTTGTGTGTTTCAATTTTCCGCGGCCCTTTACAAAGCCGTGTTCATTGAAGTAAAATTCCGCACCATTTTAAAGACGGCTGGCACTATCACGCCAGCGACAAACCCGATTTCTATTGAGGTGAGAGGCACATGCCAGTAATTAAAGTACGTGAAAACGAGCCATTTGACGTAGCTCTGCGTCGCTTCAAGCGTTCTTGCGAAAAAGCAGGCGTATTAGCAGAAGTTCGTCGTCGTGAGTTCTATGAAAAACCAACGACTGAACGCAAACGCGCTAAAGCATCCGCGGTTAAACGCCACGCTAAAAAGCTGGCTCGTGAAAACGCACGTCGCACTCGTTTGTACTAATCTTTGCGGCCTGTCCGCAAAGTGTTTGTTTTAACAAACTACTGCAGTTAAAGGCCGTGCTTTCTCTGAGAAAGCGCGGCTTATTCTCGTTCATCAACAGGCGTAAAAGGGCTTATGGCTGGACGAATTCCACGCGCATTTATCAATGACTTGTTAGCAAGAACCGATATCATTGATCTAATTGATGTCAGAGTGCCTCTCAAAAAGAAAGGTAAAAACCATCAGGCGTGTTGTCCTTTTCATAATGAAAAGACCCCTTCATTTACTGTTAATGGCGACAAACAGTTTTATCATTGCTTCGGTTGTGGAGCCCATGGCAACGCCATCGATTTCTTAATGAATTATGACAGGTTAGATTTTGTCGAATCCATTGAAGAACTGGCCACAATGCACGGACTGGAAGTCCCTTACGAAGCAGGCTCAGGCGGCGGACATATCGAACGTCACCAACGGCAAAATCTTTATCAGTTGATGGATAAGCTAAACAGCTTCTATCAGCGTTCACTGACGACACCAAATGGACAGGCCGCCCGGCAATATCTGACCAGACGCGGGCTCAGTGAAGAGGTCATTCAGCGTTTTGCAATCGGCTTCGCCCCTGCGGGGTGGGATAATGTCCTGAAGCAGTTTGCCCATAATACCGAAGACCGCAATCAGTTAAGCGATGCAGGGATGCTGGTCACGAATGATAACGGCCGCACTTATGACCGTTTCCGTGAACGTATTATGTTCCCTATTCGTGATCGCAGGAGCCGTGTCATTGCATTTGGTGGCAGAGTCTTGGGGGATACGCTTCCCAAGTACCTGAACTCACCGGAAACGGAAATTTTCCATAAAGGCCGCCAGTTGTATGGTCTTTATGAGGCACAGCAAAGCCACAATATCCTTTCCAGGTTATTGGTGGTTGAAGGTTATATGGATGTCGTCGCACTGGCTCAGTTTGGCATTGATTATGCTGTAGCCTCGTTAGGAACATCTACGACAGCCGAACACGTTCAGCTACTTTTCCGGACAACCGATAGTGTTATCTGTTGTTACGATGGAGACCGCGCAGGCCGTACTGCCGCATGGAGGACGCTGGAAACAGCATTACCTTATCTGAATGATGGTCGGCAATTACGTTTTATGTTCTTGCCTGATGGCGAAGATCCAGATTCACTAGTACGCAAAGAAGGGCGAGAAGTATTTGAACAGAGAATGGAAAAGGCACTGACTCTGTCTGAATTTCTGTTTGATTCACTATTGTTACAGGTTGATTTAAGTACCCCGGAAGGGGCAACTAAACTTAATTCACTTGCGATGCCACTGATTAGCCAGATCCCGGGTGAAGCATTGCGGCTTTACCTGCTAAAGGAACTTGGAAAACTGCTGGGCATACCTGATACTACACAATTGGAACGATCTCTGGCAAAACTTGTCAAAAAAGATACCAATACTTATCAGGCGCTAAAACTGAAACCAACGACAATGCGCATACTCATCGCATTACTGGTGCAGAACCCACATTTAGCGACATTAGTCCCTTCATTACAGGGAATGTTTTCTGCTCAGGTAGCGGGATTACCGCTATTTATGGAGCTTGTCGACACATGCCTTGCTCAGCCGGGGTTAACAACCGGTCAACTTTTGGAGCAATATCGCGATAATAAGTACGCAAAACAACTTGAAAAACTCGCCGCATGGAACGATATACAAGTAGAAGAAATTGCTGAAAAAACGTTTAGTGATGCGTTAAATCATCTTTTCGCATCAGCATTGGAAGAACGTTTTAAATTTTTGGTGGCTAAAGAAAGAACTGAAGGTCTGACACCGGAAGAACGTAAAGAAGTCTGGCTGATTTCTGAATCCAGCGCTAAAAAATGAATCCAGAATTTACGGCTTAAGTGCCGAATGAGGTAGGGAGATAGCCCTACAATTGCCGCTATTGAGGGCAGTGGCAATACAACGAAATGCCCCCTAAATGTTATTGTTGGCATATTTGTTTCGCCGACTGACACCAACCAATACTCTGAAGTGTGGATACTGTCTTATGGAGCAAAACCCGCAGTCACAGCTGAAGCTACTTGTCACCCGAGGTAAGGAGCAAGGCTATCTGACCTATGCTGAGGTCAATGACCATCTGCCGGAAGATATCGTCGATTCTGATCAGATAGAAGATATCATCCAAATGATCAATGACATGGGCATCCAGGTAATGGAAGAGGCACCTGATGCCGATGACCTCATGTTGGCAGAAAACACAAACGACACAGATGAAGATGCGGCAGAAGCAGCTGCGCAAGTGTTATCCAGTGTCGAGTCAGAAATCGGTCGTACAACCGACCCGGTTCGCATGTACATGCGTGAAATGGGTACAGTTGAACTACTGACTCGTGAAGGTGAGATTGACATTGCGAAACGCATTGAAGATGGCATCAACCAAGTACAGTGCTCCGTTGCCGAATATCCTGAAGCTATTACCTATCTGCTAGAACAGTATGACCATGTTGAAGCAGGTGAAAGCCGCCTGTCTGATCTGATTACAGGATTTGTTGATCCTAACGCAGAAGAAGATCTTGCACCGACAGCTACTCACATTGGCTCTGAGCTTCCTCAGGAAGAGCTTGACGAAGACGATGATGAAGATGAAGACGGTGAAGATGATACTGACAGTGACGATGATAACAGCATCGATCCGGAGCTGGCTCGCCAAAAATTCATGGAATTGCGTGAGCAATATGAAGTTACCCGTCAGTCAATAAAAAGCCACGGCCGCAGCCATCCAAGCACTGCCGCTGAAATTTTGATGCTGTCCGAGGTATTCAAACAGTTCCGTCTGGTGCCTAAGCAGTTTGATTATCTGGTCAACAACATGCGTTCCATGATGGATCGTGTACGTCTTCAAGAGCGTCAAATCATGAAGATGTGTGTTGAACAGTGCAAAATGCCGAAGAAAAACTTCATCACTCTGTTTTCCGGTAACGAAACAACTGAGACATGGTTCACTGCTGCAAAAGCAATGAACAAGCCTTGGTCTGATAAGCTGCCGGAAGTTGAAGAAGAAATCATGCGCAGTCTGCAAAAACTGCGTCAGATTGAAGAAGAAACTGGCCTGACAATTGATCAAGTCAAAGATATCAACCGTCGCATGTCAATTGGTGAAGCAAAAGCCCGCCGTGCGAAGAAGGAAATGGTTGAAGCTAACTTACGTCTGGTTATTTCAATTGCCAAGAAATATACCAACCGTGGCCTGCAATTCCTTGATTTGATTCAGGAAGGTAATATCGGCCTGATGAAAGCGGTTGATAAGTTCGAATATCGCCGTGGTTATAAGTTCTCAACTTATGCTACCTGGTGGATCCGTCAGGCGATTACTCGCTCTATCGCCGATCAGGCGCGTACTATCCGTATTCCTGTGCATATGATTGAAACGATTAACAAACTCAATCGTATTTCTCGTCAGATGCTACAAGAAATGGGGCGTGAACCATCACCGGAAGAGCTGGCAGAACGCATGCTGATGCCGGAAGACAAAATCCGCAAGGTACTGAAAATCGCCAAAGAACCAATTTCCATGGAAACGCCAGTTGGTGATGATGAAGATTCACATCTGGGTGATTTCATTGAAGATACTACGCTGGAACTGCCGCTGGATTCTGCAACTTCAGAAAGCCTGCGTTCAGCTACCCACGATGTGCTGGCAGGGTTAACTGCGCGTGAAGCGAAAGTCCTGCGTATGCGTTTTGGTATCGATATGAACACCGACCATACACTGGAAGAAGTTGGTAAACAGTTTGACGTAACCCGCGAGCGTATCCGTCAGATCGAGGCGAAAGCTCTGCGCAAACTGCGCCATCCAAGCCGTTCGGAAGTATTACGTAGCTTCCTTGATGACTAATCAAAATATTTACTGATAAGTCTAAAAAGCGCCTGTTTAGACAGGCGCTTTTTTATTACTCACGAGCTTTTTAGCTTTCACGAACAAAGGCCTGACATTCAAATAACGACTTAAAACCAATGCGACGATACACACCATTTCCCTCACGGGAAGCTTCCAGATAGCAAGCTGTCGCGCCTTTTTTCCTAGCTTCACTCAATACATAGTTAATTAATGCTGAAGCATATCCTCGCCCCATTTTTTCCCTTACTGTACTGATATCATCAAGACGGACAATATTATTGAGCCTTGATAGGGTTAAAGCACAAACTGGCTTTTCATCGACATAGAGGGCGTAATGTTGCAAGCATTTCCCGGCAATTAACGCAGCCTGATGGCATTTCATATACTGTCCGGAGATAGAATCACCCGTCTCAAATGCACTTTTAACCGGAAGAACCCAATCAGACAAACGATGATCAACACACCTGATTTCATATTCAGCGCAATGCTCATCCTTTATCTGCCAGTTGATTAAATCAAGCTCCATAACCGTTGTAATACTATCAGGATCAAACACAAACCCGGCCTGTTCAATAACCGCTAAAACCTGATGACTGGGCTGTACAGCAACAATCAGAAAAGGTACATCAGATTGCTCATCCATTAACTGAATCGCTGCTTTCAGCTCCTCTGCTATCTGGTTATGTTCATCAACCACCTGTAAAAAATTTAATGAATCAGTTCCAACACCAGTGACATAGAGCCGGATACCAGCTCCAATATGTCGATAAATTTGACTGATTGATGAAAAAAAGTAATCTTCCAGTTTACGATGGGACAAAACCGAATTTGATAAGTTAGATAGGCTCATATTGTTGAGTCACAAAAATATTTTTATAGGGAAATACAGATATGTTCTGAAATTACAGAAAGCAGAACATGACCGGTAAAATTTTTATGTCCAAACAATAATCAAAAGTCAGTAAATGACCAGAGAAATTAATCAAAAAGACCATCAGTATCACTAAAAAATAGTTTAGAGCACTTAAAAATAGTTTAAATCAGTTAAAAGATACTTATTTCTGTATATAAAACGCGCATATGAATTTTCGGGGCTAGACCTAATGCCACACAGTACCGTATAATCTCCCCACTTCACTGGCCCCTTAGCTCAGTGGTTAGAGCAGGCGACTCATAATCGCTTGGTCGCTGGTTCAAGTCCAGCAGGGGCCACCAGATTTAAGCTGTAAAATCAGCACGTTAAGCCACTTTTAGACAAGTGGCTTTTTTGTTTTTATAAATCAGTGGCGATAAAATGGCGACAGGAATTTTTGAGCTTCCGCTATCTTAATTTTTTCATTGAACATTTTTAACTCAATTGCTCCAACCCGAAAATTTTCTTTCAGCCAGTGACAATATGTTTACGGGTTCAATTCATTTCAATTTCCTAATGGACTCAAAGCCGCACCGTTACTCTGTTCTAGAATTTTCTTTAGCCTGTCTTTATGATCTAACTTCCCACGTAAAATATAATTTTCCCTTTAATATCATTGTATTGATATCTTCCCCGCGATCCGCGTTTGATCCAAAAACTGAAATTTCCTGAAAATCTTTTCACGCCTTTCAGTTTGGGATTTTTTCTACAACGCCAGCAGGGGCGCACGCTGGCGATTCGCTTTGTAGGATTTGAAAACTGAAATAATTTTTTGATCCAAAACGTGCAGGCGGGTGCGGTGTAGTGCGTTTTACGTCAGGTTTACGTTTATTTCGTGGGAATTATGCAGCGTGAGCACGGCGCAGGAACGCAGATCCAAATGAACCGTAGCGAGGAGTGAATTAAGGGGTGAACGGTGCTGTGTGCGTCTGGCGGCGTTTAATGCGGGATAAAAATAAACCCTACCGAAGCAGGGCTACTTTGACTACAACAGAAAAATCAGTTGGTGAGGTTGATTTTTCTATTTTTATTTTGACCGGATGATTTATCGTCTGTGCCCTGACTAAGAGGAGCAAACTCAGTCAAAGCGCGACACATCTAAACTAACATTACCACTCTACTGCCTGCCACGCGGAATATCAATCCACGCAAATGGAAAAGAGCAGGGATACTTACCCAATCACAGGCGAATACTTCTGTTTCAGCCCATCGGATTTATGGGCGGTGCCTCTGATGGCGCTGGCGTTCTGGGGGGCGCCGGTATTGTGATGGGTATGAGCGGCGGTCAGTTCGGCCAGTTCCTTGACCACATCCAGTGTCTCTAACATCAGCGTCATCACGTTAATTTGCGGACTGCCCACCCAGACGACAGGCGCAACGATTTCCTGTTTAACGCCTGCGATGCTTTGTTTCAACAAGCCGATTTTCTCTATCAGTGTTTGGCCCACGTCGATAGTGGCATTTTTCCCCACACTGGCGAGGTAATTGCCGGATGTGGCCAGGCTGTAATCCCCCTCCGCCACCTGCTGCACTGCACCCGCCAATAAGGTGGATGTGCCTAACACCAGCGTTTTATCCGTAGCCTGAATCGTGGTATCACGGGCCACTACAGTGCGGGTTTCGGTGTCGGCCTTAATTTCGCGGTGCATGGACGATTCGTTAATGGTCTGGTCGGTCTGGCGTATCCAGCTCCCTTCCTGTGTCACCCGCTGCGAGACTTCCGCCCGCTGCTGCTGCAATTGTTCACCCGGCTTGATATCCGGCAGGGTGTTGCCCTGACTTAAGGTCTGGCGGATAAAGGGTTTATCGGGTCGCCCGCCCTCAAAGGCGATTTCCACCACAGTACCGATAGGCGGATACTGAAACAGGCCCGATTCACTGCCCGCCATCGGCAATGGCAGGGGAACTGCACGATAAACCGGGGCAGCGGCATCTTTGCCGTTATCATCCAGCAATTGCACATCGACCGCATAGCGCGGGCGGAACGGGTCAGACAGATCGCCGCTGACGGTGTTTTCGGTGTGGGCTTCAATGCGGGCCAGTTTGGGCAGATGCAATCCAGCGGATAATTCAGGGTAAGCGGCATCAATCTGGCGCTGGGCAGGGGTTTTATTCTCCGTCTGACCTTTCGGCTGCCATGTGATGCTCATGTTTTCATTCAACAGATTGACTTTGGTCAGCCGCTGCTGATTGACCACAAAACCGGGGCGCAGGGATTGGATCATGGGGATGGTCATGGCATTGCCCGCCGATTGGCTCTGGCTGAATTCATTGGGGATTTCAGCAGGCTTGCCCTGAAACATCGAATGTGCCCAACTGCCCAGATACACCGAACCATCCGGCAATTGGTGCCAGAGATAATCGTCAATGGTAAAAAGTTGGCCCAGACTGCCCAGTAACTGGTAGCCCGTACCGTTATGGGTATAGTGCGGGATGGGTGTATCGGTATACGGCGCATCCGGTAGCGTGAACGTCAGGCCGCTGTGTTCTTGCAACCAGTCGACTATCTGGCGTAACGTCGGGTGCTGAAACGAACACGGCCATGCTTTATCAAATACGCCAACCAGTTCACGCACAAACAGGCGCTGATAGCCGTTCTGGGCAGGCTGCGAGCGTTCCACATAACCCGTAAACCAGCGCAGCATCAAATCTGGATAACCCACCTCAAGGCGCACCAGTTTCCCGGTATAATCGGTAGTGGTTTCCGCTGTGATAAAACCCCGGCCACAGGATGACAGTTCCAGCATCAGATTGGCATCAACCACATGCACTTCATCGCCGGATAAGTAGAGTCGCTGGATGGGTTTCATTCGCTTGCGCCTCCGATGCCGTCATTAATCGGTTTTAAGACCTCGCGTTCGAACCAGCTTAATTTTTCCGGGTCTTCCCCGGCTTTTGTGCCACCCTGTCCGGTCTGTTTTTTCGCCTGAATCGCGCCGGTGGCACGGGCATCGCGTTTCTCCGCCACCGATAAATGCTCGCGCAAGGTAAACGTGACCTGCCATGCCTGTTTGCCGTCCACCTTGCTGGCATCTATCGTACCCGTAAACGTGCCGATACGAAAATTAATGGCCTGCGCGGTCAGATTCGCCACCCGGTAGCGTTTCAGGTTGCCATTGTCTTTGGCTTCCGCCAGCGCAAACAGGCGCGACAGGGTTTTCTGTTCGGTAAAGGGAATAATGCCCGTGATACGCAACTCTTTCGGCTTGATGCCCTGTTCGGCTACGGCGGTACTGGAAGACTGGCCGCTCTGGTCTTGATCCTGAAACATCACGGATGGCGTGACGGTCAGGCTTTTTAACGTAATGGCCTCGCCATCAAGGGCGAGGGTGATAATTTGGCTCATGGTGTAGCATCCTTTCTAATGAGCGAAGATCGTTTCCGGCAAACAACACGGCCAGTGTGTACACGGCGTCCGGTTCGGGGATATTTTTACGTAATTTTTCTGCCACATGTGCACCGTTCCCTTTCCCGGCGAACGCCCAGACCGTGGCGGATTTTCCCGCCAGTCCGCTCATGGCATCGGTGACGTGCTGCAAGGCGGATTGCCGGGCGGCGGTCAGCGCGCTTAACTGGGATTTTAACCCGGCAAGGCTGCTGCCTGCGCTGGCCTGTACTTTGGCTTGTGCTATCAATTGTGCATTGATTGCCTGACGGCTGGTTGCGGTGGATAAGGGCTGTGGCAGTGGTAACCCGCCGCCCAGCTTGCCCGGCAATTGCATTTTGGTCGTGGCCAGACTTTCGGCGGTCTTTGCCATCCGTTTGACCTGCGCAAAGGCAGGCAGTGGCAGCACTGATGAAAACTGCGTGAGATGCTGCATAAATTCCGCGTGGGTTTTGGCGCACACCATCAGTATCAGACTATTAATATTGCCCGCACCCGTGAGTTTAGTCGCCAACGTCTCAATGGCATTGGCCGGGCTTAAATAGCTACCACTGTCAGTCTGCTGCCCGATACCGTAAATAAACGGATGAACAGGCACGATAGCCGCAGACAGCCCCGATAAATCCGGGGACAGTTGCAACGTTTTACGCTGCCAGTGCATTATTCGGGTTGCTCCGGCCAATGAATATCGGGTGCATTAGCGCAATTCACCCGATTGAGTAACACCCGATATTTTCGCCATTCAATTAATGCATTTCTTTCCTCTCTGGTCGCAATATTCAAATTAATCGCATCCTGACAGATATCAATGTGTTCTGCAGCCGCTCTCAGCAATTGCCGTTTTTCAGATTCCGCCTGTTGCTGCAATTCATCCTGTGTTGGCGGGGGTAACTCCATCAAGGTAGGCAGGCCATCTGCACCGGCCACAATCTGTTTACCGTCTGATTGGCCTGCAAACATTTTTTTATACAAGTCATCGGTGATTGGTTTCAGGTCGTCTGGATAAGCACCCGGTTCATCATACGGCCGGTAAACAAAACCATTTTCAGCGGCACTATAAAACCAGTCATTATCGGATTTTCGTTTTGTTTTATTGTGTTGAATATTTTTCATTGCTATCTCCCAATGGCCAGCCATGTCACGGGAAAACTGTTAACTATGCCATCTTCTCGTTTTGTCGCGGCGTAGAACTCGGCATTATTCACCGGGTAGCCAAACGCGTTATCTATGCGATGTCCCTGTGCGTCCGCATTGGTGACCAGAACAACGAAACACGACTCGGAAAACATACGCGGGAAATTGAAATTTCTACCACTGCTTGACTCTGTCCCCCACTGCATAATCAGACCTGTCGATTCGTCTCTTACCCACCCTCTATTCACAATTTCGCCAGAATTTTTTTTAGCATAATTTCGTTCGAGAAATTTACTCAGGAACCCCCCCCAAACACTTCCTGAAATGTCCCCCCATGGAGCGAACGCGGCCTCTCCGGCATGGACTGACTTTTGGGCGAGCACATTGCCACGCGTCACAATATCGCCACTGCGTGTGTCAACATAGAGGCTGGCTACATCATTGGGGTTATTGTGTGTCGATTTAAAACCAACGCCGTACCATGAACGAATTTCTATATTGTTGCCTTCGAAACTGGCGGCATCACGGCTGCCTTCATAAACGCCACCACTCCCCACCGTCAGTGCAGGGGTCATTAATTGGCCTACGGTCACCGCGCCACTGACCGTCCCGCCCGTACGTTTATCCAACGCGTTATTTGCCAGCTCTACTGTTCCCCGTAATCCGAGGTTATTGATAAAGACGTTTTTATCTGGAATGTCCGCGCCGTTCTTTGCGATATCAGAATATTTTCGTTCGAGATATTTACTCAGGTAATCCCCCCATATTCCGCCTGAAATATCCCCCCATGTAGCCAATGCAATTTTTCCAGCATGTACGGCACCTTCTGCACGGAGTGTCCCTGTCACCTCTACATCTCCAGTGACTGTGCCTCCTGAGCGTTTATCCAGCGCGTGAATCGCCAATTCTACTGTTTTTGTCAAACCAAGATTATTAACAAACTCTTGTATATTGGGGATATCCGCTCCGTTTTGTTTCTTTTCGAGGCGACTGTTAGCATTTTCATTGACCGTATTTAATGCAGGGTTCGTGGCATAATCCTGTTTGACTCTGTTCAGCTCACCATTTAGGGCCGCAATATCACGATCATTCAATGACCCTTTACGACGTAAATCAGCCACATTGCCGTTACTATCAATCTGTGCAACCGCAAACACATAATGCGGGTAGCCTGCGGCATCCACATAGTTGCTCAGCTCATTTGTGGCGGTCATTTTCACTACGGTTTGCCATTGGCTCACCAGATTGCCCTGATAGCTAAAATCGGCATACACACGGGTATTGCGCAGACTGTTAAGCGTCTGGTCAAATTCCAACATCCCGCGCAGGCCGCCGACATAGGCCAACCCTTTTTTAACAAGGTACTGTTCGCCCTGACGTACTACAGCAAAGCCATCATCGAAAAAGGCCGCTTCACCGTAGCTGTCGGTATTAATCAGACGCTGCATTTCATCCATGCCCGTCAGACGGGCGGTAAAATCAATCTGCCATGTTTCGGCGGTGGTGATGATGGCGGTTTCTGTCGCGGCACCTTCAAACTCCAGCAAGAAGGAGCGGGTTAACACGTTGCCCTGCAATCCGTTGGCAGTTTTGATTTTCTTCTGCGTGGGCGCATGGGTGATCATGCCAATGACGCCGGAGGCCTTATTTATCAGGCCAATCCAGTTAAAATCAAAGTGACCGACCTCTGTCCCTAATGTGACGCTGTAAGCCACGGCGTTCTCACTGGCGAGTCCGGTTTTGTTGACCGCCTGACGGTGGACGATTTGACTTTCCACAGGCAATTTTTCATCGCGACTGATAGTCTGTGTAGGGTCTAAGTCTGGCACATTGGCAAAGACAAATTCATCCAGCACCACAGGCTGACCTGCGGCTACTTGTTGGGCTTTCCATTTTTCAAAGTCTGTCGTTATCACTGAAGACATACAATTTCCTTATAATGATGCACCGTAGGTGACGTTCGGCGCACTGCTTTCCTTGAGGCGGGCACTGTCACAGACGGCAACGCCTGCAATATGCCCTACTTTTATTAATAATGGCTGAGTCGGAATAGCCGCAGCATACGTACAATAGTCTGCACCGATACTGCCCACCCGCATCAGCAACTGATTTTTCGCGATCACTTCAAAGCGATAACGACGGCAGGTGCGCCCGTACTGACGGATGATATTCATCAGCAAATCAGGGTTAGCCGCTATCTGGCTGTCACTGAGGCGCAGGATAATCACATCCCAGTCAATCTCCGGCTGGCGTTCCAGTAGCTCCACATAGCCCACACCGAGGCGTTCAAAGATGGCAATAAACCCGGCGATGCTGCCCGCATCTTTGGCGTTGATAAAGGCGTACTTCACGCGCTTGCGAAACAGCGGCAACGGTTCGCCATTAAAACGCTGGATATCCCGCTGATAGGCCAGCACCGATAACAACGCTTCGGTGCAGGTTTCGGCATCCAGTTGCGCCAGCGGCCATGTCAGCCAGCCGTGAACCTGTGTCCAGAATGCCCGCGCCGCCCCCAGTAATTTGGCAGGTTCACCCTTATCCATCCATGAGGGCAGGGCCAATCGCTGAAGACGTTGCCTGAACTCAGACATTTTTCACCTCCACCGACAGCTTTTTCAGCCGTGGTACACTTAAGTCACTGAGAATATCCCCCAGAGAAAAGGTCAGGGATTCAATCTCGCTGAATTCACGGTGGATTTCCCGCCCTAAGTTGGAAAAGGAAAAACGCGAGTAGGGCCACGTTTTTTTCACCGGATACTGACTATTTTCCCGAAAGGCACAGCGGATCAGGTTCTCGATATCCCGTTTCAGGGTGGCTATCTGCTCGTTGCTGTAATTCGCCAGACTGACCACAAACAGCGTGACCGCTAAATCATGCTGGGTTTCCGGCATCGGCAGGCACTGCATATCATCGCCATGCCCGTGGTGGCCCTGATTGGTGATGTAATCGTTGACCGCCTCAATAAACGGCTGACTGGTGACGCCTGAATCCAGCAACAGATATGCATTGGCGGTGCCTGCCCCACGGGGCGCATCATGCAGAAAGAAGATGCGATCAATGCTTAACCCCGCCACGGCTGCAATCATGCCCCGGTACACCGCATCGGTATGATAGTTACCCACGAGGTTATATTGGTTGCGGCAACGGTCACGCAAATCATCATCGGATTCGGCATCCGCGCCAGGGGTTAACAGCCAGCCTTCTTCATTTTGTACCCGCGCAATACCGGACACCGCCACAGGCAGAATGCGAAAATAACCGGGGGCCAGATTGAATGCCCCGCCTGCTACTTCGGCTGTGACAGGCAGTAAAGCACTGCTGACCCCCTCGGCAATGGCCACGCTTTCCGTGGTGCTGACCCGGTAAATTTCCCCGTTAAGGCGTTCGGTCTGGATCACCGTTCCGGCGGGCACGGTCACGGCGGAGGCTCCGGCCGCCTTATAAAAACGGATCACACCCTGTGCCGCCGAAGCAGGCTTGCGTTTCAGGTTCACGCCCCACGCGAACATATCCAGCCATGAACCGGATGCGCTCGCCAGATACATATTTTTCAGCGTGACATTGATTAATGCCTCTTTCAGCCACAGCACCGGGCGCGTGACAATCGTGTTAATCAGCCGCCAGAACGGGGACATGCGCGAGGTGTTAGTGACCAGCCCGGCTTCGTCCACCACACTGGCAAAGGCTTTGCTGATGTCGGCTTCCGTGGTCGGCATCCCGCTGTCACGCAGTACCTTTTCATAATCAATGGTAGGTTTAGTGTCCATGTCCCACGCTCACACTCAGGCGGCCAAAATCGTAGGTTTCCGCTGTTATCCATAATTTGGTGGGTGACTCTTCATGAATGCTGACGGTGCCCGGAATAATCCGCTCATCGTCCTCAACCAGAATTTCAATCTGGGTACGGATATCCGCCCGTAAGGTCGGGCTGCGTTCGGCGACCAGCTCGGTGGCAAGGCCACTTTCCATAATGGCGTGAACACAGTCCTGACCGACCGAATAGCGGTTATCGCAAAAACGCGGTTCATTCCCGGAGTTCAGCGTAAAATCCCCGCCCGTAATCCATAAATCAATGTATTTTGGCTCATCCATAAGCCACCTGCTCCCATTCTGTGAGTTGTCCCGGAGTGACGTTGCCTGTCACATTCAGCGTCACGTTTTCAATCCGGCGACTGTTATCAATGGATGTCTGGCTATTGCGGCTAAGATTCTGGTTTAAGCCGCCTTTACCAATCCCCTTCATTTGCCCGCCTGTGATAACGGTTGACGCGACCTGCGGGTTATCAATCGGCTGCTGTACGAATGGCTTCGGGGTTGAAGCGCCACCTTCAAGGGTTTTGGTTTCAATGTTAATGCCCGGAATGTAGTTCAGCTTCTCAACAATCCAGTTATACGCTTCACCAAATGACGCTTTTATGCTGTCCCATAATCCGCTAAACAGGTTGACAACACTGTCTGCCATACCGGAAAACGTCTCAGCCAGTGAAAAATTGCCGAACCAGTCACATAAATTGTTCCAGCCTTGCCCAATCGCCTGCCATGCCGCGCCAAATATCTGCGCCAGCGTACTCACGGTTTTTATCACCAGATTCAGCGGCAGCATCAGCAAGCCAATGGCCCCCGACACCAGACGACCGAAAGCGCGGCCAGATTCCGTCACGCCCTGTAATTCTTCATCCGTATACTGGATAGGAGACAAGAGATCGGCAAACCAGCCAAACAGGGTTTTAACTGCTTTCCAGACCCAGCTAATGGCGCTCCCCAACACATCGAACAGGGGTGACAAAGGTGCCAGTGAATCACTGGCATCACCGAATCCCTGAATAAAGCCTTTAATAAACGCTTTAATCGGCTGCCAGAATTTAATCACCGCAATCACTAAAGCCGCCACCACGGCGATAATGGCCAGTACAGGCCATGTCATGGCGGTAATCCCGGCAGCAGCAGCCCAAGAGGCTATCTTGGTGACAATCAGGCAGGTACGCATCCGTGCCAGCATACTGGTTAACCCGGCACTGGCTTTCGACATCACATTCATTCTTCCCGTGAGCAGGGAAAACATAAATGCCCCGGTATTCCATAACGGGATCAAACCCAACCAGATAAAACGGGATACGCCCATCACGATATTGGCCACAGCACCCGCTGCCGCGAATCCGATAATGCCCGCCGAGATATAGCCAATCCAGCGTGCGATATTGGGAAACAGTTTCAGCCAGCGCACCACTAACTGGCTGATGTTCGCCATCCGGTTGACCAGCGAAGACACCGCAGGCAGCAGGGTTGACCCCACCGCAATACGGATATTTTGCCAGATGGCTTGCAGCCGTTCCCACGGGTTCGCCATCAGTTCGGCCATTTCACGGGTACGCTTCATGCCATCATTTGCGCCCAGTGCCGTCATGTTCTTGCGCAGTACATCGATATTGCCGTAAAGCTGTTTAACGACTACGGCAGAATCCCCGAACGCGGCTTCAATTTCGGCCTGCGCTTTCAGGTTGCCTTCAATGCTTTTGCCGTATTTGGCCTGCAATTTCTCCAGCATTTCCGGCATGGATAACAACTTGCCGGAGGCATTGGTAAAACTTAGGCCCAGTTTTCTGCCGCTGGCTTCGGCATTGGTAATAAATGACTCATACGCGCCGCTGGCTTCGCCGCCCAGCGAACGGTTAAGTTCTCCCAAGACCGCTAATTGTTCATCCATGCCCACACCAAACTGAGTGCCGGCCGCCCGTGCCCCTTCCATCAGGTCAGTGATTTCTGACATCGACGTGCCGAACGTTTTCGACATTATCACCGCCTTGCCTGCCAGTTCTTCGGCAAACTGGAGATGACCGACGGCGTTAGCGTGGCTGGCAAACTGGGTAAACATTTTCCCCATGTAACCGGCGGTATCGCTGGCACTGCTTTTCAGGGCCGCCGCCGTGGTGTTGGCAATGGTGGTCATTTGAGGCAAATCACTGTGTGACAGCCCGTTGACCGCCTTGCTGATTTCCGAAGCGGACTGCACAAACTCAATGGACGACTTGCCATACTGGGAACTGAACGTCATGGCATCTTTGGCCACTTTATTCATGACGCTGCTGTCAATGCCCTGCAAGGAGGCCGATTTCAGCGCTTCATCCATTTCAATGGCCGGATCCAGAAAGCTCTTGATTGACCAGAACGAAGCGGCCAACCCTGCACCGCCAATCGCCAGTTTGCCGAAGGCGTCCTGTGAAGACTGGGCAAACCCGGACACCGCCGCTTTCGCACTCGCCAGCGGTTGTGTGATTTTATCAATCAGGCTTAAGGTAAAATTTAATTCCTGACTCATGGTTCACCCCTGAACGCCAGCGCAATACCATTCGCGGTGGCAATGCGCGTATTTTCCCAATAACGATTATCTAACCAGATGGCACGGGCTAAATTTTCCGTATTATCTTTTTCATGCGGTAAATAATGACGGCGTAATATTAAGGCCTGTTCAAATAAACTATTGTCAATTGCCTTAACCCGTGCATTTAGTTTTTTATTTCGATATCCAGTTTCGGTGCATATTCTGCATTGACTCTTTCTACAATCTGCATCGCCGCGCCGGGGATTTGCAGGAGTTCATCCAGTGCGGCTTTTGAGGCTGGCCACACAATGCGGCGCAGGTAAGTGACAATCGGGACAATTTTATTATCCAGCGTCATGTCATTAATCATGCTGTTATAAGCAATAATATTCGGTTCAAAATGAATTTCTTTTTCCGCGATAACTAACGTAATAACTTTATTTTCTTGACTCATGAGTGAATTCCTTTCTCTTATTAATTTCGTCCACTAACTGATTATGCCGGGCAGCGCAATTGCCATATAACGCCGGATAATCCATTAAAATATTGGCAATATTATTGCCGGTCGTGCCGGTTAATGTCGGTAATCGTGTCTGACATTTTTTCAGCAGGTTTTCCTGATAAGGTTCGCCCGATGCTGTCGGCAGTGTCGTTGTACAGCCGGACAAACTCAGGGCTAACGCACACAGCAGTAAAAACAGGCTTGACCACTTCAGTACGGATTTCTCGTGGGGCGGCATTGGCGATCCCCTCCAGTTTATCTTCCAGTTGCCGAGCGGAGGCGCGGGAAATGGCTTGCAACTCCTGTCGCATGGCCTCTTTTGCGCTGGCTGCTGCCCGTGTGATATTCAGCTCGAGGCTGTCACGGTAATAGTGATTGACACGCCAGCCCGCACCGAACGCTAACGCCACGACAACAACATAAATCATCCGGGCGTTAAGCATCATTTCACTCCGTTATGTTCGAGCGAAAAATGATTACCATCGGGACGGGAAAAACGCCCGCCCCATGTGCCGCCGAGGGATTCCCAATATTCCCCCAGAGGTAAATACACCTCACTGCGGGTCTGGTATTCCCCCCGGATAAACAGATTGAGATCCACTGCCAGACGCTGGGTATGCAGACTGTTGGCAATGCCTGTCCCTTGCTGTGCATTGCGTTTTGCCTGCTCCGGGGTGCGGTAGGCTTCCCCGAACGTGACGCGATAACCGTGCTCATCGGCCCATAAAATCAATTGGGCTACCTTGACCGCAAATAGCTGCTGCTTTTCACTGAGTGTCATTTCTTTAGCTTCCCTGTCAGCAATGCGCTCCCGCGCTTACGTAGCCAGACTTCAATTAACTGATATCCGGCAATCCCTAATGCGCTGCCAATCCCCGTGACCGCGATCGGACTGATACCCGGCCACCAAATCAGCAGCGCGCCTGCCATCACTGACACCGCCGAACCAAGAATAATCCGGCCAATAAACAGCCGTAAGGTGATCGGTTCATTGCCGGTCAGCATCTTGCCTAACGCAATCAGTGCCCCCAATAGCACGAGCGTCACAAACGTTTTTTCATGCTCTTCCATGAGTTCTGTCCTTACCCTATCAGGCTTTGCGTCAGTTCCGCTTCCAGATAGGGAATACCATTGATGCGCACAAAATCCGGGCTGGTCACCACAAACTTCACTTTGTGGGTCATAACGCTGCCGCCTTTCGGGTCAACGTCCAGAATGTCGCTGACAATCAGCTTGCAGCCGTACGCCTCCACCTTGATTTCTTCGTTGCCGGCTTTGGCGTACCACATCAGGTCAACGGGTTGAATACCCCGCCATGAGCCAGCGCTGCGCGCTTTCGCGGTGACGATTTCCAGATATTTGGTACTGAGTTCAATCTCTCCCTCAGCGGCGACATCCCCGGCGATATAGCCATCCGGTACGCCCTGAGTCTGGGCGGCGGCGGTGTTATCGGTAATGGACAGATTGACCTTTTCGGCATGCACCAGATCCCCGTCCATATTAAAATCAACCGACTGGCCTGAAATACGTTGGCTCATGCGCTTTTCTCCAGACTGCTATCCAGCAACAGGCTCACAGAAATGCCTTTCGGACATTCGTAAGTGCGGATAGTGATATAAATTTCCACGGTGTTTTTATTGCGCCATGTGATCACGACATCACCGTCTTTCGGGGACTTCACCTCACCGGGGAACGTCACGCCGTTAATTTCGGTACTGCGCGACATTTCACGTAATGTACGGGCGAAATAAGCCTGATGCGTGGCGGTGCTGCCCGGCGTACTGTTCAGACTGCGGTCGGCAATTTTGGCAATCGCCTGCAAACGCACACGGCGGGCCACTTTATCGACGACGCGCAGATTTTCGATGCTCTGGTAGTCGCCGCCTTCCACATCCAGTGTCCGGCCATCAGACCAATACAGGCCGTCATAGTCGGGATACCACATCGGCACGCTGAAACGCAGTTTTTCCAGTGCCTGCAAGGTGGCTAAATCAATGGATTTACCGGTACCATCTTTCGGAAAATCAGACGCGCCCAAATCCAGCAATGGCCCGGTCTGCACCCGTGCCGGGCTGTCGGCCACCGTGACAGCGCGATTGCATAAACGCCCGGCCAGTACGCCTGCCTCATTGCCCCACAGACACGGTACCAACTGCACGGAGGACACGGCCTCACCCTTTTGCAGTTCCGCCAGACGGGTGACGTAATCCGCCCACGGCTCTTTAGACTGGGGGCCATCCACCGCCAGTATTGCCCACTGCCAGCGACCAAATTTAGCAATGGTAGTGGCACGCAGGGTTTGTGCGGCCTTAATCACGTCTTTGGTCGCCCCATTGGTCAACACATAGCCTTCAACACTGGCGATGGTCTGCGCCGCAATAATCGCGTCCACAAACGCCCGTTCGTCGGCCAGTTCCGGCAGAATATGCACGTACCCTGCCCAGTTCTGCCCGGCGTTGGCCATTGCTGCCCGTACCTGACGTTTGAGGGCGGTATCAGTCGTTCCCAATACCGCATCAAAATCGGTCTGGGTATTGACGGCAATCGTTTTGCCCACGTTGGTTTTGCCTGTTCCCACGAACAGCAATACCCGTTCAATCTCCTTGGTTTCGCCCTGCAGTTGGTTAACCTGATTAACCTGAACATGTGGCCACATAATCTAGTCCCTTATCTTCTGTTTTGTGCGTTAACATCCCAGCCATAATTGATGGCTTGGAGTTGTCGCGCCAACACCTTCATAAATTCTTCATCGTTCAGTCCTAAGAATTCACGCGCAGGCACATCAATCGTCCATGCGCTTTTGGCTGCTTTACCGCTTAGTTTGCGGATTTTTTCCCCGGCCTTGATAAAGAGCATCTTTTCAGTGATTTCTTTAATGGTGGGTTTACGCAACCTTTTCCCTTTCTTAACCTGATAGCCCAAATCCCGTAATTTTTTGGCCTGCTTAATGGTGGCTTTCCGCGTTAAATCAACGGTTTTTGTCTTATTCCCGTCTGATGCCGATTTTCGGCTCACTCGCGCCCGCATCCCATGTTGCTGTACACCGCCGACCAATCCGGCTGATACGGGATTATTGCCATTCCGGTAACGTCCGCCTTGCAGGTAAAGACGCACAGCCCCTATTTCGGGCATTTCCCGGATATGCAGTAATTTCGGTAAATTACGCAACATCTTTTTGCGCCACGGGCCTTTTCTGGCTGGCCAGCTTTCCCCGTCTGGTGATTGCTGGTTACGCACATTGCGTTTTGCGGCCTGAATCACCCCGTACTTGGCGATGCGCCATAGTAGGCGTTGTCGCTTTTTGGGTGGCAGTTCAAGGCTGTTAACGGCTTTTTTCAGCTCTTTTAGCTGAGATTGATTCAACTGGCCATTCACAATCATGATGTTTTCCCAATCCGCGCCCCGGTTTCATCAACACTGTGTACTGCACCTTGTTCAGCAAACCAGATTTCCGGCTCGGCCAGCGACCAACGTTTGTTATCGAACGGAATAATACCCTTGGGGTCTTCGCGTATCGACACGGGTTCAGCCAGTGACAGTGACACCACGACAACCGCAGTATCACCGTCTAATTCCACTGTTAAGCTGGGCCGTTCTTGCTCAACATTGGCCTCATTCACACTGTCGCCCTGTTCGGTCAGCCAGATATCAATCAGCAACGGGATATTGCGTGGATCACATTCCCGATAGGGAAAGCGCCCCCATGCAATCACCGCCTCATACTGCTGAATGAAAAACTGGTATTGCCCCAGCCCTAAATCCCGTTGTGCCGGAATAAAGCGGATTTCGTCCATTTCACTGGTAAATTCGGTTTCACAAATCCGTTTGGGCAGGTTTTCCCGCAAGAATGCGGTTAATTGCTGTAATTTGCTCATATCAAACGTACCGTTGCGCGGCTCTTTCCTTTCATGTTGCGCAGTACCACAGCGGCCTCAGCCAGCAGGCGTTTTTGCACTTCGGGGCTTTCCTGCCCCGGATTGGGGGCGCGGCTGACTAATGAGGTGTATTCCCCCAGTAAATCGGCCTTTGCCCGGGCATAAACCGCCTTTTTATACTGACTGACCAGCGCGTTATTGCCGTTAATCGAGATCCCCGGTACAACCGCAGCAGACTGATAACCTTTGGCCTGCAAACGGGATTTCAGGTGCTGTAAATCAAGATTAATCTCGGCCACGGTCGCCAGCAGCGCATTAGCGAGCATATCGTTATCCAAATCCGCAGGCAGCTTGCGATTAACCTGAAATTCCCGCAGGTTCAAATCCGGCCAAAAGCCGTCATTGATCAGTGGCGCGTCCCGGTAATCCACGGTATTGCCATTAAACATTTGGCGTTCCTCCCTGAAGAAAAAGCGGGCAGTCCGGTTTCCACGGCCATCAGCACACAGTGCCTTGCCTCCACCGCGCCCGCTCCGGCTTGCGGTAGTCGTTATTGATTAAGGTTAAGCGTTTCGTTTGTCAGTGCCCGCAAGCGGGCAGCAATGCGTTGTCGATAGGTTTTCACCCCCGATGCCGGATTGCATTGATGGGCTTTTGCCAGCCAGCTATCGGCCTGCGCCAGCACCTCCGGACTGTCCACGCTACTTGCCTTAATGTCGGCGTTATCCCCTTTTAACAGGCTTAACGCCGCGAATTTGTAGTACTTCGCCTTGATTTTCTCGTGAACTTTCCATTTCTCCGTGACATTGTGAAATGTCCGTGAAAAATAGGGTTCGACGGAATTCCCGGCTTCCGCTTCCCGTTGTGCCCAGAGCAACACGGTATCGGCCACGAACGCCGGAAAACCGCTGCGAAAATTATCGGGGGTGAGCTGTCCCTGCTCAATGGCGATATCCGCCCAGTCCAGTCCCTGACTGAATTCCCCGATATCAAATAACCAGATCACGCAGTAGGCGAAAATCGGATTGCGGTACACTTCACCCTCATCCAGATAGCGCTGTGCTGTCGGCAGATAATTGGGCAGCAGTTCCCGCCGCTTCATTTCGACCTTTTCTGCTGTCAGCGTGAGCTGGCGTAACCGCTTCACATCCTGCTCAATGGCACGGGCTTGCAGGTGCATACTGGCGCCATCGGCAATGGCAACCGCTTGTTGCCGTGCCAGCTTCTGGCGAAGTGCCACTTCAGCCCGGTGGCGTTGAGCAGGTGACAACATCAGTCTGTACCCAGTTTTTCAGTCGGTTCCGCCACCTTGCCAATTGTCACCGCCGCTTCATCATAAGCCGCGTACAACTCTGGCGTTTCCAGTGCATAACCTTCGTTACGCAGGTATTTGTTTTCGAACTGCTTACGGTCGTCCGCAAATTCCGCCTTACGCTGACGGGTATTGCGCTGGGTCAGAATTTGCAGGTTCGGCAACATCGTCACCACCATCCGTTTGCCCGGCATAAAGGGCGGCACCATCGCCGGACGGCCTGCAATCGAACTACCTAACATCTGCGCGGCAATTTTTTCCGTTGGCCTGTCGGCAGCCTGATAAAGTCGGTACTGTTCGGCGGCGACCAAATCCGCACCAACCAGCACGACCAAACGTGGATCATGGATAAATTGTTGTGGAATACAGGTATTAATCAGGTCGGAGGCCATCGAATCCAGTGATTTATGGTCACCGTGTTCATCCAGTGTCACCGGCGTAGTAACAACCTGTGAGCCTCCATTCCACTTTTTGGCAATTTGATGCCAACCTATGTTGACATCCTCGCCGTTCGGGTTCGCCTCAGGGTCGGTTGTGTCCGCCGCACTTTGACCGTTAAAGCCGATACGCAGCATATCCAGCGCAAAGGATTCATTGATAAAAGCCTGCATACGCTGGAAAAATTCGTTTTCATTGCCGGAGTTCGCCCAAACGGATAACAAGTCCCATCTCAACGCCGCACCGGAATCGGTTTCTCTCAGTTTGTATTCATTACCATCGACGCCTGTGTCACGTATAAAGCGGCCAGATTTCTTACGTCCGGTAAACAGTCCCGGATTACCAACCGACACCACCTGACCAGAAAGCTGATCCACATCCGCACAGGTGATCATGTTAAGGAAATCGACCGACTCCAGCAGCGCGGTGCGCAAAGCGGTTTCTTTTGGGTCAGTCAGTGAGAAGTAACGTGAGGTATCTTCAATTTCAACCCCATAGGATTCGGCTAATCCCGCCGTGTATTTTTGCAAAAATGCTCGTGCCCGTTGATTTAGTTGCATAGCGCTTCCCTTCGCAGTTATAGGAAATTAAAACGGGCGTTTTTATTGCCTTTCGGGTTGCGTGACGGCACACGGGTTGCCAGCGTGTCCAGCTTGCCGAAGTTTTTCAAAATCGCAGGCAAACTTGACTTTAAGCGGGCGAATTCTTCGGTATCCACCACTTCTTTAACGGTTTCGACATCTTCCTGGACTTCTTCCACGGTCTGCTCGGTGGATTCCAGCTTGCTTTCGACGGCGGTCATTCGCTTATCCATCTCGGCCAACGCCTCAGCAATTGCCTGCAACGCCTCGTTACCCGTGGTTTCGGCTGGGGTTCCCTCCGGCTCTTCCATGTTAAAAAAGCTTCTCCATCCTTTTTTGGCCTTTGCCATCTTGCTTTCCTTAATATCTTTAACTTCGTCAATCACCAGCGGCTTATACGCGCCTGACCGATGAGGATTTTTGTTTTTACTAAACTGTAGGCGAGTTGTACCTACACTCGCTGGCGAGTCCGTGACTGCCAGTCCTTCCAGATAGGTTTTGCCTGTGCCGCGAAAATTACCGTTCGCCGTAAACTCCACGGAGGTAAATAACAGTTGGCCGTCCCGGTTGGCATCCAACAAGCGGTGATTAGGCCGCAGTTGTGCATAAAGACGTAAAGCTCCGTCTTCCCCACGTTCAGCTTTAACCGCGAGCACTTCCCCCATCGCCCCGAACCAACGGTCGTGTTCCGGCCAGATTCGGGCGGTATACAGTTGAGGGTCGTAGAGTTCGGCGGCATCCAGAATCCACTGCGGTTCCATCACCCGACCATCAACCGTGTCGCCCTCCATGGCAATGCATATCCAGTTCGTCATTAACTGAGACATATTGCTTCCTTGTCGTTTGCTTCCCTCACAGTATTGCGGATTCAAAAAAATGCTGCGACAGGCGCAATGCGATTGAATTCGGATATGGCGCATAACCGAATTGAACCGAAGTTGATTGGGCGTAAGGGGAAAATTAGCCCTGCATAATGAGGACTGAGAAATAAAGGATAGTCAGGAAAAGGAAGAATGGCCAAATATTCAGATGAATTAATTAAAGTGGCGAAGTCGCTGTACCTGCGCCGCTATACCCCGGCTGAAATTGCCGGTGAACTGAATCTGCCCAATCGACGGATTGTGTATTACTGGGCGGAAAAATGGCACTGGGCGGATATGCTCAGCCATGAAAGTGTGATTGAGGCAATTGACCGCCGTCTTGTGCTGCTCAGTGAGCGTAATAATAAAACCACGCTGGAATTGGACGAATATGATCGTCTTGTTGCCCATCATGTGAAACTGATAGCGCAGGAGAATAAGCACAAAGAAAAACTGGCTGACATTAAAGCACGGGCACAGTCAGGCAGCCAGAGTGATGAAGGCCAATATGGTGACGGCGAGCCGAAGAAAAAGAAGCGCTACCGTAAAAATGATATTTCAGCGCTGACAGAAGAAGATTTTCAGACCTTTGTTGATGGCAATCTGTTTGGCTATCAGAAACACCTACGTGCCAATAAGCATAAGCAGGTGCGGAATATCCTCAAATCGCGCCAGATTGGTGCGACATGGTATTTTGCGTTCGAGGCTTTGGAAGATGCGGTACTAACGGGTAACCCGCAAATATTTATGTCCGCCTCCAAACCACAGGCCGAAGTCTTCCGCTCTTATATTGTCAATTTTGCCGAACAATTTTTCGGGGTGACACTGACGGGTAACCCAATACGCTTAAGTAATGGGGCTGAGCTGCGTTTCTTATCCACCAATAAGAACACCGCCCAATCTTATAACGGCCATCTCTATTGCGATGAATACTTCTGGATACCTGATTTTAAGCACCTGAATGAAGTCGCTTCCGCAATGGCGACTATTGATAAATGGCGTACCACTTATTTTTCAACCCCCAGTGCAAAAACGCATTCCGCATACCCCTTCTGGACAGGTGATACATGGCGTGGCAATGATGCTAAACGTAAGAATGTGGATTTTCCTACTTTTAATGAATACCGCAATGGGGGACGTGATTGCCCGGATAGCCAGTGGCGTTATGTCATCACCATGGAGGATGCCATCAAAGGTGGGTATAACCTTGCCAATATCGACCGCCTGCGCAACAAGTACAATGCAGACACCTTTAACATGCTCTATATGTGCCAGTTTGTGGACAGCGGTGCATCTGTCTTCAAATATCACCAACTGGAAAAATGCGGCGTTGATATCAATCTCTGGGAAGATCACGACCCGGATGCCTCGCGCCCGTTTGGTGAGCGTGAAGTCTGGGGCGGTTTTGACCCGGCCCGCTCCGGCGATACCTCCACCTTTGTCATTGTCGCCCCACCGCTGATGGCGGGTGAACGCTTTCGGGTATTAGCCACGTTCTACTGGCAGGGCATGAACTGGAAACATCAGGCCAAACTGATTGAAGTGCTGTTCAAACGTTACCGTTTTACCCATATTGGCATTGATACCACGGGCATTGGGCACGGGGTTTATGAAATGGTGCAGGACTTCGCCCCACGGCAAACGCAGGCCATCCACTACAGCCAGCAGAGCAAAAACCAACTGGTGATGAAGATGATCGATGTGGTCAGCGAAGAACGCCTTGAGTGGGACGGAGAACAAAAAGAAATCCTGGCTTCATTCTTAGCTATCCGGCATACCACCACCGCCAAAGGGGGGGCAATGACCTTTGTGGCTGACCGTTCGCAGGAAACCGGACACGCTGACGTGTTCTGGGCTATTGCCCATGCCCTGATGAATGAACCGCTTAACCACGAGAAGAAACGCACCTCTAAATATTCATTTTCAAAGGCCACACAATGAGCAGAAGAAAGTTCAGGAAGAACGCTAAAGCGTCACACGTCCCGCATTCGCAGCGGAAAATGAGCATTATCACACTGGGTAAACCCGAACCGATACTCACTTCCATGACCGATTACCAGAAAATCTGGTATGACAATGATTATGATCACTACACGTTGCCGATTGACCGTCTGGCGCTGGCGCAGCTGACCAACATGAACGGGCAGCATGGCGGCGTTCTCTATGCCCGGCACAATATGATTGCCTCGGATTATCTCGGGGGCGGTCTGACCCATGAACAATTCCGGTCGGCCATGATGAATTTCCTGATTTTCGGCGATGTGGCCCTGCTGAAAGTGCGTAACTTCTGGGGCGATATTGTCAGACTGGAAGTCTTGCCGTCCCTGTATCTGCGCCGCCGTAAAGACGGGGATTTTGTGATATTGCAGGAGGGTGAGCCTTTGGTTTACACCCCGGAAGAAGTGATTTTTATCAAGCAGTATGATCCCCAGCAACAGGTTTACGGCCTGCCCGATTATATCGGCGGCATTCATGCGGCCCTGCTCAACTCCGAAGCGACCATTTTCCGCCGCCGCTACTACCACAACGGCGGGCATACAGGCGGCATGATTTACATCAATGACCCGAATATCTCCGATGAAGCCGAAAAAGAAATTGAGAACAAGCTGGCCCAAAGCAAGGGCATCGGTAACTTTGAAACCATGTTTGTGAGCATTCCCAACGGCGACCCGGACGGCATTAAATTTATTCCGGTCGGGGATATTTCCGCCAATGATGAGTTTGCCAATGTGAAAAGCATCAGTTCACAGGATGTGCTGACCGCCCACCGATTCCCAGCGGGACTGGCAGGCATTATCCCGACCAATGTCGGCGGACTGGGCGACCCGGAAAAAGCCCGTGATGCTTATCGCAAGGATGAAGTGATCCCCGTGCAGAATATGTTTATGAACGCCATCAATAGCAGTAATATTCCCGAAACATTATTCGTTCATTTCAAGAAAGATAACGACAGTTCGGGTGCAAAATGAGCAAGAAAATGGTAAAATCGAGGAAAATCGACACATTAGGGAAAAGAAACATGCGTGTATTAAAAATAATCTGCCCTGAGTGCGGCGCTAAGTCGGTTATCCGTAAAACCAACCGGATGCACCACCAGATCGCTGATATTTATTGTTCGTGTTCAGATGTGGAATGTGGGCACACTTTTGTTATGAATTTGACGTTTTCACACACTATCAGCCCCAGTGCTAAAACAGGCGATATCCTGTTGCAGACTGTGATTAATAACCTCAATCCGCAACAGCGCCAAATGGCGTTAGATTTGCTGCAAACCAGTGCCGCATAAGTTCAGTTTTGAGCCACTATTTAGTGGCTTTTCTATTATTATCATTTCACTTTTGGCCTGTTCGACCAGTTCCCATATCCAGTTCAGCGCCACTTGCCTGTCTTTATCATTCAAATTATCCAAACCACCCATCCGAGAAAGTAACTCAACACGTTCTAAAAAAACCAATCGTTCCAAATCGTCAGACATCATTTCCCTACCATTCGTTATATTACATTTGCCATACTGTATATATGAACAGACGAAAACTAATATAATTATTATTTGTATTAATTTCATTAAGAAATAGTTAATTATGTGACTTCCTCAATACTTCCAGATATTTCTGCTAATAACCCCTTATAATGCCCTTTTGGGTTACGCAAAATGTCTTTAACATCAATATTTAAACCCAAATTTTTGCTTAATCTATTCAGGATGTTTTTTGTTCTTTCAACATGCGGCGGTTTATCCTTGAGTAGATGGCCAAACATGGATAATCGATAACATTGACCTTCAACCGTCATGCGATTACCCCGTAATAATCCCTTCGCCATCGGCTCACTGACTTCTAAACCGTGCAATTTGGCTGATTCATAGACACGTTCTAGCTTTTCGCGCTCATTCATCTGATACCAGCTTCGCTCAAATTCCTCTAAACACAGATCACTGTTTGAGGTTGCAGTATTAATCGTACTTCGTGCCTCCGTACAGTTATTGACAGAACTCCAAGAGGAAGAAAAAACGGGAAGGTCAAAACCCTTGTCCGCAGCCAGTGGGCTGGACTTTGGCACAATCTTCCACTTCACAGTACGAGTCACAAAAGAAGAGGACTCACCCAGACTGGGCGAGTAAACACCGGAAATGCGCTGAACATCTTCACCGTATGCGTTGCCTTGTTCGGTGACTTCATAAGCCAGACGCACGGTAAGATTTTTACGAGCAACCAATGGCCCGCCCTGAAATTCGGTATAAGCTGACCAGTTGCCAACATCCGCCGCAAAGCGGACGTTATCCATGTCCTCATCAGGTAAAATCTGCTCATCACCTCGCAAACGGCGCAGTTCACGCCAGACAGACACCGGAGCACCGCCAATTTGCTGGAACTGGCGAATGCGCCAGCGGCTCGCCCATGCAGAAACTGAACGTGCCATATCCTTGAGGTTTCCGCCTGTCTCGTTATCTATTTCGCCATCCAGCGCGTAACCGTCAATGTTCTTTGAAATGTATTTAGCAATGTAGCCTGTTGCGCTACCGAGTTTTGGATCAATTGGTTTCACCAGAAAACGGGCATTGCGAGCGGCCTCACTGTTTAATTCGTGGGCATCTTCCTGCATGGCATATTCCCGCACAATGTTGCGCATCTGTTCAACGTGCTCAGGCAGCATAAATAACAACAAATGCCAATGTGGGGTGCCATCATGATGCGGCTCAACTACGCGGAAACCGAACACGCTGATACCTGCACGGGAATAGGCGGCACGGATTTTTGCCCAGACACCACACAGATATTTTTGTGTATCCCGTGGGTTTGCACCATTCCAGTTCTTCACAAAACCGCCGCCGCTGTGGGCTGAGTGATATTTGGATGGCGCAGTGATCGTATAAAAATCACCAACACAGCCCATTTCATTGGCTAAATCTTCAAAACCACGCTGACGCACCATCAGTTCACAGCGACGAACGGCTGGGTTAGCAATACTGCCCAACACCTTATCGACGAGTGAAACCCGTTCACCATCTTCATTTTCCAGTTCGAACTCTTGCAGAAACTCCCAGTTACGGCGCTTTTGCTCCTTCCATTCCTCTAAGGTTTTACGTGAAACATAAGACGAAGCGGCTTTTTGCACCTGCCCCACCGCAATGGCCATATGCTCCGCACGAATGTCACGCATCCGTTTTAGCCGGGCATACCACCATTCATCGGATATCATGCGCGCCACACTCGCCGCCAGTTGATCAACGGTTAGCTCAGTGCGGCTTTTAGTTATTTGCTGTGAATAAGGGGCTGATGTGCCAATTTGCTGGGTCAGCTTTGCCAGTAAGGTATAAACCTGTGTTAACTGGTGGCGGCCTTCCTTTTCATCGGCGGGTGTAGGTAATTCACTGACATAATGTTCGTAGCTGTCGGACAGATAGCGCGAAACGCCATGCGCCAGTGACCGGATCTCTTTGCGTCCTAATGTGGCAAGACGGTCAAGTTGCTCAAGGAACGGGAAAGGCGTAGCGCCCACGACTTCACATTGAAACTGATATTGCTCACTGACCAGATTGAACCGTGGTAATACACTCTTGCTGAACTGGCGCAAAAACGCATTAGCCCGGCGACGACCGTAGCGGCCTGACTTGAATATATTGGCATAACGATTGACGAAGTAAATTGCCAACGAATCCGGCAGATGTCCAAAGTACTGGTGACACCATGTGTAATCGTCGGGGTTCACTTCCCACATAATGCGTTCAGCCAGAGTTGCTATCTGTGGCATCTCTGGCTGAAATTTACTGTATTGGCGGCGCGGTTTGGATTGTGCGCCGCTGTTTTGTTTTGCTTTTTCTACAAGACTCATGCAAGCACACAATTCAGAGAAGATAACTCAAACGAAAGCAAAACAAATTCTCCGCCGATATGTGGATACAAATCGCTATCAATGACTTCGACGTTACTAACTTTTACGATAATAAAATCATCAGTTAAATTGTCGTTATCATCAACTTCATACAACCCAAGAAAATCGCCTTTTTTATATTCATGGTCATTAATTCTAAATACAGCTTTTTTATCACCACTACTTATAACGTTAAAATCAACACTTACTATTCCTAAATTACGTATTGTTTTCATATTCATTTTATTAACTCCGATAATGTTTATTAATTAATTCAAAATCAACCTGACAATCTACACAACGGGAACAACCAAGAACCTGAATTCGGCGTATTTCAATAATGGGTTCGCCGCAGTCTTTGCATTTAAATGCAGAAATACCTATAGGACGATTGACATGCTGTGCAATTCTGCGTACCAGTATTTCTTCAGCCTGTTGGCAGGCGTAATCAATATCGACATCAAACATAGTTCCACTCTTGCGCCTGACGCTCTATTTCACTGGCCTCGCTTTCCAGCAGGCTGACAATGGCATCGCAATCTAAGCGATCGCGTTTCGCAATCATGGCGAAGTGACGCAGACGCGAAGCGTGACCATCTGCTCTGACACGTCTTTCATCTTCACGATTTTGTTTGATGCAACGTTCGATAATGACAGCATGATCATCGGTGTTTATTTCGACAGGGGTAAATATAGGGTCGGGTATATTCATTTTTTATTTCCTATCTTTAGATAAAGGGATTCCCTGACGTGTTAACGTCATTAAAATTAAATCGGTATTTATTATTATTTAATTAGGTAGTGATAAGTTATTTGGTAATAATGCCCCCGCTGCCTTAATTAAATTCGCTGCCTTTGTAATACTAATTTTTTCTTCACGGGTAAATTGATCTAATTCCAGTTTATGCCGCTCTTTAGGAATATTAGCAAGATAGAACATAGCGCCTAACAAGCGGATATTATCAGCATAGTGCTCATTGCGTTTATCACGCATTTCATCAATAAAGGCAGCCAACTGTTCATTGGCAGATTTAAAAAGTTTCGCCCTAATTTGAGCCAGTTGATTTAATCCATTAACACGCGTTTCAAAATCCATTGGAAAAGCGCGCTGTTCTGTTGATTCCATTTGGTATTCCTTGTTCATAAAAACCTCACCTAATTAGAAACAAAATAAAATAAGCAACGGAACATAAGACGATTGGGAAAATAAATCCGTTACCTTGCTTTGCATAGAACGACTCACTGGTTAGTTTGTATTGGTGCTGTTGTTGCTTTAATGCGTTCATACTGACCTCACAACTAAATGATTGCCGGATTTTTCCCCCTGCCCGACTCAGTGTGTTGTGGTATAGTCCTTGCGCCTGCTGTGTCTTTGAGCGGAAACACAGGCGTAAAACACCACCTCTGGTAAGGAGCCTACAGTGAAAAAGGAAGACAAAGTTTTGTTCCTATTCGAACAAACAATAAAAGTCATTGAGATGAAACGTAAGAATAACGCGACATCCCTCAGTAACATTCAACATGATTTCGATGATTACTATTCAGAACTTGAATTATTGCTTGATGAAAAATTATTAGAATCAGGCATAACGGTTAAATAATTGCCGCCTTTCGCTAAGCCTTCAAATAACTGATTGAAGGCTTGTTTGATCATCAAACAGTGCTTTTCAATCCATAACTTCAAACTCTCTTCATCATTTGTCCAATCAATCCCAAATGAAATCATTCCCCTGAGTGTGGGTAATCCATAAATCACAAAACCGTTATCTTTTCCATATTCTAAAAACGCGTAATGAATCAAACGGGATATTTTTTCTATAAGGTCTTTCGATGACTCTCTTTCCCATACGGCATAACGATGCAGAGCGTCTTCCATGCACAGTGAGATTTCCCGCAACAGAGTTTCATTAAACTGACTATCTTCATCAAACTTAGTCATATGCTCATTATCATCCGTTACCACCTGTATAAACTGCGCCAGCGTGTTCTGGATAAACTCCGGCGTCACTTCAACTTCATCTTTGATATCACCGAAGACATCATGAAGACGGGCCATCATCGTTAATTGCAGTTTTGAACGTTCCAGCGCTGTTAATTGTTTCATTTTATTACCTTATGATTTTGGTTAACTTCATTAACTCAACATAAGTCAGCATGTGAGGCTGCTCAGGGTTCAATTTATTTTTCAATATTTGCGGAATTAATCCGGTAACTTCCAAAAGTTGAACTAAACTTCCATTTTGAGTATTGAAAATGCACAAAATGAACTAATCACCAATAACGATTTGAAAACGTGCATGTCCGAACGCTTCGCGCATCTGTTCTTCTTTCCAGCGGGCGTAATAGACACGAACTGGGCCCCCTGCTCTTTGATTGCCTTTGCGGATAACACGTTTTTCGATTGGCACACGAGGATTATCACCAGTAGTCCAGCGACAGGCAGTACGATAAGAGATCCCCTCAAGTTCTGCGAACTGCTGAAGGGATACGATAGGAGCAGGTATTTTAATGATTGCGATCTCAGAAGCCATATTGCATCATTCCTTATTTGATAATTAATTGCCATTGATAGCATTACATTTACCTATAACTGCCATCATATGACACCAACACCACCAACTATAATGCCAATATTGGCATTGGTCAACCAAGATTAACGATAAAATGTTTGATGAAACCAATTTTAATAATGAAGAGCTTTTAAATCGCATCTGTCAGATTTATGGTTTTTCTCAAAAAATTCAATTAGCTAAGCATTTCAATATTGCAGCAAGCTCTATTCAAAATCGCTATAAACGCGGCAACATGTCTTATGATTTGGCAGTACATTGTGCATTAGAAACTGGAGCCAGCATTAACTGGTTGATGACAGGGGAAGGTTCAGCATATGAAGACAAATCGTCATCTACAGATACAAAACCATTCGAACTACTCTCCTTAATTGATGGAAAATTAACCAAAAATGCCAATTTGAATATTTCAGGGGATTTGTTTAACAAGCAGCTATCAAGGGGGGTTTGTATTCGGACCGATGGTAAAACCCATTTTATAGAGCAAGATGCAACTCTCTCAGATGGATTGTGGTTAGTTGATATAGAAGGCGCAATGAGTATTCGAGAATTGACTATATTACCGGGTAAAAAATTGCATGTATCCGGTGGTAATGTACCTTTCGAATGTAGTATTGATGATATAAAAACATTGGGTCGTGTTGTGGGTATATATAGCGAGGTTAATCAATGACCGTTCGTAAAAACCCGGCAGGAGGATGGATTTGCGAACTTTATCCTAATGGAGCAAAGGGCAAACGCATTAGAAAAAAATTCGCCACTAAAGGCGAGGCGTTAGCTTTCGAACAGTACACGATACAAAATCCGTGGCAGGAAGAAAAAGAAGACAGACGCACTTTAAAAGAGCTGATTGATGCTTGGTATAGTGCGCACGGCATCACGCTTAAAGATGGCCTTAAGCGTCAATTGGCAATGCATCATGCTTTCGATTGCATGGGCGAACCGTTAGCCAGAGATTTTGATGCACAAATGTTTTCTCGTTATAGAGAAAAAAGACTCAAAGGGGAATATGCCCGTTCAAATCGTGTTAAAGAAGTTTCACCTCGCACGCTTAACCTTGAACTGGCTTACTTTCGTGCAGTATTCAATGAGCTGAATCGCCTGGGTGAATGGAAAGGAGAAAACCCCTTAAAAAATATGCGCCCTTTCCGTACTGAAGAAATGGAAATGGCATGGCTTACCCACGAGCAGATTACGTTGCTTCTCGCCGAATGCAAACGCCATGATCACACTGACTTGGAAGCTGTTGTTAAGATATGCCTCGCCACAGGCGCGAGATGGTCAGAGGCTGAGGGACTACGTAAAAGCCAGCTCGCAAAATACAAAATTACCTACACAAATACAAAAGGTAGAAAGAATCGAACGATACCTATCAGTAAAGAGCTTTATGATTCTCTTCCAAACGATAAAAAAGGCAGGCTCTTTACCGATTGTTATGGCGCATTCCGTTCAGCCTTAGAAAGAACAGATATCGAATTGCCCGCAGGCCAATTAACCCACGTTCTAAGACATACTTTTGCCAGCCACTTTATGATGAACGGTGGAAACATACTTGTGTTACAACGTGTGCTCGGGCACACAGACATAAAAATGACGATGAGGTACTCTCATTTTGCACCTGACCATTTGGAAGATGCAGTTAAGTTAAATCCTATTCGTTCCTTAGAGGAAAATCATGTCTAAAAATAAAAAAAAACCAAATAAAGATCAAGAAGAGCTATTAAATAACTTTAATAATTCTGCCAATTTAACTCTGTCTCTATTATTGTCGCTTTACTTGATTGAGATATTAAGAAAACCTAAACTTAATGAATTCACTATAAAAAAATCACTGTCAGAACATCCAAGTGTTTTGGGCGAAATATACAATGAACACTTTGATGTTCTTTACCAAGAAAATGTCAAATCTGTGTTAGAAAAAAACGATCTTAAATCTGATTTTATTTCAGAGCTAATTGAAAAAATAGACGGAGATAACTTTAAATATGATGAATCCATTTTAAATGATGTACTAAATGCGCTAGAGATTGACATAAAGGATGAATACAAAAACAAAATAACGACATGCTGTAATATCCATGATGGCATTACAAATATATTAGGTAACATCCTAGATTTCTTAGACGAATATCAAGAAACGATGTTTGAAACCCTTGAGTTGATTGAATCAGTAAATTCAAAAAACAAAGAAAAAGTGTTATATATGACTTACTCTTTTTTTGTTAGAACATTGGTGAGTTACGTAGAGGAATGTAAAAAGGATTTAACAAAGGAAATAGTAAACTTAAGCCATATAAAATTAATTAGGTTAATATCATCAAAGCACAATATAAATACAGATAAAGAAATCCATTCAGAAGTAAAGAAAATATCAAAGCAAGGTTTTGGGAGCCTTATTGAATTCTTAAAAGAATACGTTGACTTTTCTTTAAAGAAATCACCTGAGATATACAATAAATACAAAAAAGAAATTAATACAATCAAGAAATTCACTGAATATAGAAATATAATAACCCATAATTTTAAACCAAACAATGAAGATTTTAAGTTTATTATAGATAATTGGAGATTATGCTTAAATTTTTATTCTGATATTATTCTTGAATACACGATTCGTGATGGATTTAATATTTTTTATAATACTTTATTTGATGAAGCAAAAGAATGCGCCAAAGATGAGCATTTGATGCTAGAAAGAGTAATTCCTTTAGCTAGAAGCCACCTTTAGAGATACCATTCGAATGGCTGACGTCATCCAATTTATCAGTGGCGATAGAGTGGCGGTACAGATGGCGGATATTGACATATAATTGATCGTTAGGGTCAATGTATGTCAATGATAAATAATATAAATTACTGATTTCTCGTGGCTAAAGTAGGTACTCATAATCGCTTGGTCGCTGGTTCAAGTCCAGCAGGGGCCACCAGAATTATCAAGGGGTTGCATCAAAAGTGCGACCCCTTAGTTTTTTCTAGGATACCCATAGGATACCTTCTGGCAGTAGCGCGAGGTATAACCGATTAACACCGCTACGGTAATGAGCCGTTGTCGTATTCCTCTCTGTGACATTTATCACATCACTTGAAAATACGATGTTTGCCTGTCTTCTTCCCTAATCGCTACTTGAAATACAAAACACCATGAGTTCTAAAAATGGCTAGATTTAACCCTCAAGAACTGATAAGTAATTATTCCAGTGGCTTACTGCGAGCATGACGCTCAATTAACTGACCATAAGAATCAAAATAGCGACTCGGCCAGATTTCTGAGGGATGTATTTCGAGATAGTTAGCAATGATCCATTCGCCCTTCGGCCACGGACGACTGAGAGTATTTGCTAGTGTAGATGAACTGAGGCCAGATTCACGAGAAACAGCGGCTAAGGTTGTACCACGTTTACGTAATGCAGCGATGATATCAGCTTGATGCCAGTCTTTTTTAACATTGAACATTCCTGCTACCCCTTCCATTAATTGAGAAAATTGATGGTGGCGATTCAAGCAAGGTCCGCATTACCGGGCTAAGATTCCGGTGAGGCCGAAGCCTCCCCTGCCTGAATCACCATTGAAAGGGTGAACGAGGCCACTGGTAGAAACATCCTACCAGTGTTCTTAGCTCAGGGATGCGAAGCCCTGACCTCTGGATTTTGCCAGTGGCGGGGCTACTTTAACTGATTGGTTTATCTGGTTCAATAAGCGAGTCAGTATAAACGCTTATCTTTTGCGTTATATCCTATAAAAGAATTTTAGGCGGTATCGTTGTTCTTTAAGGTGAAGGGTAAATCATCATGTCCTATTTGCATTATTTTGAGATTCATAAAGAACATAGTATATTAACCGATTAATGCAATAAAAATAATGATAGTGGAATATTTCATTTGGAGATTATTTAGGTATTTTATTACCATGTGATATCATGGTTCTCTCCTCCTTTTTTTGTGCTTTCCGCGTGAATTCTTTTAAATGCTTTATAGATAGCACTTTCTCTTTTTTTATCTATTCCATAGATGACTTGTATGTCTTTAGGTGTTTGCTCAAACAAAAAACTCTTTTCTGGAACCAGAGTAAACATATAATCCATAATAACAAAAGTATATTCTTCAATACTATTTTCACGAGGGGCTTTAAAAGGAAAAATAACGCCCCAAAATTCTTCAGTCATGACTTCCACATATATTTTAAAAGTTCTTAATATTACAATTTCCTCTTTTAAAAAAGATTTCATCTCTTCTATAATTTCATTATTGAAATTACAACACTCTACTTTATCCCACGTGAAAGTACTTCTCCAAAAAATACTTATTATGAAATATAAAAGTTGCTTTTCTTCCTCTTTCTCTAGCACATGAGAGCGGTAAATAGTGTTTTTATCTAACGATTGATAATTTACTTTATGTATTAGATATGGAGGAATTCAAATTGCATTTGAATTATCTTCTTGATATACTATTTTATACTTAAGGTGTGATATAATTACAAATCCCCACGTTAGCATTTGATCAAAGGCATTCTTAGCAAAGTAGCTTTCTCCATTCTTGGAAAGAATTCCTTCACAATTACTACATAATAGAAGTTTTTTTATTTGTTTCCCTACTGGATAATTATCCATTTTATTATCAACAATCATTATTTTTTTATCTTTATCTTTATACTCATTCATTTTTTTATAGACAAATTTTGGAATGAAGTGACTTTCTTGTAGTTTGGCTTCTTTACAGCATAATGCACATTTAAATAAGATATTATTTCCATTATTCACAATCATTTCTCCCACACTGATAATTAGAACAATAAATATATTTACTATATCAATTAGTTGATAACTATGAAATAAAGTGAAGCTTATAATTCTTTAACCAATTGATTTAATAACCTCTATTTTTGAAACAGAAATAAAAATCAATGAATTAACTAAATCCCATCAAAGCCATCTAGTCGCCTTTGCTGTTCTTCGCTCAAGATAAACGCAAACTCTTCATGCTCTGCTTGCCATGTACCAAAACTCATCAGGAACGCAATAGCAGGATCGATTTTATTCGCTGATTTCTTCTTATTCGGTTTGATATTGGCGTTTGCGTCTGTCTCCATCACGATATTGGACATCGCCCACGCCAGCACCGGATCGCCATTGTGACGAATGATTTTGCGGTTAACGAACACCTCGGCTGATTTAGCGACGGAGCTAAAGCGCATATAAGTTTGCGGGAACGGCTCAACATCCAGCCCTGCACCCTGTAGCTGTGTGCGTAAGTGAGTGGCGTTCCATGTATCAAAGCCCACCAGCTTGATATTAAAGTGCTGGCTGTCTTTGAGGATATCATCACGGATACGATCATAATCAATACAATCGCCTGTCGTGGTACGTATCCAGCCCATTTGTACCCATTGACGGTAGATTGCCCGATTCTTATTAGCAGGATTCTGTAACTGGGCTTCGGGCAGGTAATGGCGGGTCAGTAATAACAGTTCGTTATCCACGGGGAAGGTGTAACAGATGCTGGTGATATCGCCCGTTGAGGATAAATCCAATCCCGCGTAACACTCCAGCCCTTTCAGGTCGCTTTCGTTATACTCCATCTGGCAGGCTTTCCACGCCCCATCCCCCATCCACGGTGTTTCGCCCTGACACCAGATATTAAAACGTTTGGTTAGCATCTCTGTCCATTGTGAGGGAATGCCCCGCGCTTTCTGGATGGTGTCATGCAAAGCGGTGCTGTCCACGGAGATATTCAGATTAGGATTGGCCTTTATCCAAAGGGCTTCATCATCAATCTCATGCTCGTCGTCCAGCTCGTAAATCAGGGCAAACAGGGATTCGTTCTGCTCCTCGCCATCCAATATCTGACAGCAATAATCATAGTGCTGTTTACAGGCTGAGATCACGTTACTGCCCGCCGTGGTGATGGCAAACAGGATACCTTCGGGACGTGCTCCCATTCCCAGTTCAAGGGCAGAATACACCGCGTTATCTGGGTGCAAATGATATTCATCGACAATTGCCAGACTGGGGTTAGTCCCTTCAATCGTGGCGGCTTTGGCTGCCAGCGGTTTTAACAGGCTATTGCTCTTAGCATAAGTGACTTTGTGCTGCTGAATCGCTACTCGTTTCTTGAGTGGTTTGGATAATAGGCACATCTGGCGGGCATCATCAAACACAATACGTGCCTGATCCCGACTCACGGCGGCGGTGTAAATATCCTGCTGCCCGTTCTCCATCACCAGAAACCAGTTAGCCAGTATCGAACAGTAGACTTTGCATTTTTGCGTGGCACCTGAATATAAGCACTGCGGTATTTTCGTCGTCCGGTTGCCTTCACTTTGAAGCCGAACAGATTGGCAAAGGTGAACTGCTGCCACGGCTCCAGCATAATCGGTTTACCCCGCAAATGGCCTTTGACGTGCGGACAGTAACGGGAAAAGGCAATAAACCGCGCTACAACCTCCGTATCAAACATATAAAGCGGGTTATTCAGGTCGTTAAAGTAGCGTTTCACCGCCTGTTTTACCCGCTTACAGGCCGGAATTATGCCGTTTTCGATATCAAAAGCGTACTGTTCCCATGCGTTCATAGTCGGTCTAGCTCGTCCTCTTCCTCAATTTCTACCGGATTTTTGCGCCGTGATACGGGGTCAAAACCCAGTAATGAAGACATTTTTATCATGATTTTTTCAGCGTCGGCTTTGGCACTCAATGAGGGATTACGGCTTTCACTGCCCTGACTATTCACAATGCTAAAGCCCCTGATATCAAGATCTGCTACGGCTTTTCGGTAAATGGCATAGTTGACGCAATACAGCTCTAAGTTGTTCCAATCGGCGGCGTTTAGGTCTTCCCGCTCGTTTAAGATTTTGCTTTTGGCCTTCCATTGACTAGCGGCAATATCATTTAAATAAGTAGGCGGTTTGGGCGCTCTTGCCATAATGTTCTCTGTTCCTTGTGATTTATTTTCAAAAAAATTGCCGGGCATAAAAATTGAAGGAGGGGGCGGTTCCGTTCAGAGGGATGTTTGTCATTTTTGATACCCCTACCCCGTTATTTCAGTTTGTTATTATTCCGAAGTTAACCAACCGTGCCGCTTCTGCTTCCTGTTCCTGATAGCTTCCCTGTTTGCGCTTGGCTTTGGTGATGGGGTCTGTCTGGACGGTCTTACGGTTGTGGCAGACATGGCATAGTGCTTGATGATTAGATGCAGGCCAAAACAGCATATCTGCATCACCCTGTATCGGGATGATGTGATCCACAATGGTTGCAGGTGTGTAGCAGCCTTGCTGTAAGCAGTGAACACAGAGCGGGTTAGCTTTCAGGTATTGCAGCCGGTAGCGTCCCCATCGGTTACTGTAGCCACGTTCGGTGCGTGTGCCCCGCTGCCTGTTCTGTTCCCGCCGATGCTGAGCACAGCGACCGGACTTTACCCGTTGCTTACAACTGGGATAACTACAACACTTTAATGGTTGCCACGGCATCAGTAGATCCCCACATCACGATAGACAGACCACAGTGATTTGATGGTGAAAGGCACTTCTTTTAGCTCAACATCGGTTGCCATTTCCCGATTTTCATACAACAAACCAATATAAAGCAGACAACCGATTTTGATTGCTGGCGTGAAAACCAATTCCTTATCAAAGCGTTTACCGATATGTTGCTGGCAGACTTCCAACGCAGCGGCGGCATAACCCGTTAATAAGCTATCATCAAGGGTGTAATCTTCCTCCAGCCGACAATGCTGTTTGATTTCACTCAGGGGAATTTCAATCCGGCTCATCGGAATATCCCTCCCTTGCAAAGCAATTCTAGGCGGGTGTATTTCGCATCGGGGATGACCGCCATAATGCTAAAAGCGGTGCCCGTCGTGTTCGCGCCGTGAAAGGTAATGCTGTTCGCTGTGGTCACATCAGCACGATAACGCAGCCAGATACGCACGGTGGCTTCTGAAAACACGGCGCCGGAGGCCACCAGCTCCCGCCCGCTAATCGCTTTGACTTCTGCCCAGACCGTGGCTAAATCTACCCAGTTGTTGAGCACTTCACCAAATTTACCCCGACTTGCTTCATTTTTTCGGATCGTCACCCGATGCCGCAATCTACCTGCTCTCATTATTTGGCCTCCTGTTGTTGTTTGATTTCTACGGTTTGTTTCCATGCCTGACTGAATTCATCGCCACCAGTACGGGGAGATAATCCCTCGCGCTCACGGGCTTCATTCGGACACATCACACCGGATTTAATCGCAGTTTCATAACTCTGAAAACGTTCTTTCGGATTGGCGCGAAGCAGATCGGCTGTGTCAAATTCGACTTGGTAGCGAATGCCTCGTTTTGGTGAGTTCATCAGCAAGGCGGATTTGATTTGTTGCTCAAAATTGGCAAGCCACGGACGCATGGTGATTGTCAGAAAAGCGCGTGACGCTTCGCTAAAGTTACTGTAGGTACTGTTCGAATATTCTTGCAGAAATATCGGACTGACATTGAACATACGGGCGATATCTTCAATAGTGAAACGGCGGGAGGCCAGCCACTCCGCATCTTGGTTATTCATGCCTAATTGCTGGTATTCCATTCCGCCCTCAAGAATGGGCGTTTTGCCTGCATTGCGAGCACCTTTATAGCGTTCTAGGGCTTCCAGTGCCTTATTACCCTTGATGCCATCCAGCCAGTCAGCGGCTTTAATCACGCCCGCCGCCATCATACCCTCTTTCATAATGCTGGCTCCGTGGCGCTGTTGCGCCAACCCCAAACCCAGCGTTTCCCGGCAAATCGTGACAGGCGAGCGCCCCAAAAAGCCATCTTCGGTGGCATAACGCAAATGCAACACTTCTTCCTGTAGATAGGTTTTGACCTTGCCGCTATAGGGTTCGGTAATGGTATAAGCAAAGCGGTGATCCGATAATCGCTGTGGGACAACCGCTGACGGCGGGTAAGGGTGTAATGATTGTGGCTGTCCGTCTTTTCCCCAGACGATGACCGCATATGCATTGCCATTTAACAAGCAATGACGCATCAGGGTTCGCTTAAACTGAAACGGGGTCTGGCAGTCGTTCGGGTATTCATTAAGCAAATAATCAACCGGATGATCACTTAACCACTCACGGGACTCTGTGCCGTGACTATTTTTCACTCGATAGAGATAACAGGGCATGGTGGCGACCGCTTCACTAATCACTGTGACGGCATTCATCACGGCAGGTAAACCCTCGGCGGTCGAGGGGGAAACATGCTCGCCGGATTTGGTATTAGGTATGCCTGCCAGAGAAAAAAATTCATCTATCGTCATACTGCGCCGTTCTGGTGCATTTCGCTTAAAAGGCCACATCATCACACCTCAGACAATTGCAGCCAGTAGTGACACAAATCAGCATCATAGAGCTTAATCGCATTCAGTGAACGTTTTGCAATCTCAACACCACTTTCAGGATAGGCGGGTAAACTGGTAACAGTAATTTCTCGTAACTCGGCTTCTAAAACAGTTCTGACATACGGTGTTTGGCTGGTATCCCACTGATCTTTAAAGGCACGAAAACCAAAGGACATACCGGAAATATCACCCCGTTCAACCAACGCCAGTACATCGCGCCCCAATTGCGTATCCGGTAGGGTTAGTTCGAAACGTAATCCGCTGGCATCCTCACTCAATTGCAATGTGCCGGATGTGGTACGGCCTAACAGGTTCATATGATCATGCTCATAAAGTGCCCTGACATCAGCACTTGCCGCTAGACTGGCGCTAAAGGCATTCGGGGCGAACTGTTCGACAAACTCATCCCACAAGACTTGTGATCGGCTGTTCCACTTAATCACATAGCCTGTCAGTTTCTTATCACTGGCAGATAACGAGGCAGTACGGATTTCAAAATCATTCATCATCGATAAACTCCAATATTATCAATAGGCTTTGATTTCCAGCACCTTGATTGCGTTGGAGTCCACCAGCCCACCGCCCAGATATTTATCGGTATGTACCTTATAAAATCCCGGCTCGGTGATATTGTCAGGACGGGTGCGAATGCCCGTTTGATGGTCAACGATGAAGTAACCGCGTTTGAAGTCACCTAGCGCAATGATGTTATCCGGCATAAATTCGAGATAGTAGACAGGCAAACCCAGCAATATATCAGGATCACCCGCTTGTAGACGTTCGCGCCAGATGTAATCCCCGTTGCCATTTTTCAGCTTCTGTACGTTGGCGGCTGTTGTCGAATTCATCACCCATACGGCGTTTTTGCGGTATTTGTTTTTGAGTAAGAATTTCAGGTCAATCAGGCTATCGGCTTCAAGGCTAGTTGCTTCCAGCTTTTGTAGTGTACCGAACGCACGTACCTTGTCAGTTTGGGTATCACGGGGATAAGACAGAAAGCCTTTTGCTTTCTTGCTGCCGTCACCACTCACAAGATCGGTTTCTTCGGTATCAACAAAGGTGTCAGCGATTTCTGAGGTTAACCAGCCCAGAATATCGACATCGCTAAAATCGATGATTTCTTGGGTAGTCTTAGGATAGGCATAGATAGGAAACAGCTTGATGCTGACTTCTTCCATTTTGGGTGTAGAAGTCTCACTACGTGCTTTGCCTTCTTCCCCATGTACCACGGCTGCGCCACCAATTGAAACAAGCTGTTTATACTCATTGCTGCGTGTGGTTTTAATCGTACAGATTCGACGCATGACCGACTCATCAGCCAGTTGCTGCATAATTTGTTTGTTTAGCTCAGGGATAACAGTATAGCCGCCATCTGAGGGAATGCTTGTAGACAAGGAACGGGCTTCGCCAGTCAGAATATAGTGGCGCAGCTCGTCATTGCTGAGTGTTTTATTGGTCGGCTGAATCTTTGCCTGATTACGTTCTTCATCAGATAAAGACTCATAACGGGCAATTTCCGTATTCAGGTTATCGGACTGGCTGCGCAGCTCGTCGAACTGTTTGGCTTCATCGGTAGACAGTGAGCGTTTTTCATTTTCGGCTTGAGTAAGCAACGAACGCATTTGTTGGGTTAAATCGGCTTTTTGTTGGCGTAATTCGAGTAATTTTTTCATAATGTTTTTATATATCAATTTGTTTTCAATTAAATATATTTAACAGCATGAAAATTAATAATAAAGTTATTTAATTATGCTAAATGATTACACAAAGTAGATGAGAGTATTTTTAATATAAATTTGTAATGAATGGCGATACAAGCCGCCACTCTAATAATAAAAATCATTCCTTTACTTTTATAGTGTAGGTTTTATTAAATCCTGAGGGGTTTTTAAACATATGCCCATAAGTGGCACCAGATATTTTGATGATTACTTCTCCAGCATATATCGGAGTTCCTTGTATTTTTATGCGGCTATAATCTTTTGCTGTTACTGGTAATACAGGAACATCATAATCACTGGGACTCCATGTTAGACCTGAGTTTGAAGGCGTTATTTCTGCGAAAAACCCCATAGCCCCCGGTGTTCTTATTAATTCATTATATGGAACACCTATCCGAGCATCTTTTAACGAATTTCCATCAGGATAAATATTGACATCTTGACTTGCACAAGCAGAAACAAGAAAAAACAGAATGATAAATAAAATTTTCTTCATATTATTTTATTGATTTTAAAATCACCAGAATAATTAACTTTAGAGTTAATAAGGTAAGTGTTTTTGATGAAGTTTAGTTTGAGTAATTTCATTAGTGATATAGTTTTAAATTGGTATTTCTTTCAAAAAAACAAATCTAACCATTTCTGCTTTATATAAAGCATATGCCATTCCTAAAAAGTGAGATTAGGATTTACTAATCTAGTATGTAATTATATCATTATATTTTACAGGAATATGTTACTTAGTGTGAAACTATAATAGCTGATTTCTGTTAGAACTGTTCCGCTAATTATTTTGTTTAGTGCCATACTTTATAAAATTTATGGCACATTTAACTAAATTACAGGAGTTCCTATGACTAAAAGATCTGACATAGACAATGGACGGTTAGTTTATACAGAAAAATTAGGATGGTTAGATTTAGGACATGCTAATGGTGATGATGCAAGAAAGCTGATGATCTCTCTTGCTTTGGGGGATGAATCTACTCATAAATCTCATTTTATCGTTAGATATGTTCAATATATGGGTAAAGGGCGTAGCCTAGGGACATCTATAAAAACAAGATGGAGGGTTAGAAAAGGTTTATCTTTGCATGATAAAAAAAGAGTTGCACTTACTATTATGATGTATACAACTCATTCATTTGAATCATATCAAGATTCCTTCCCCTTTACTTTAATTTCAGATAGTGGCTATAGTGGTGAAGATTTGATTTCTAACTTATTCGGTTTTTATCAGGCTATCAATGATATTAATTATTTACCTCAAGTAGGGGTAGTCAGTAAAGAAAAAGCATATAAAAGATGGGATTATTATGGAGCTATAGGAAAATATAAAAATAAATCTTTTAAGCCATTATTATTTCCTGATCCTGAAAAGTATCCAAACAATGCGATTCCTTATAATGCTCCCTTGCCTAGTTTTTTAAACACAATAATTCCTATGAGTGATATAAAAACTGGTCAAGACGTAATGCTTATTGAAGATGCAAGCTGGGTTAATATAGGTAAAGAATATGCTGGGATTGCGGTTGAGTAATTTCATACGTATATGCATTGTTATATTTATTTTAGCTATTGGTGTTATTCTTTTTTTTGCATCATTAGCCAATGTTAACTTGTCATATACGAAAAGAAATTTCATTTATTATTACGCATTTACTTTTGATGAAATTAAGAGTATTCCTTTAATTTCAAATGATTATATCATATACTATGACTCCCCTGATGGTAATAGCACCATGACTAACGAAATTATATTTTCAAACGTACATATGAGCAGTTTGACAAAATTAATAAAATACACTGAAAATATGGGATTTATAAAATACTATGATAAGTATTGGAAAGATGAGCGCTGGCATAAAGATAATACCATTATAAGTATAAAACAAAATGATACTGAACGTACCATTTTGTTTTTAGTTGAGAAGAATTAAAATACATTCTCTTCTCTTATACTGTAACCTGATGTGCCAGCGATGTGATGTGTCCATGTTATGCTATCATATGAAATTGTTATACTTTCATATGGTTGCATATCATTGTGACTTAGTGAATTCGGATAATGGCTGGAGATGTTTTTTATAGCGGCGTTCGTTAATTTAATAGAATAAAATTTTTCCAATCCCCCTGCCGAACTATTTCTATATATTTCAAGCAGGCAATCTAAATGTTCATTATTTGATATTGAAACTCCCAATAATGGAGATGATTTATCAATTGGCTTTGTTATTACTATAGGGTGATGATTTACATTTTGCTCTCGGTTAATATCGTGATCTATAGAATAAATCAATATCTTATCCTTATTATCCTCTTGATATTTATTACCAATTGAATCATAAGTTGAGCAACCTGATGATATTAATCCTTGATTTTTACCGTTTAAGGTCATGTAAATAATATTTGCCATTTCATTTCCTTTTGTATGTTATTTTACCCCATAAAAATATATAACCATTCATCATTCTGTCAATAGTAACGTTAATAATTTACCATAAAACGAAATAACAATGATAAAATATATAACATAGTAATTAAAAATACTATCACTCAATGTAATGCACATTATATTAATGTGACATTCGATAATATTTAGATGAAATAATATTTTGTTATATGCCCTATAATCCATTGATTAACTGTTAATTTAAATTATATCGTTAAATAAAAGTATTTTTATGTGATAATGATTTTATCAAACAAGAAAAGTGAGTATTGGAAATTAGATAATGTAATCCTCCTACCAGAGATACCCCCCTATAAATCTTTTTCACCCTCTCAGTTATGCACCCTCTGCACATTCTTCTCAAAGCCTTGCTACATCTGGGTTTGCAGTAATTAATATGATATTCATTCACTGTATCCCCTGTTCACCCCTTTTTTATCCTAATGAAGAGAATGTATATTTGATGTATAGCTAAGAAATAACTATACATCTATTATTTTCTTTTAAATACAACTAGATATTTAAAATGATGCAGGGAATGCAGACTTAATCCAAAAAAGTTTATAGTGGGGATTTAAAATCCCGGCATTCAGGCAATGACGGCAACCACTCTTCGGCTTCTTCCGACAACTCAACATTATAAGAATAACCTTTCTTGGTTCGCACTTTCCGATACTCCTTTTTGTACTCCAGCATAATTTTAGGCAACGATTCGCCGAACTTGGTCAGTGTTAACGGGCGTTCAAAGCCGTGCGCTTCCATAAAAGAAAGATAAGCATGATACAGATACAACCTCGGCGCTCGTGGGCTAATGTTCTTAGTGCCCATCTTCATCCCAGTTGCATCATTGACGGTTACCAGATAACCGCAAAAGCGATATAACGGATCGGAATTGCTTTTCACCGTTAACGCCTCGTTAGAATCGCGTTGTGCCTGTAGCAGCTTTTTAGCCTTGTTCTGGTCGGCAAATTCGTTTAATAAATGGCGGATAATAACGGGCAGTTCCCGACTGATTTTCTCCGCCAAATGTGGATCTTTTTCTGACTCTTTGACCGGAATGTTAAACGGGAATATCACCCGCCGCCGTGCAATACCGCCATTACGTTCTGTAAAGCTCATTGGTTCGTTATTGGTGGCTAATACCACTGCCTTAATGACCGTAGAAAATTGCTTCTCATATTTCCCGTCAACTTCGATTAAATCACCGCCAGTAATCGCCTTAATGCCCGCGCCTTCACCGACATATTTAACCTGATCGGGCAGCGTAATCAGGCTTTTCCCAACAAACTGATAACGGCCTCTCGCTTCGTCTAATGCCCGCATGTTGCCACTGGCAGTATTGTGTTCTCCCGTTAATAAGGTGGCGATATAGGTAAAGATGCTTTTACCGCTGCCCCCTTCGCCCGTGACCTCAATAAATAACTGCCAGTCATAGCGGTTTGCCAGGATCATAAACAGGGCGGCTTTAATGCGATTCATCTTGTTTTCATTGCTTCCCGCCGCATGGGATAACCAGCGATAAAAATCTGGGGCATGGTCTGGTAAATTTTCACCGGCAGCAGGCGGGGTGAATTCAATGCCGTTATGGTTTATTAACCAGTGTTCCGGCTGGTGCGGGGTAAACTGTTGGGCCGATAAATCATACACACCATTACGGAACCCGATTAAATCCTGCCGTTGTTCCCCAATAACCGGCACTTGTAATTTCATGGCATAGATAGCGTTATTGATCCCGTTCGGGCTGTAAGGGGTTTCGTACTGGTCAAAGATGGCCACCATTGCCCGGCGCAATACGTTATCCGACACGGTTTCCCATGTTGTACCGTTATAGTGGTAAACCATTTCACTATCAGGATTAACCGCTACTTTACCGTATCGCTCAACCAATAGTGCCCCGCGCTGACTGGCTGCCATTTGTGCCAGATTGTTATTGGCTTTTTTAGGCTTCGTTTCGTGGATAATCACTGCTTCTGCTTCCATGAGTTTTTTCTCTCCAACCTGATATAACCCGTTGCTGAATGCCTGTTTTGCTGCCTCAATACCGTGATGCTGGCGATAATCATCCCAATCAGATTTTAATTCCGTAGGCGGTAACGTTACCCAGCCGTTAATCGCTATAGCGGCCTTTTCTGCCGCTATCTTGCCGACGTTCTTTTTTAACCTACCATTTTTGTCCCGCTCTTCCGGTTCGTGCCAATCGTTATCAGCAGCAAGAATAATTTTCGCATCTGGCCACTGTGTTCTGACCTGTTCGGCAATGGTGAATAAATTGCTTTCATCAATGGCTGCCAATACCACGCCCTCATGTAACTGGCTGACCGTTAACGCTGTGGCGTAACCTTCGGTGATGATGAAATTGTCTGGTGTTCCGGTAATCGTTGAGACAGGAATAAAACTGCCTTTCTTCTGAGTCCCTGAGACAAGGCGTTTTTCACCATTAGGCTTGATGGTTTGCCCGCCTGTGATCGTGCCGTCCAGTGCCTGAGTCACCAGCAATAAAGAGCCATCTTTCAATAACCGCTGATTGGAGCATTGAAGCCCCTTTTTAGTCAGATACTGAGATTCACCCGTGACAGAAGTTGCAACCAGCGCAGCGATGCGTTCTGCAATTGGTTTTACTGTTCGGGGCTTTTCTTTGATTGGTTGAGATTCAGGTAAAGGAAGTGCCAGCGCATCGGCTACCAACTTAGCGGCAGCAAAGACCGTGATCCCTTTGGTTCTTGCCACTAAATCCAGCCCATCACCATGATTCGGCTTATCGCACTGGCGACAATGCCAGTCACCATGATGGTTATCATCTATAAAGTGAAAGCGGTCAGTGCCGCCACAGATTGGGCAAGCACCGTGTTTGCCTTTTGCCGGAACATCAACACCACAAGCAGACAACAGGCTTTGCCAGTGATTGATGGCTGATGTTTTCACTGTTCGAATCACATCCAACGGGCGGCTTTTCTGATTATTATTTCCCTGACTCATGATCACTCGTCCTCGCCATTAACCGCTGCATAGAGCGAATAGTAAACTTCCTGATTAATATCACAGGCCAGTGAAAGCAAATCGTGTAACTCTTCCGAACAGTGTTGGCTTGCCTGTTCAAGAATGACCTCATATAAAGAGGTACATAAACCCGCACGAAATGAAGCCTGACCTAACGGATCGGATTTTCTGTATACAATGCAATTAACTAATTTAACCCCAATTCCGCTTAAGCTATTGCTGAAATATCTTCTTCTGAGTAGAAAATTTTCAGTGATGGCTTTTTCTCTTTAAGGCAGTAAGCAATCAATC
>NZ_NJAJ01000003.1 GCF_002632825.1 Xenorhabdus stockiae
AGGACGTAGATAGGCTGGGTGTGTAAGCGTTGCGAGACGTTGAGCTAACCAGTACTAATGAACCGTGCGGCTTAACCTGACAACACCGAAGGTGTTTTGCGGGGATTGAGAGCAAAGACAAAGTTTCAGATGAAAAAATGACCGAAAGAAGACGGTCAAACAGCTTGTTCGGGATTGAAAACAGGATTTGTCTGGCGGCAATAGCGCGGTGGTCCCACCTGACCCCATGCCGAACTCAGCAGTGAAACGCCGTAGCGCCGATGGTAGTGTGGGGTCTCCCCATGTGAGAGTAGGGAACTGCCAGACATCAATTTAGACGTGTTGCCAGCCCAAAAGGCAGCATGAAGCAGTATTCGGTGGTGCGGTAGTTCAGTTGGTTAGAATACCGGCCTGTCACGCCGGGGGTCGCGGGTTCGAGTCCCGTCCGCACCGCCACCGATTTAGAGAAACCCCTGAGAGAAATCTCAGGGGTTTTTTCTATTTCAGCCATTTTTATCAGTATCTTGATTCGATTCTCAATCAGCCCTTCTATATACTCGAGTATTGGAATACCGCCTCATCAATAACTTGCTACCAGATGCGTTACTTTTTTAATAAATGGAAAAGATTTCCTGTATAAAATCTATTCTGGCATTTACTCTTACAATTCATACTTTGTTTTTAGTACGTTTTTAGTACTAAGGATTGCAATCAATTATAGAGGTGTCATATTAATGAAGGCCGATGCATTAAGGTAGGTTGGGGTGCAATTTGATAAGAAATAGGTATGTAAGAAGAGCCCGTGAGAGAAAAAATCTGGCTCATAAAAATTATGCAGTAAGGTATATCGCAGGGCAGCCTGTAGAGAGGGTTTTTCCTACTTCCACGCGATTACTTGAAGAAGCACTCTTGCCATGTGGAGAGCCATTTTTTTCTGATAATAATGTGTTTTCTGTTGCTATTTGGAATATCCATAAACAGCAACGCCCACGGTGGCAAAGTGTTTTATCTTCCTTAATTGAAAAAAGTGATCTTATTTTACTGCAAGAAGCGCAAACAACACCTGACTTACTGAAATTCATCACAGCCAGTGGTTTGGTTGCAGATCAAGTACCTGCATTTGCTATTCCTCAGCATCCATCGGGTGTGATGACATTAGCCTCTTCTTCTCCTATCTATTGTTGTCCGTTAAGGGAAAAAGAACCTATATTAAGGCTTTCTAAATCATCTCTTATTACTATGTACCCTTTAGTTGATGAACAGCAGCTGATGGTGGTTAATGTACACGCTATTAATTTCAGCCTTGGCGTTGACGTTTATAGTCGGCAGTTGGATAACATTGGTATCTATATTAAGTTACATGATGGGCCAGTGATATTTGCCGGTGATTTTAATGCTTGGAGTCGTCGACGATTCAGAGTGCTGGAGCGTTTTGCTCAACGTATGGGGTTAAAAGAAGTTTACTTTAACGACGATCATAGAACAATTGTATTTGGTAAACCCCTAGACTTTGTTTTTTATCGTGAATTAACTGTCCAGAGTGCAACCGTTTTAACAACGATTGCTTCTGATCATAACCCGCTTCTTGTCCGATTTTCGTTATAAGTTACGAAGATCTTCAATTAATTAAGCGTGGTGAAAGGTAAAAAAGAGCAAAACGCCGGAAATTGCTCCGGCGTTTTCAGAGACCAATTTTATTGGCTAGCACGGTGAGATGTGGCAAGTTTTTTCTTTATGCTGAAAAAATAGGCAATGGTCAGGATGATCACCCAGCCAGCGCCAATGTATAAAGCATCTCTCGTTTGCTCAAAATACCCGAGTAGCAGGATAATTACACTCATAAAAATAATCGTAATTATGGGAGCAATGGGCCACATTGGAACCGGAAATTTCAAGGTTCTGACCTCTTCTGCACTCATTTTGCGACGCATAGCCACATGAGAAAGCAGAATCATCAACCACACCCAGACAGTGGCAAATGTAGCGACGGATGCAATAAGAATAAAAATATTGCCGGGAAGCAGCCAATTTAGCATGACTCCGAGCAGCAGAACCACAATCATGACCAAAACAGTCATCCATGGAACCCCATTTCGGGTCAGCTTTTTAAATGCCTCAGGTGCTTGTCCTTCCTGAGCCATGCCATACATCATTCGTCCGGCACCAAAAATATCGCTATTGATGGCTGAAATGGCAGCAGTAATAACAACAACATTCAGAACATGCGCAGCCGCACTGATTTTCAGATCAGAAAAAATCTGTACAAATGGGCTTCCATTCTGACCAATCTGATCCCACGGATAGATACACATCAGGATACATAAAGTCAGGACATAGAAGATTAAGATACGGAAGGGAACAGCATTAATCGCTTTAGGAATTGTTTTTGCCGGATCTTTTGCTTCACTGGCAGTGATACCAATGACTTCTATTCCACCGAAAGCAAACATCACAATAGCCAATGAAGCAACCACTCCACTGATGCCATTCGGCATAAAACCGCCATGTTCCCATAAATTAGCGATCCCGGTGGCATGCTCTGTTGTCTGGCCAAAACCAAAGATCATAATTGCAAGACCACCAATGATCATGGCAATAATGGCAGTGACCTTAACGATAGAAAGCCAGAACTCCATTTCACCGAAAATCTTCACATGACATAGATTCAGCGCACCAATAAAACAGACGATACTCAGAACCCAAATCCATTGATCAACATCGGGGAACCAAAATTTCATGTACAAGCCGAATGCAGTGATATCAGCGAGGCAAACAAACAGCATTTCAAGAACATAGAGCCAACCTGTCAGGAAACCGGCTAATGGGCCCAGATAATGGCTGGCATACTGCGAAAAAGAACCGGAAACAGGATGGTGAACGGCCATTTCGCCGAGTGCTCTCATCACCATAAATACGGCAGCACCGCCAATCAAATATGCCAGCAATACAGCCGGTCCTGCTTGTTGTATTGCAGCTGCTGAGCCATAAAACAGCCCTGTGCCTATTGCAGAGCCTAAAGCCATGAAGCGGATATGCCTCACACTCAGACCCTGTTTAAGCTGATTTTCATTGTCTTGCATTCGTTAATCCCATCTATCTTTCATGCCAGAGAGTATTTTCAGGCATACAATGCTATTTCAGGCATATGCTATTTCAGGTATACAATGCCCTGTCTGGTGTCAGATACCAGCAAAAGCAACCTCGTACGATACCATAAAGATGGATGTCCGCGGGATAGATATCTGTAATAATAACGGGCAGTTTATTAAAACCAGAGTTTTTTTATGATTTACCCAATAAATGAGATGTTTCAGACTTTGCAGGGAGAAGGTGTGTTTACCGGTGTTCCTGCTGTTTTCATACGATTACAGGGATGTCCGGTAGGGTGTAGCTGGTGTGATACCAAGCATACTTGGGAAAAAGAAGCTGATAAGCAGCAGTCGATGGAGAACATACTGGTAAAATCGCAGGATAGCGATACCTGGGGCGCTGCCACACCAGAGCAAATCATTAATTTGTTCACTCGTCAGGGATATACTGCTCGTCATATCGTAATTACGGGTGGAGAGCCGTGTTTGTATGATTTACGTCCCCTGACGGAATCACTGGAAAATGCAGGTTATCAGTGTCAGATAGAAACGAGTGGTACACACGCGATCCACTGCACTGACAAAACTTGGGTAACCGTTTCACCGAAAGTGAAAATGCGTGGCGGATACAAAGTATTGCCTGAAGCGATGAATCGCGCAAATGAGATTAAGCACCCTGTCGGGCGTGAGCGCGATATTGAATCATTGGATGATCTATTGACTATGCTTGATGAAAATAACAGACCGGTTATTGCCTTACAGCCTATCAGTCAGAAAGAAGAAGCAACCCGCTTGTGTATTGAAACCTGCATTGCCCGTAACTGGCGTTTCTCGATGCAGACGCACAAATACTTAAATATCGCTTGATGTGCGTTTGGCGCTTATTTATTGTGCATTCAGCACCAAAATTTGGTGCTGAATGTCTTACTTTCCACGATAGATACAACCGGCACTACAGGTTTCTTTAACCATAACGGCGCTGAGCTGTGGCAAAGCAGGTTGTAACTCTCTCCAAATCCATTGAGCCAGCACTTCGCTGGTTGGGTTTTCCAGACCGGGGATCTCATTGAGATAATGGTGGTCCAGCCGCTCCCAAATTGGCTTGAAGATGGCTTTCACATCGGCAAAGTCCATGAGCCATCCGCTATGAGGATCAATCTCACCGGTGATTTCCAGACGAACCATAAATGAATGCCCATGCAAGCGACCACATTTATGTCCTTCAGGAACATGTGGCAGGCGATGCGCCGCTTCAAATTGAAAATCTTTAAAGATGGTAGTGCTCATAATACTTTTTCCTGAATTCAAAAGGCCGGCTATTCTACCTGAACTTTCGCGCCTAACGTGATTTTTCTGTAGAAATAAAATCCAGCGTTTAACAACTTTATCGATATATTAAATCTGTAAATAAAGTTAGGTAATTTAGTTATTAGATATTGCTAACCTTTCTTTAAGTCCGACGCCTGTTCTAGGATAACCTTATGATTACTCCATGTTTGTGACTGTTAATCATGGGTATTGGCTATAGCAAAGGGCACTGGATAATGACTGCAAAACCACCTTCAACTGCATTACTACCTGTATCTCAGGAACAATTGTCACGCCTGCAATCAGAGGTTAGTGATTTTTCTCCACATCAACTGGCTTGGTTATCAGGCTATTTTTGGGGAATGTTGAATTCTCAACCGCAAACCAACACGGTAGCATCAGTGTCAGGAGTACCTGAACCTGAACAGGAAACCGTGACACTGATTTCGGCTTCTCAGACGGGTAATGCAAGGCGTCTGGCAGAACAGCTCAGAGACGCTTTACTGGCGCAGAATTTGAGTGTGAATTTAGTTAATGCTGGTGATTATAAATTCAAACAGATCGCAAAAGAGCGCGTATTGATCATTATTGCCTCAACGCAGGGTGAAGGTGAACCTGCCGAAGAAGCTGTAGCACTACATAAATATCTGCATTCCAAAAAAGCAGCTTCGATGAAAGAGACGGCTTACGCTGTATTTGGCTTAGGAGATACCTCCTATGAACATTTTTGCCAGTCCGGTAAAGATTTTGACCGCCGCCTGAGTGAATTAGGTGCTCAGCGATTACTGGATCGCGTTGATGCAGATGTGGAATATCAGGATATATCTACACAATGGTGTCAACAACTGACCGATATTCTGAAGCAACGCTTACCATCTCCGGCAAATACAGCAATAGCCACAACAAAGACAGCAGTGGCCGCTGGTACTGTTCTTTCCAGCCCTTATAGCAAAGAAGCGCCATTGACTGCTTCTCTGCTGGTTAACCAGAAAATTACCGGACGCACATCGGATAAAGATGTCCGCCATATTGAAATTGATCTGGGGGATTCTGGTTTGCGTTATCAGCCCGGTGATTCATTGGGAGTTTGGTTTGAAAACGATCCGGGATTGGTTGATGAATTGATTGGCTTGCTTCATCTGGAAGGAACTGAAACTGTCACAGTACATGGAAAGTCACTTGCTTTGCGTGAGGCTTTGACCAGCCATCTTGAACTGACACAAAACACGGGTGTTATTGTCGAAAAATATGCTGCCCTGACGAAAGATGAAAATTTGCTTGCTTTGCTCTCCGAAAAATCAACGTTGCAACAATATGCGCAAAAAACGCCTATCGTGGATATGGTCAGGCAGGCAGCTCAGCAACCTGAAGCTCAGCAATTTATCGATATATTACGTCCATTAACTCCACGCCTATACTCCATTTCCTCTTCTCAGGATGAAGTCGAAAATGAAGTACATATTACCGTTGGTGTTGTTCGTTATGACATAGACGGTCGCGCCCGTACCGGAGGAGCATCAGGTTATCTGGCTGATCGGTTACAGGAAGATGACAACATCCGTGTCTTTATTGAGCATAACGATAACTTCCGCTTACCCGCTGACCCACAAACCCCGGTGATCATGATTGGCCCCGGCACCGGAGTGGCTCCATTCCGGGCATTCCTGCAACAACGGGATAATCAGGGTGCTGAAGGTAAAAACTGGCTGTTCTTTGGTAACCCTCATTTTGTAGAAGATTTTCTGTATCAGGTGGAATTTCAGCGTTATGTCAAAGAGGGGTTACTTACCCGTATTGATTTGGCATGGTCGCAGGATCAACAGCATAAAGTGTATGTGCAGGATAAGCTGCGTGAGCAGGGCGAGGAAATCTGGCGCTGGATTAGTGAGGGAGCACATTTATACATTTGTGGAGATGCCAATCGTATGGCAAAAGATGTCGAGCAGGCATTGCTGGATATCATTTCACAACAGGGTGGTATGGATGTAGAGCAGGCGGATGAATTCCTAAGTGAACTGCGCCTTGAACGTCGTTATCAGAGAGATGTTTACTAGCAAAAATAACGAAAAACTATAAGCAATAAAAACCAACGGGCAATGAAAACGATCATGAAAACAATGAGCAATGAAAAACAAGGTCCTTTGATTGTTGAAGGTAAACTCGCTGACAGTGAACGTATGAAGTCAGAAAGCAACTACTTACGTGGGACGATCAGCGAAGATTTAAAAAATGGGCTGACAGGCGGGTTTGAGGGGGATAATTTTCTCCTCATCCGTTTTCACGGTATGTATCAACAGGATGATCGTGACATTAGAGCTGAGCGTGCGGAACAAAAACTGGAACCCCGCCATGCTATGATGCTGCGCTGTCGTCTGCCGGGAGGAATTATTACTCCGCGCCAATGGCTGGGCATTGATCAGTTTGCGACAGAGAGCACGCTGTATGGCAGTATCCGGTTGACTAACCGTCAGACATTCCAGTTTCACGGCATCCTGAAAAACAACGTCAAACCGGCGCATCAATTACTGTCTCAAATGGGATTGGATTCACTGGCAACCGCCAACGATGTTAACCGTAATGTACTGTGTACCTCTAACCCAGTACAGTCGGCTTTGCATCAGCAGGCTTATGAGTGGGCGAAGAAAATATCCGAACACCTCCTGCCACGTACTAACGCGTACGCTGAGATCTGGCTGGATAAAGAAAAAATCGCAACAACCGACGAAGAGCCGATCCTCGGTAAAACGTATCTACCGCGTAAATTCAAAACATCAGTCGTGATCCCACCACAAAATGATGTTGATCTGCATGCCAATGATATGAACTTCGTTGCTATTGCAGAGAATGATCAGTTGATCGGCTTTAACGTGCTGGTGGGTGGCGGATTAGCCATGACTCATGGTGATAAAAACACCTTCCCACGTCTGGCGAGTGAATTTGGCTATATTCCACTGGAGCATACACTGGCAATTGCTGAGTCCATCGTGACAACACAGCGTGACTGGGGTAACCGAACTGAACGCAAAAACGCTAAAACCAAATATACCCTTGAGCGTGTTGGCGTTGAAACTTTCAGGCAGGAAGTTGAAAAACGTGCAGGTGTGAAATTTGAGCCAGTCCGTCCTTATGAATTTACCGGACGGGGCGATCAGATTGGCTGGTTGAAAGGTATTGATGATCAATGGCATTTGACCCTGTTTATTGAAAACGGCCGCTTGCTGGATTACCCGGACAAACCACTAAAAACCGGCGTGGCAGAAATCGCCCGAATTCACAAAGGCGATTTTCGTCTTACCGCCAATCAGAACCTGATAGTAGCAGGAGTGGCGGAAAGTGAAAAAGCGCGTATTGAATCTATTGCCCGCGAGCATGGCCTTATTGATGACGGCGTGACGTCACTGCGTCACCATTCTATGGCGTGTGTTTCGTTTCCGACTTGCCCTTTAGCGATGGCAGAAGCGGAACGTTTCCTGCCAACTTTTGTGGATCATGTCGATGCGTTAATGGCAAAACATGGCGTTAGCCATGAGCATATCGTGTTGCGTGTTACAGGTTGCCCCAATGGATGTGGTCGGGCGATGTTGGCAGAAATCGGGCTGGTGGGCAAAGCGCCTGATCGCTATAACCTGCATCTTGGTGGAAATCGTAATGGTAGCCGAATTCCTCGTATGTATCAGGAAAATATCACCTCTGCTGAGATCCTGACCATTCTGGATGAATTTATTGGTCGTTGGGCTACAGAGCGTAATGAAAATGAAGATTTTGGCGATTTCCTGATCCGAACTGACATTATCAAACCTGTATTGAACTCAGCTATCGACTTTTACGACTGGCAGGAAGCAGTATGAGCCAGCCACATTTAGCTGAGTTACTGGTTTTGTCTCCTGAGCAGCGCACAGAAGCGCTCGCTGAGACAAACCAACAACTAGAGTTACTGGATGCCCGTCAACGCGTCCTATGGGCACTGGAGCATCTGCCCGGTGAGTTCATCCTTTCATCCAGTTTTGGTATTCAGGCGGCAGTCTGCCTGCATCTGGTCACGCAGGAATACCCTGATATTCCGGTTATCCTGACGGATACCGGCTACTTGTTCCCAGAAACTTATCAGTTTATCGACAAACTGGCTGATAAACTAAACCTGAACCTGAAAATATTTCGTGCAGAACAAAGCCCGACTTGGCAGGAAGCGCACTATGGCAAACTGTGGGAGCAGGGCGTTGATGGGATTGAACGTTATAACCAGATTAATAAAGTTGAGCCGATGAACCGTGCGCTGAAAACATTGGATGCGCAGACATGGTTCGCAGGATTACGTCGCCAGCAATCAGAAAGCCGCGCTAACTTGCCAGTGCTGGCAGTGCAACGCGGTGTTTACAAGATACTGCCGATTATCGACTGGGACAATCGCAAGATACATCAATACCTGACAGAGTATGCCCTTGAATATCATCCTTTATGGGATCAAGGCTACCTTTCTGTCGGGGATACCCATACGACGCAAAAATGGGAACTGGGTATGAGTGAAGAACAAACCCGCTTTTTTGGCCTGAAGCGGGAATGTGGCTTGCATGAAGGCTGAGTTCCTTTTGAACTTTTGGAATGGCCGAATTATTCGGCCATTCTCAAATTCAAATATTCAGTTATAGCTAAAATCAGTTATCACAATGCCCTTCTTTAGTAAGGTGCATGTCCATCTCCATCTTAGATTCTTCTTGCTCCTTTGTTCAATATACTCAAACTGGCGTCTTAAAGTTAAATTAGTACACTCCAAATTTAGCTGGTGTGAGTATAGATGCCACTATTCCCTTGGAATAATAGAAAGCTATAATAACAATCATGGAAGGCCTGATTAATTAAATCATCATCTGAAAAAGGTATAGAAGAAACTACAAAGGTACCCCGAATTTGTGTGTGTACCATAATATTCCGAAGTATTTCTTTGTATAATCTACCCAGTCATTATCTTCAGCGTTTGTGGACTTCTCTTTGATAGACATACCACCAACCGGATCACCATGAAAAATAAACAACGGATACATGTCCTGTGTTACACACCACCCTATCCATGGTATAGGGTTCTCAAATATAGCTTTTTTATCTTGGCAATATTTTTCCAAATATTGAAAAACATCAGTGTCAGTATGAAGTGTTACAATAGCTCCTGCACTTACCATTGAGCTTGGTCTCTCTGAGTATTTACTTTCAACGGCACTTACAATCCCATTTACAGGAGGTGTTCCTACTCTCAATCTACCATTAACACAACCAACCAATAAACAAGAAACTAAAAAAGTGATTAATAGTGACTTCATCTTTCTCTCTTATTATATTCAGACCATAGATAAGGATAAAACTCTTTTGAAAATGTTGTCCATTCATTATCAGAAACAAAATTTTGTTTTTCAAATATCCCCATCGTTCCCAATTTTGCATCTATATCTGTTCTACTTATAATAAATAAAGGAATTTTATCCTTTGTTATACACCATCCTGAGTATATAGTGTATTGTTCAAAATTTGCATTTTTATTTTTACAATACTCTTTAATTCTATTAAATAATATTGGCTTAACATGGAGGTCTACACTTTTAATGAATTTAAATCGATGTGTAGAATATTGTGGGTACTCTGATTCTAAAAAACTTATAACTCCATTATCCAATGGTTCTCCTTGTTTGAAAGTTACGCATCCAGATAACAAAAACATTACAAAAATTGAGGTTATTATTGGGCGCATTGCATATTTCTCTTAAAATAATTAATTTTTTCCATTGAAGATTCCTTTTGTGATAACTATTTTTTAATAAATTCAGTTTGAATTTACCAAGTTGATTTGGATTTTATTTTATCTTTCCTATGATTTTTTTCAAGTTATAGTTGCTGTTAATAAGCGGATTCTTAGCATATTATTGTTCAAAATAACTTTTGTTTACCTATATTAGGTGGTAAGGGAATGGAATTATATGTGTCATATATAACCACCTCCGTTAATAGATTGAATGGTAAGTAATAAAACTTAGCAATCCATACATTTAATAAATGAGAATATGATCAAGAAAAAATTTAGTGAAATAGATTATTCTGTTATTTTCAATAAATAATGGATAATGCATACAGACTCACTAAATTTTAATCGACAATATGAAAAGTGTAGCCTTAAGATAAATATTCGGAATAATATGAATAAAAATATTGATATTGGATATGTTAAATTATTATGGTTATATATACTATGCCAATTTCTAATTGGATGTGATAACTCCAATGCGAATTTTGATAATAGTGAACCATCTGAAATTCAGATAATTAAGGGCATACAAAACCACTTTGATTTGAATGCAATTGACAACAGAGTTCAAGAAATGCAAATTTTTTTGAATTCAGTAAAAAAATTAGATGATTGTGAATGGCTTGAAACAGAAGCTACTAAAATACGTTGTCCTGTAGACATAATTGTTAGTATGCAACTCAGCTCCAGAACCATCTCAAGACAATTTAAAATTAGACATAAAGTGCATCTTAGAGAAGATAATGGAAAATTAATTGTGGATGAAAAATTAAAAACAAAAATACGTCAAATGATAATCACTAACGGAGTTAATGCTAAGATGTAAACATATGGAAGATAATTGGTCTAATATATAATTTGCTTTTATGACAATTGATAAAAATAATGTTAAGGAAATGATGATTATGGAATCGATTAATTTATTTGGTCTATTTTTACTATGTATAGTTTTAATTGGTTGTGATAATACCAATACCAATACCAATACCAATACCAATACCAATACCAATACCAATACCAATACCAATACCAATACCAATACCAATACCAATACCAATACCAATACCAATACCAATACCAATACCAATATTCATTTTGCCGATGATGGTCCATCGGAAAGCCAAATATATGATGCTATTCAGGCTAGATTGAGTGAGTCTGAACCAAATAAGCCTATTCAAGAAGGGCCATTCTCTGTGGAGAGTGTAAAAAAAGTGGGAAATTGTAAACTATCTAAGGATGAACCCACCAAGATGCGTTGCCCTGTTGAGATGACCTTCAATAATGATCGTGGGCTAAATTCAGGGTCCAAACAAGGCTCATTTAAACGATTTAATTCTACTTTTAATTTTAAGGAGCAGATTGTTAGCCTAAAAATGTATATTTGGCAGGAAAATGGGAATTGGGTTGCGGATGATCAATTAAGATCACGAATACAAGCAGATACTTTGCTTAGCAAGGCTGGTGTTCGGGTTAGATACGCGGAAGATGTGGAACCTAATATCAGTACTCATTTTGATGATGGTGGTCCATCGGAAAGTCAGATATATAATGCTATCCAAGATCTTTATGATAAAACTGAATCAGATGGTGAAACTGAGAAAGAAGCATTTTTTTTGGAATCAGTAAAGAAAATAGGAAATTGTACACCCGTTGCGACTGAGCCGACTAAGATGAATTGTCCAGTGGATGTCACCGCAGGATGGCAAGGCGGAGCAAATTCTATTCCTCAAAAGTATACGTTTAATCAATATATATCTATCTGGCAGGAAAATGGTAATTGGGTTGCAGATAGCCGAGTAAAATCAAGAATACAGTTGGTGATGCTTTTCAGTATCAGGAAAGGTTAGTATGGGATTATTGTTGCTCCTAGTTCCCTAGTTTCGTAAGGATCCTTGATGAAAAAATGGTGTGTTAAGAGTGGATTGTTCTTTTTAATAGATAGTTAATTCTTTTAGTGTAAATCCTCGCCCAATGTGGCGGGGTATAAAAGAAAGAAGTGGGAGCCTGAAAATAAAAAAAAAAAAGTAGTCATTTTCCCCTGAATATTTATCATGTCACCATTTTATAACCCATTAAAAAACCTACCTTATACGATTCAGGAACTAATAATTACTTTTTGACATTTCATAACCCTATCACAGCCTCATATATTCATCTCTTAGATAATTATTAATAAATTAAATTCTGGATGGCATGTCATTGTGGATTACTTACCCTTATTTGTTGAGCTGAAGTCGCGTGCTGTTTTGCTGGTGGGAGGTGGCGAAGTGGCTTCCCGCAAGGCCAGCCTGTTATTGCGGGCCGGTGCGGCATTAACAGTCGTTGCTCCTGAATTACACACTGAATTGCAACAACGCCATCAAAAAGGGGAGTTTGAGTGGCGACAGGGTACATTCCGTACGGATTATCTTGATGGTGTATTTCTGGTGCTTGCAGCGACTGACGATCATGATTTAAACCAGGCTATTTTTACCGAAGCTAATCGCCGTGCCATTTTGGTTAATGTGGTAGATGATCAGTCACTGTGCTCAGCTATTTTCCCCTCAATTATTGATCGTTCTCCGGTTATGGTGGCGATCTCATCTGCCGGAAAATCCCCGGTATTAACACGGTTACTGCGGGAAAAGCTGGAATCGTTGTTGCCTTTTCATCTTGGTGCGATGGCAGAAATTGCCGGTCGTTGGCGTGGGAAGGTAAAACAGAGCCTGAATTCTCTGCGCCAGCGTCGCTATTTCTGGGAAAAAGCCTTTAGCGGGCGCTTTGCCACGCTAGTTGCTAATGGGCAGTTACAACAGGCTGAGGAGCAATTGGCTCAACAGATTGCCGATGAACAACAAAATCAAACCAGTAAACAAGGTGAGTTGGTATTAGTCGGAGCAGGTCCCGGTGATCCGGGTTTGTTGACGTTAAAAGGGTTACAGGTGATCCAGCAGGCTGATGTGGTGCTTTATGATCATCTGGTCAGCGATGAAATACTCGAATTAGTGCGTCGTGATGCTGACAAAATCTGTGTAGGCAAGAGAGCAGGTAGTCATTCTGTTGCGCAGGAAGAAACAAACGCTCTGATAGTCAAACTGGCACATCAGGGGAAAAAAGTGGTTCGCCTGAAAGGTGGTGATCCCTTTATTTTTGGTCGCGGCGGAGAGGAATTACAAGTTGCCGAATCTGCGGGTATTCCTTTTCAGGTTGTGCCCGGTATAACTGCCGCCGTTGGTGCTTCGGCTTATGCGGGTATTCCTCTGACACACAGGGAACACTCCCAAAGTGTCACGTTTATTACCGGGCATTGTCGCGAAAATGGCAATGAACTGGACTGGCCCGCACTGGCACGAGGTAACCAGACACTGGCAATTTATATGGGGATCATCAAGTCAGCCCTGATTAGCCAGAAACTCATTTCACATGGGCGGGATGCCAGTACACCGGTTGCTGTTATTGGCTGTGGAACCCGCGCTGAGCAACAGGTATTGACCGGAACCCTGTCCGAACTGGAGCAGTTGGCACAGGAAGCGCCATCACCAGCGTTGCTGGTAGTGGGAGAAGTTGCTCAGCTTCACCATCAATTAGCTTGGTTTGGGTTGAAATCGGTTGATCATCAAAATCCGGCAGAACATACAGAATCTACTGAGCCGGCAAATCGCCCTGCTGTTGTTGATTTAGCCTAATGAACTATTTATGGAAGAACTATTAATGGGGGAGCATTAATGGACAACAAAAGACTGACTCATTTGCAACAACTTGAAGCAGAAAGTATTCATATTATTCGTGAAGTTGCTGCCGAATTTACTAATCCGGTAATGCTTTACTCCATTGGTAAAGATTCTTCTGTGATGCTGCATCTTGCACGTAAAGCATTTTATCCGGGAAAGTTGCCTTTCCCGCTGCTGCATGTCGATACCGGTTGGAAATTCCGGGAAATGTATGAATTTCGCGATAAAACCGCAGAGAAATATGGTTTTGAATTGCTGGTCTATCGTAATCCGCAGGGTGAAGAATTGGGCATTAACCCCTTTATTCACGGTAGTGCCAAACATACCGATGTCATGAAAACGGAAGGCCTGAAGCAGGCACTGGATAAATACGGATTCGATGCCGCATTTGGCGGTGCCCGGCGTGACGAGGAAAAATCCCGCGCTAAAGAGCGTATTTATTCTTTCCGTGATCGCTCTCATCGCTGGGATCCGAAAAATCAGCGTCCGGAACTCTGGCGTAACTATAACGGCCAGATTAATAAGGGGGAAAGTATCCGAGTATTCCCGTTATCTAACTGGACTGAGCTGGATATCTGGCAGTACATCTATTTAGAGCAGATAGATATTGTTCCCCTCTACTTTGCGAAACCCCGCCCGATCGTTCAGCGCGATAGCACGTTGATTATGGTTGATGACAATCGTATCGATTTGAAAGCGGGAGAAGTTATCAGCCAGCGTAAAGTTCGTTTCCGGACGCTCGGTTGTTGGCCTTTGACTGGTGCCGTGGAATCGGAAGCGGAAACCCTGCCGGAAATTATCGAAGAAATGCTGATATCGACAACCAGTGAGCGGCAGGGGAGGCTGATTGATAGTGATCAGTCCGGCTCAATGGAGCTGAAAAAACGTCAGGGTTATTTTTGAGGCACAGCGTTATTTTTTTGAGGGGAGCATAAAAATGCCGGCACTCGCACATAATGAAGTCATCGCCAATCAAATCAGAGAGCAGGGCGGTGTTGAATCCTATCTGAGAGCACAACAGGAAAAGGGGTTACTGCGTTTTCTGACCTGTGGCAGCGTTGACGATGGCAAAAGCACGTTGATCGGTCGCTTGTTACACGATACCCGTCAGATCTACGAAGATCAGCTGGCGACTTTGCAAAATGACAGTAAACGGTTGGGAACTCAGGGAGAAAAGCTGGATCTTGCGCTTTTGGTTGATGGCCTTGCGGCTGAGCGGGAGCAGGGTATCACTATAGATGTTGCCTATCGTTACTTCTCCACGGAAAAACGCAAATTTATCATCGCGGATACGCCGGGGCATGAGCAATATACCCGTAATATGGCAACAGGGGCATCAACCAGTGATCTCTCTATTCTTCTGATCGATGCACGTAAAGGTGTACAGGAACAAACTCGCCGCCATAGTTTTATCAGTACGTTATTGGGGATCCGCTATTTGGTGGTGGCGGTAAATAAAATGGATCTGGTGGAGTACCGGCAGGGTATTTTCGATCAGATCAAACAGGATTATCTGGATTTTGCCAGCCAGTTGCCCACTGATCTGCAAATTTATTTTGTTCCTATCTCGGCGCTGGAAGGGGACAATATCGTCAGTCACAGTGAGAAAATGCCGTGGCACAGTGGAGCAACTTTGCTGGATCTCCTTGAAACAGTAGATGTACAGAAAAATGTTTCAGAGCAGCCTCTGCGCTTTCCGGTGCAATACGTCAATCGCCCTGATCTTGATTTTCGTGGTTATAGCGGCACATTATCATCGGGAATTTTACGTCAGGGGCAAAAAATTAAAGTGATGCCATCAGGCCGGGTTTCTACGGTAGAGAGGATCGTAACTTTTGATGGTGATTTGCCTTTTGCTGTACCGGGGCAGGCGATCACTATCGTTTTGAAAGATGAAATTGATATCAGCCGTGGTGATCTGTTGGTTGCAGTTGAAAACCAAATGACTGTAGCGCGCCATGCTCTGGTAGACGTTGTCTGGATGTCAGAAAAACCGCTGATTCAGGGGCAAAGTCTGGATATCAAGGTAGCAGGTAAAAAGAGCCGGGCAAAAATTGATAATGTCCGGTATCAGGTTGATATCAACAATCTGACCCAGAAAGTCGCGGTTGAACTGCCGTTAAATGCTATTGGGCTGGTGGAGTTTTCATTTGATGAGCCGCTGTTGATTGATAGTTATCAGCAAAGTGCGGATACCGGTGGCATCATTTTGATCGACCGCCTGACTAACGTTACCGTTGGTGCGGGGCTGGTGCGGGAAATTCAGACTGATGTCTATCAGGAGCCGCATGAATACAGTGAGTTTGAACTGGAGTTCAACCGGTTGGTGCGCCGCCATTTCCCACACTGGGGAGCACGTGATTTATTGGGAGGGAAGTAATTGGTTCAGGTCAGGGAGAATTCTCCCAATACTAATACTATTTCCCGCAATACGGTCTCCCACAATACGCTTTCACCTAATGTAGTCTGGCACTCACACTCTGTGGGCAGACAACAGCGGGAAGCAGTGAACGGGCATCCGGCTTTGGTTATCTGGTTTACCGGGTTATCCGGTTCAGGCAAATCAACACTTGCTGGGGTATTAGAACAGGCGCTGTTTTCGCAGGGGATCAAAACTTACTTATTGGATGGGGATAATCTGCGTCATGGGTTGTGCAATGATTTAGGTTTTTCTGAAGCTGATAGGCAGGAGAATATCCGCCGTGTGGGAGAAGTTGCAAAACTGATGCTTGATGCAGGGCTGGTGGTATTAACGGCTTTTATTTCTCCTAATCGTGCTGAGCGACAAAAAATACGGCAATCCATGAAACCAGAGCAATTCATTGAGGTATTTGTTGATACACCTCTGGAAATTTGCGAATCCCGTGATCCGAAAGGCCTATATAAGAAAGCACGAGCCGGAGAAATCCTGAATTTTACCGGCATTGATTCAGATTATGAGGCACCAGAACACCCCGATATTCATTTAGATGGTTCACAACCCATTGAGTTATTGATGGAAGAATTACTTATTTCGCTCAACGAAAGAAATATTCTGACTACCTGATATCCCATTTTTGTTTTCCATTCTCTGAACACATTTCCCGGACAAAGTAAAAACACATTATTGCGAGTCAGGTAATGTGTTCCTACACTCATGTCACTGCGTATTCTTTTGTGATCCATTTGTGATTCGTTTGTGATAGTGGCGTCATCCCCTGAGTTATGGGATGATTAGCGGGTTTTTCAGGGGGCGGAAATGGGTAAACTAACGCTACTATTACTGGTTTTACTTGGCTGGTTACAGTATTCGCTGTGGATCGGCAAAAATGGTATTCACGATTATATGCGGGTTAAGGATGAGGTTGCAAAACAAGAGAAAGACAACCTTTTTCTTAAGTCGCGTAATGACCAGCTATTTGCGGAAATTAAGGATTTGAAAGGCGGTCAGCAAGCAATTGAAGAACGTGCCCGTAATGAATTAGGTATGATTAAACCTGGTGAATCTTTTTATCGCATGGTACCGGATACAACGAAACAAAATGCACAACAGGCTTCAGGACAAAATAACGAGAAATAAAACAGTGAACAATAATTCAAATGAACTGCTCAACTCTTCACTCTCCTGCTGATATTTTTATAACTGAATTTTATGACTGAAATAGTTGCTTTAATCCCTGCTGCGGGTATCGGTAGCCGGATGAAATCGGAGTGTCCGAAACAATATCTCAGCATTGCCGAAAAAACGATTATTGAACATACACTCTCTGCACTGCTTGAACATCCCCGCATACAGCAGGCCATCGTTGTGTTACACCCTGCTGACAGACAATTTCACCAATTGCCTATCGCTTCTGATCCGCGTATTACAACAGTTATCGGTGGTGATGAACGCGCTGATTCAGTATTAGCCGGGCTGAATTATCTGGCCGGGTTGTCGCCGGAATGCCCGAATTGGGTTTTGGTTCATGATGCAGCTCGCCCCTGTTTGCATCGGAATGACCTTGATAACTTACTGCAATTGCTGGATGAGAAATCGGTTTCTTCTGTGTTGAATGGTGGGCCGTTTCATGACGAACGGTTTTGTGGGGGATTACTGGCCGCACCGGTCAGGGATACAATGAAACGCATGATGGTAGTTCCTTCGGGAAGAGTAGCTGAAACAGTACCACAGGCGGTCGATCACACTGTTGATCGCAGTGGTCTTTGGCATGCGTTGACTCCACAGCTATTTCCGTTGCAGTTATTACGCGATTGTCTGATGAAAGCCCTTGCCGAACAGGCCTGCATTACAGATGAATCTTCTGCGCTGGAATATTGTGGCTATCATCCAGCACTGGTCAGCGGTCGGGCGGACAATATAAAAGTAACTCAGCCGGAAGATCTGGCACTGGCTGAGTTTTACCTATCCCGAAAATCAAAGGAACGTATCTTATGAGAATTGGTCACGGTTTTGATGTACATAAATTTGGCGGAGAAGGGCCACTGATCATTGGTGGTGTCCGCATTCCTTATGAACAGGGGCTGATTGCACACTCAGATGGTGATGTTGCCTTACATGCTGCAACAGATGCTTTGTTGGGAGCGGCAGCATTGGGTGATATCGGCAAACTATTCCCGGATACTGACCCGGCTTTTAAGGGCGCAGATAGTCGTGAGCTGCTGAAAGAGGCTTATCGCCGCATTCGTGAAAAAGGTTATCGGATAGGTAATCTTGATATCACCATTATTGCTCAGGCACCTAAAATGTTACCTCATATTCCCCAGATGCGCGTCAATCTGGCAGAAGATCTTGAGTGCCATATGGATGATATTAACGTTAAAGCGACAACGACTGAAAAATTGGGATTTGTAGGCCGTAAAGAAGGTATTGCCTGTGAAGCGGTAGCTTTACTGGTGAAGGAATAAGCATGATATTGAGTGAATTACACTGGCTTTATGGGCGTCCGGAAGCCACTGGCGTTGTTAAATCGATCCCGGAAGATTTTATTGTACGGGAAGACTTAGGTTTTTCTCCTGATGGAGAAGGTGAGCACTTAATGGTGCATATCCGCAAGACAGGATGTAACACGCAGTTTGTTGCTGATAACCTTGCCCGTTTTGCCAAAATACCGGCACGTTCTGTCAGTTATGCGGGCTTAAAAGATCGTAATGCGGTGACAGAGCAGTGGTTCTGTTTACATCTGCCGGGAAAACAAGACCCTGATCTGTCTGTATTTCAGCTTGAAGGATGTGAAATACTGGCTACTGCTCGCCAGAAACGCAAACTGCGCATTGGTACGCTGAAAGGCAATGATTTTACACTGGTGTTGAGAGAAATTTCTGATCGTCAGGTAGTCGAAAAACGTTTAGAGCAGATAGCTCAGACAGGCGTCCCTAATTATTTTGGTGAACAGCGTTTTGGGCGTGATGGGCAGAATCTGGTTCAGGCGCAACGCTGGGCAACAAATGAAATACAGGTTAAGGAGCGTAATCGCCGTAGCTTTTACCTTTCTGCCAGCCGTAGCGCTATGTTTAACGCAATTACCAGTATACGTATCGGACGAGGCGAACATCGGCAAGTACAAAATGGCGACGCATTGCAGTTAACGGGGCGTGGCAGCTGGTTTGTGGCGGATGAATCTGAACTGGCTGTGTTACAGCAGCGGGTTATGGACGGTGAATTACAGATTACGGCGTCATTACCGGGTGATAAGGCATTGGGAACGCTACATCAGGCTTTGGATTTCGAACAGCAATGTTTACAAGATTATGAATCTCTTTGGGGATTGGTGAAACGTGAACATGTCGACAGTGCTCGCAGAGCGATGTTAGTAAAACCACTTAATCTGCACTGGGAATGGCTGGATGACCAAACGGTTACCCTTCATTTTTCTTTGCCATCGGGCAGCTTTGCCACCAGTGTTATCAGAGAGCTGATTAATCAGAAGCAAAACAATACGGCTGATATTTCTGAGTAATGGTTTTCGCCTGAGTATTACTTTAGATATTTCAAGTTGCAGCTTTGTCAGTAAGCTGCAACTTGAAAGTCGATGGAAGAGTATTACTGTGCGGTATATCCACCATCGACAAGTAATGTCGTGCCGGTAATAAATGAGGCATCATCACTTGCTAAGAATAATACGGCTTTCGCCACCTCTTCTGGTTTTCCTAAACGTCCCAGTGGATGAAGAGAAATAAGCTGCTCTTTTAGTTCTTCGGGGATCTTACTTAATAGCGGAGTGTTGATATAGCCGGGGCAAACTGTATTTACCCTGATATGGTTTTTGGCATAGTCAATCGCTAAAGTCTGGCTTAATAACTTTACGCCGCCTTTAGAGGCTGTATAAGCTGTAATGGCTTCGCGGCTGACAAAGCTGTGGATTGAACCACAGTTGACGATCACCCCGCCTGATTCTTGTTTAAGCATTTCATGGATAACAAACTTATCGCACAGAAAAACCCCGGTCAGATTTACATCGATAGTTTTCTGCCAGTTAGCAACCGTTAGTTTATCTGCACTGTTATCGGCGGCTATCCCTGCATTGGCAAATAAAACATCGATACGTTTAAATTTTTCAACTGTTTTCGAGACCATATACTTAATGCTCTCTTCGCTTGTGACGTCAGTTTTAATAAAGATACTTTCATTGCCTTTTGTATTAAGTTCCTCGGCAACTTTTTTCCCATGATCTGAGAAATCGGCAATCACAACATGAGCACCTTCGGCAGAAAATGCTTTTGCTGTTGCTTCACCAATTCCACTTGCTCCGCCCGTAATAATCACCACGCTATTTTGGAATCTCATATAAGCCTCTGTTATTACTATTGAATGCAAATAATAACTCTAAAGTGGTATTAACTATTCTAGGACAATATAATTACGTTAGTGAAAATTATTTTCGGAGATAATATAGATATTATTTTTACGAGAGGATTGTTTCAATTATCTGAAAACTGATCTGGTTATTGCAGTTGAAGTTTTCTATATTAATTTTTGGAATGTATTTTACATAATTAATTGGAATTTATGGGATGTATTATTATTTCACACTCAACGGAATAAAGTGGATAGTGTCTAATTTAGTTAGTGTTGGCCTCAAATGAAAATGCTCTTGTGAGTTAATAACCTTTACACAATGGAAGGTAATTTAATGTATTCATCAAAAATATCCTCATCGGAAAATACTCTTTGCCAAGATAAATCTATTTCTCAGGAAAAAACGACGCAGCAGCAAAAAGCGGTTTTTCACATATTATGTGGAAAAATTGCTTCGGGAAAATCGACCCTCTCTGCAAAGTTATCTCAGCAACCAATGACAATTGTGATGAATGAAGATTATTGGCTATCAACACTTTATGGTAGTGAAATAAAAACCGTGGCCGATTATGTGTGTTATTCAGAAAAACTCAGAAATGCGATGGAGCCTCATTTAATCTCTTTATTGAATGCCGGGATTTCTGTCATTCTTGATTTTCCTGCTAACACGATTGAAAACCGAAAATGGATGAAAAAAATCATTGAGGCAACAGAGGTCGAGAGCTACCTTCATTTTCTTGATGTGCCTGATAGTGTTTGTCTGGCTCGCCTACATCTGCGAAATCAGTCTGGTGAGCACCAATTTTCGGTCACAGAAGAGCAATTTGCGGCCATCACCCGCGCTTTTGTCGCTCCTCAGGAAGAAGAAGGGTTTAATATTGTTCTACATGGTAATAAAGAGATAAATCTCTGAACAAAAGTGAGTGCAACCAACAAAGGTACAACTTAAAAGATGCAGAGTATAAGTATGCTCTTATTTAAGTAAACGGGATGCAAAGCGCTCTACAAAACTGCTTGCGTCATGCTAAGATCAAACGATTTTCTGGCAAACCCTGATGTTGTTTAAGCAGAGATCTTTAAGACGCGAGCAGAATAGCATATAGGGAAAGTTACTGTATTAATCTATGTTTTAACAAATACCATGTTTCAACATTTGCCATTTTTTAAGTAAATTTAATGAGATATTTTAATGCTTCGGATATTGCTGAGTAATGATGATGGTGTTACCGCCCCGGGTATTCAAACGTTAGCGGCCAAATTGCGGGAACAGTATCACGTGCAGGTTGTAGCACCTGATCGTAATCGTAGTGGTGCATCGAATGCTTTAACTCTGGATCGTCCTTTGCGTATCAGCAGGCTGAATAATGGTGATGTTGCAGTTCAGGAAGGTACTCCGACAGATTGTGTTTATCTGGGCGTCAATAAATTAGTCCGTCCACGGCCTGATATCGTCGTTTCAGGCATCAATTGTGGCCCTAATCTGGGGGATGATGTGATTTACTCCGGAACCGTGGCTGCTGCGATGGAAGGGCGTCATCTGGGGTTACCCGCTCTGGCTGTGTCACTGGATGGTGACAAACATTACGAAACAGCGGCGGAAGTCACTGTTCGCTTATTGAATATGTTACAGAAATCGCCATTGAGAGCCGGTAATATTCTGAATATTAATGTCCCTGATGTGCCTATCGAACAAATCAAAGGATTCAAGGTGACACGGTGTGGCTGTCGAAGTGCAGCGGAAGAAGTTTATTCTCTGGAAGACCCTAAAGGCAATATGCTCTACTGGATAGGGCCACCGGGAGAAAAACACGATGCTGGCCCGGAAACCGATTTTGCTGCGGTAGAAGAAGGGTTTGTTTCCATTACTCCTTTGCAGGTAGATTTGACAGCCTATAAAGCACAGGAACTGGTAACTGATTGGCTGTTGAAAGCCGGGGATGTCGGAGAATGTTAAGTCGGTTAATGAAAAATTTGCTGACACAGCTACACCAACAGGGGATTCATAATGAACACCTGCTGGACGTGATATCCAAAGTACCCAGAGAATGCTTTGTCGATGAAGCTCTGGCACATAAGGCATATGAGAATACAGCATTGCCCATCGGACACGGGCAGACTATATCTCAGCCATATATTGTTGCCCGCATGACTGAATTACTGGATTTAACGCCTGAATCTAATGTACTGGAGATTGGGACGGGGTCTGGTTATCAGACTGCGATACTTGCTCATTTAGCCGGACATGTTTTTTCTGTAGAACGGATTAAGGGATTACAGTGGCAGGCTAAACGCAGGTTAAAGCAACTCGATTTACATAATATCTCAACCCGCCATGGAGATGGCTGGAATGGGTGGCCGTCAAAGGGGCCATTTCATGCCATCATCGTCACAGCAGCACCTCCAGAAATACCACAGGCATTGTTACATCAGCTGGCAGATGGCGGCGTGATGGTATTGCCTGTTGGTGAAAGCTCTCAGTCGCTGAAAGTGGTACATCGCTATGGGAACGATTTTCATAGTGAAGTGATCGAATCTGTTCGTTTCGTGCCTCTTATCCAAGGCGAACTGGCATAATCTGCTGATTTATTTTTTTACCGCTATTTTTAAATTAGCAGCCATTTTTTTGAGATAAAAAAAAGTATTTTGCCTTAAATATTTTTATGAATCTTAATTTCTTTATAAATCATAATGCTTGTCGCTTATATTTGCCTTTATGGGGGAATAAGGTATGAAAGTAGGAAACTTAATGAAAAAAATACAGTGGATAATAATCTATACAATTGCAGGCACAATACTGGCTGGTTGTAGTAATACACCAAATCGTCCTGCCCCAATAGTGAGTGTGGATAATCAGGAAAAAAATAGAATAATATCCTCCCGCCCCTCATCGATTTCGACTCCAATGCCATCGTCTCCTCCGGTAATCTCCAAAAATAGCGAAATAGATAAATATTCCACAAATGGTAAATATTCGGCAAATAATGCTGGAAATAATAATTTACAGCATGGAAAAATCGTCTATAACCGAAATTATGGGAGCATTCCGAAAGGGAGCTATAACGGTAAAACTTACACAGTTAAACATGGAGATACTTTATTTTACATTGCCTGGATTACAGGTAAGGATTTTCGTGAACTATCTCACATAAATGGCATTTCAGAACCTTATGGCTTAAATGTCGGCCAAGTCCTGAGAATTGGCAATGTAAACTCCAGGAACGGTGTATTAATAGCATCAAATAGCACACAATCTAAAATTGAGCAGGTTGATTTTCAAAAAGGTAATGCGTATCCTGCAAATAATGACAGGAATAATTCGCAAAAAATGTTGCCAAGGGAAACGATTTCTGATAGTGACGGTGCCCCTTCGAAAGTATCGTCTGCAACAGATTTAAATGCGAGTAAGGCTAGCACGAGTAAGACTATCAATAGTTGGAGATGGCCTGCTGAAGGAAAAGTTCTTGAAGGTTTTTCAGATTCTCAGGGTGGGAATAAGGGCATTGACATTGCGGGTAATCGTGGCCAACCCGTCTTTGCAACCGCCAGTGGGAAAGTTGTTTACGCCGGAAATGCATTACGTGGATATGGAAATCTAATAATAATAAAACATGATGATGACTATCTGAGTGCTTATGCTCATAACGATACTATGCTGGTGCGAGAGCAGCAGGATGTACAGGCAGGGCAGAAAATAGCAACTATGGGTAGCACCGGAACCAGTTCAGTAAGATTGCATTTTGAGATTCGTTACAAGGGAAAATCCGTAAACCCGCTGCGTTATCTTCCGCAGCGATAAACCAGGGCAGGAATCTGAACTCCTGTCCGCATTATCATGGGTAGGAGCAGCTGATGAGCCAAAGTACGCTTAAAGTTAATGAGTTGTATGAAGAGGCGGATTTAGACGAAAATGGCACGGAAGCCGATGACTTTGATGAAGCGTTGCTGAAAGACGAGGATGATTTAACCAGTTTTGATGAAGACTTGGAATTGTTGCAAGGAGTTAACCAACGGGTTCTTGATGCAACCCAACTTTATCTCGGAGAAATTGGTTTTTCTCCTTTGCTGACAGCAGAGGAAGAAGTTCTTTTCGCTAGACGGGCATTGCGGGGAGATATTGCTGCGCGCCAACGCATGATTGAAAGCAACTTGCGGCTGGTAGTCAAAATATCCCGAAGATATAGCAACCGAGGATTGGCGCTTTTGGATTTAATTGAAGAAGGCAACCTTGGTCTTATTCGAGCAGTAGAAAAATTCGATCCTGAAAGAGGTTTTAGATTTTCTACTTATGCCACCTGGTGGATCCGTCAGACAATTGAACGGGCGATTATGAATCAAACTCGTACGATCCGTTTGCCCATTCATATCGTTAAAGAGCTGAATGTTTATTTACGTACTGCAAGAGAGTTAGCTCATAAATTAGATCATGAACCAAGTGTCGAAGAAATTGCTGAAAAACTGGATAAGCCAGTTGATGATGTAAGCCGTATGATGCGGCTTAATGAACGCATTACTTCAGTCGACACTCCGATTAGCGGGGATTCAGATAAAGCGCTGTTAGATATTTTATCTGATGAAAACGATTCTGGGCCAGAAACAACTATCCAAGATGATGATATGAAGCAAAGTATTGTCAAATGGTTGTTTGAACTCAACGCAAAACAACGTGAAGTTCTGGCTCGTCGTTTTGGCTTGCTTGGTTATGAAGCGGAAACTTTAGAGGATGTAGGACGAGAAATTGGATTAACTAGGGAAAGAGTTCGCCAGATTCAAGTTGAAGGATTGCGCCGTCTCAGAGACATTCTGCATACCCAAGGATTGAATATCGAATCCTTATTCCGTACTTAGAATTTTACACCTGAGATAAAGGGATAATTAAATTAAAAGGTGGGATAATAAAGCCCACCTTTCTTAATTTATCGGCATACTTTTAATTTATCGGCATACTTTTAATTTATCGGCATACTTTTAATTTACAGGTATACCACTATGGAATTTAAAATCAGAATCGGGTGACTGAATAAGTTCAGCTTCTATTTGACCAAAGTATTTCACTCTTTCTGTAATATCATTTTTAGATATAGATTGAGCCAGTGTTAAATAATCCTGATAATGGCGAGCTTCTGAACGCAGCAGGGAAATATAAAATTTACCCAATTCCTCGTCCAGATGAGGCGCTAATTTAGCAAAACGTTCACAAGAACGCGCCTCAATATATGCCCCAATAATTAATTTATCCACCAGAGTATAAGGCTCATGATTCGTAATATGCTGAAATAGCGATCGAGCATAACGGCTCGCGCTGATGCTGTCATAGCTTATTCCTCTGGATTCCATAATCTCCAGCACCTGATAAAAATGATGTAGTTCTTCTTTTATCAGCAACACCATTTTATCAATTAACGACTGGCTGTAAGGGGACTTTTCCCGTGCAGTAATTTGTTTCGTAATTTGGCTTTTGCCCTTTAACGAATGGATGCTGCCGATTTTTTTATAGGCAAAATCCTCATAGGGCTGAAACCATGCCAGCAGCGCATCCGCGCTAGCCGGATCAACAGCATATTTACGGATCAGAAACATTGCGCTCTGCGCTGCTTTTAGTTCACATAAAAGATGATCACGCAGCAAAACCGGAAGGTTCTCCGGCTGCCGTGCTTTCTCAACCCATTGATTCGGGGTATCACACTGTAAAAATTGATAAATGGGCTCTAACAAGCTGGTATCACCTTTTATGGACAAACCTGCTGTTTTACGCCCTGTCATTTGTAAATCCGTCATGCTTTACACCATGTCTTTTAAACGGTAAATCCATTCCAGTGCCTGACGTGGCGTCAGGGAGTCCGGATTCAGGTTTTCCAGTGCTTCTACTGCCGGGGAGGTTTCTTCCGCCAGTAGTGCCAGCTGTGGTGTATCGACATGACTTGCTGTTGCATTGTTGGAGAGTGACTCCAGCTCTTTTAGTTTCTGGCGTGCCCGTTTGATGACATCACGGGGAACACCGGCCAGTGAGGCAACGGCTAGCCCGTAGCTCTTGCTGGCTGCTCCATCCTGCACATTATGCATAAAGGCGATGGTATCGCCGTGTTCAACCGCATCCAGATGGATATTGACCACTCCTTCCAATTTTTCAGGCAATGTCGTCAATTCAAAATAGTGGGTGGCGAATAACGTCATCGCTTTAATGCGGTTAGCCAGATTTTCAGCACAGGCCCACGCGAGAGAAAGGCCATCGTAAGTTGATGTGCCACGACCGATTTCGTCCATCAACACCAGACTGTGTTCTGTCGCATTATGCAGAATATTGGCCGTTTCAGTCATTTCTACCATGAATGTTGAGCGTCCGGATGCCAAATCATCGGATGCACCCACGCGGGTAAAAATACGGTCTACAGGCCCAATCACCGCTTTTTCTGCCGGGACAAAACTACCAATATATGCCAGCAAAGTAATTAAAGCGGCCTGACGCATATAAGTACTTTTCCCGCCCATATTCGGCCCAGTAATGATTAACAGGCGACGCTGTGAAGAGAGGGTTAACGGGTTAGAGATAAAAGGTTCGCTGAGAACCTGTTCAACAACCGGATGACGGCCTCCCGTGATTTGGATGCCGGTTCTGTCTGTTAATGTCGGACAGGTATAGTTCAGTGTTTCAGCTCGTTCGGCCAGATTTGCCAGCACATCCAGTTCTGAAAGTGCTTCAGCGCTGGTTTGTAGAGCTGCCAGATGAGGAAGTAACAAGTCGAACAGCTCTTCATACAGAGCTTTCTCAATGGCGAGAGCCTTGCCTTTGGAAGTCAGAACCTTATCTTCATACTCTTTTAATTCAGGAATAATATAGCGCTCTGCATTTTTCAGAGTCTGGCGGCGGACATAGTGAATTGGCACAAGGTGACTTTGTCCACGACTGACCTGAATATAGTAACCATGCACTGCATTGAAGCCGACTTTCAGGGTATCAATACCGAGTTTTTCACGTTCACGGATTTCCAGTTTATCGAGATAATCACTGGCACCATCAGCCAATGCCCGCCATTCATCCAGTTCAGTATTATAACCGGGCGCTATGACACCGCCATCACGCACCAGAACAGGCGGGGTTTCGACTACCGCGTTTTCCAGCAGTTGCTGTAACTCGTCAAAACGACCAATACGTTGTTGTAATGCCTGAATATACGGAGAGTCAGAAGAATCCATGATCTGGTGGATATCTGGCAATTGCTGGAAAGCGTGGCGCATTCTTGCCAAATCACGAGGGCGGGCAGAGCGGAGAGCGAGACGGGCCAGCACTCGTTCTAAATCGCCAACCTGACGCAAGAACGGTTGTAGCTCAAAGCCTATCTCCTGAAGCGCAGAAATAGCCTGCTGGCGATTTTCCAGTATATCCCGATTGCGGATTGGAGTATGGAGCCAGCGTTTCAACATGCGGCTGCCCATAGGCGTCACACACTGATCGAGTACAGAGGCAAGGGTGTTTTCAGTGCTTCCAGACAGGTTCTGAGTCAATTCAAGATTACGGCGGGTAGCGGCATCCATGATGACCGTCTCTTGCTGGCTTTCCATTGTGATATTGCGGATATGAGGCAGAGCAGTGCGCTGAGTGTCTTTGACATATTGCAGCAGACAGCCTGCCGCCCGCAGTGCCTGTGGAGCTTTTTCGACCCCAAAGCCGATCAGATCACGGGTACCAAATTGCAGATTTAGCTGCTGCTTTGCCGTATCCAGTTCAAATTCCCACATAGGGCGACGACGCAGGCCGTGATAGCGTTCGATCAACCCCATGTGCTCAAAGGCTTCAGGATAGAGTAATTCAGCCGGACGGGTGCGCTGGAGTTCAGCAGCAATTGTATCTTCATCAGCCATTTCAGAAACACGGAAACGGCCGGAAGTGATATCCAGAGTAGCGTAGCCAAACCCCTGACTGTCATGCCAGATAGCCGCCAGAAGGTTATCCTGACGTTCTTGCAGCAATGCTTCATCAGTGACCGTCCCCGGAGTCACAATACGTACAACTTTACGCTCAACAGGGCCTTTGCTGGTGGCAGGATCGCCAACCTGTTCACAGATTGCCGCAGATTCACCCAGTTGAACCAGTTTTGCCAGATAGTTTTCAATTGCATGATAAGGAACTCCAGCCATTGGGATTGGCTGGCCTGCGGACTGCCCACGTTTGGTCAAGGAGATATCCAGTAACTTTGCTGCCTTTTTCGCATCGTCATAGAACAACTCATAAAAATCTCCCATGCGATAAAGCAGCAAAATATCAGGGTGTTGCGCTTTCAGGCGCAGATACTGCTGCATCATGGGAGTGTGGGTGCTTATATCCTTTGCTGGAGATTCTTTCATGTTGATTTGATTCAATTTTATTGTTCCTGTTGACTCGGTTGGGCTATCGACACTCAGTCAACCCATCTAAATGACAAAACCTAAATATAATCAGCTAAGGATAGAACGCTAGTGAACCTCTGCTGGGCGAAAACACTATCTTATCACTGATAATCTGTGCGATTCATCTGTGGATTCGATGGCTGATATTAAGAGGAAGAGTCACACGGTAGGTTATCAGGATTGCGATCGGGAATGTATCGGATTTTTTGACTATTAAATGGGATTGCGAAGCGGCTCGATTTAAATATTTTTCCCTGATGTATCGATGTTGGTCATTTTTGATTCAGGGGTAATGGAAAGATAAATCATCCAGTAATGATAATTGTTACTGTTTGCATTTGTTTTTAGCATTAATTATCATTACAACCCTTATAAGAACGATACAAATATACCAGCAGCACACAACAAATGAGTATACCTATTATTTTTCGACCTAATCCTCCGCGTTTGGGCGGCTTTTCATTATTATTTTTGGTTGGATCGCTTTTACTCATTGGTTGTCTATATGTCGCTGATTCTGGTGCTCATCAGTTACTTCCTACCCCAATTAAATTCAAATTGAATTAATTATCACACTGAACTAATAGCCATAACATGGAAGCATTAAAAGTGGAATCATCAACAAACTCGTTCAGCTCCCCACTGAACCTGAGAACAGGGATTTTATTAGCACTACTGGGAAACACAGTTTTTCCATCTTACGCAGCAGACACTGATAAAACATCGAAAACCGCGCCAGAAAATCCTCATAAGCCAGAAACCGTGGTACTTAAAGAGCTTAAAGTTTCCGGATTCAGTGAAGCACAGCTAAACGCGGATTTACCTTATATGACCCCCGGTTCCAGTACTCATATTTCAGCGGAGCAGGTAGAACAGCGTCGTGGCACATCCGTGGGTGATTTTCTGAAGGGAACGCCGGGTGTACTGAATAGTGAGAACCGTAACTCTGGTGCGCTGGATGTCAATATCCGTGGGATGCAGGGACAGGGAAGAACACCGGTTATTGTTGATGGAGCCATGCAGGAGACAACGATTTACCGTGGTTATTCAGGAGTTGCCGGACGCACATATATAGATCCGGATTTGATTAGTTCGGTAGATATTGAGAAAGGCCCGAGTACAGGGGCTGACGCTAATGGAGCCATTGGCGGAGTGGTCAGGGTAAGTACGCTTAATGTGAATGATGTTGTTTTACACGGCCAGACATTCGGTGTGAGAATGACTGGTGGGTTTAATAATAACAGTACAAGGCCTCCGGAAGTGGGTACGGTTGGTGGTTATCCCAAATCTGATTCCTATCAGAATGACGAGATTTATAAGGCCTATGGTCACCCTGCCGGAATGGATCGACATGGTGGATTCCGTCCAACCGGAGGGAATGGCAGTATTGCATTGGGGATCAAAAGCGAATATCTGGATATGGTTGCCGCTTTTGCCCGCCGACATAATGGCAACTATTATGCGGGTAAAAGAGGAGAAAATGTTCCTCAGATAACAATTACACCATCTCGTAAAGGTCGGAGTTTTGCCTCGTCTGAGAGATTTACGCCTTATAGGGCGAGTGAGGAAATACTTAACACCTCGATGGATAATATTTCCTATTTACTGAAAGGAAAATTGAAGTACGAAGGTCATGGCCTTGAACTGGCTAGAAACGAATATATCAGTCGCTATGGTGAAATAATGCCATCGGCAATAGCGCGTTGGGGTGTGCCTTATGAAGGCTTTATGAATAAGATCAATGTCAATTCATATACGGCACAATATCGTTTTAAGCCAGAAGGTAATTATCTGGTCGATTTAAAATCTAATGTGTTTTATAACCGGGCTGTTAGCCGAATTAACACCTCAAACCCCCCTTTCGGTAAAGAACCAACTGGTTCCGCTTATTTAAAAGAAGAATTATCACGAGGCCGTACTTATAGCCAAGTGGATAAATGGGGAGTAGGTATTAATAATACATCAGAGATCCTGTTCCCTTATGGGGATCTTTCGTTTACCTATGGCGCATCTTACACATATGAAACTATTGGTTATCCGAAGGATGAGATCTATGACGCACATAAGAGTGGTACTTTTAGGGAAGGATGGCGCAATGATTACAATATTTTTGCTAATGCCGAATGGAAACCTCTGGATTGGCTGACCTTTGATGGTGGTTTGCGTTATTCATATTTTAAGTCTCATGATAATAATCCTATATTTCCAGATACTTTTGATGAGAATTATAAACCGAAGGCAGTGGTTGAACCGGTTACCTACGGAGAGGGATTAGAACGTACTGCCGGTGGTTGGTCTCCGATTATCAATATGACCCTTGAGCCTTTAGAAGGTCTTCAATTCTATGGCAAGTATGGCTCTGCTATCCGGTTACCAAGCCTGTTTGAAACAACTAAAGGCTGGTCTCAGACTCCGAATACAAACCTCCTGTTATCACCTGAGCGTTCTTTGTCATGGGAAGTCGGGGTCAATGTATTGAAGAATGATCTGTTGATGGATGGCGATAAATTCCGTACTAAACTGAGCTATTTTGATACACAAGTTAAAGATTATCTGACCAGAATAAACAACGCAAAACGTGGTCAGTATGAGACTCAGCTTACAATGATCAATGTTGATAGAGCGGAGTGGCGTGGTTTAGAGCTTTCATCAAGTTATGATGTGGGTTTTGCTTACGCTGAATTAGGCTGGTCATATTACACACACACGCTATTTTGTTTAACACCAGAACAGGCAAGCATTAATCCTAAAATGCGCTGTAATCCGGGGGGTATTCCGGACAGCTACGTTGTGAACCATATCCAGCCGAAGAATAGTTATACAGTGACATTGGGTGGACGTGCTTTTGATCAGGATTTGGATATGGGAGCTATGCTAAGTTACTTTGGTAGCCGACCTAGTGTAGGGCTGAGTGATGTTAAAGGGCAGCGTTCCGGAAGTGTTCTGGTTCACGTTGAATGGGAACCTTACACAACTGTTGACCTGTTTGTGAAATATAAAGTTAATAAAAACATCCGGATTCAGGCAGGTATTGATAACGTGACTGATGTCTATTACCTCGATCCGTTAGCAATGGGATTAATGCCGGGACCGGGACGTACTTTCAGAACGAATGTGACTGTTAAGTTTTAATTACAATCGTTGTGAACGCCTGACTGAAATGCCTATTCCCGGACGGAGTAGGCATTTTCTTTTCTGTATTATTTTCATTTCGGTTGTGAAGGCGGGTAAGAATGTGACAATGGGGTTAATTCTTCTGATTCATAATTATCAAAATTTCCCAGAATTAATCCAATCGTCGAGCCATCATCAATTGCCCCTAATGAACTACCACAATGATTACAAAATGCCCGGCTGGAATAATCAGAGGATCGATATAAAGAAGGAAAGCCCCCCTTTCCAATCCATCGCACTGAATCTTTCGGAAATTCAACCCAGCAGAGTGTCAATGCTCCGGAATGTTTCTGACACATCGTACATGAACAGGTATGGGGATTATTAGGCGTTCCTGCCGCAATGAATCGAATATTGCCGCATAAACATCCACCACGATATTCAGATATATCCATAATTCTTTCTCCCATAAAAAATAAATAGCTTCATACACAATTAATAAAAGACGCTTGCTATTTTATTCACCGGGATAAATAGCAAAGGCCCTTTATATACACTTCGTCTTTCAAGTTGCCTCTTTGTTGGCTGCGCTCGCTCACCCCAGTCACATAGTTATCTATGCTCCCGGGGATTCTCTCTCTTGTCGCCGCGATGCATTTTGAAATCCATTGTGTATATTGTGTATAAGTAATTCACCCGAACAAAGACAGATAACGATCTCTCGACCAGCGATAATATAAGGCCAGCATATTATTGACTTCCTCGGGATAAAATTTTTCAGGTAAAAATGCGTCACCGGGGGAAATTTCAGTTTCACCATGTATCCATTCAAACATTTCCTGATATTCTTCATGGGCTGGATCTTTAAGAATATTAAGTAGATCCCTATAACCATAGACTCCGCCACAATCTTCCGGAGGGCAGGCTTGTTCTCCTTCGAGGCAGAATATCGGCATGGGTAATTCTTCCGGTGAATAGTTACTGTTTTCCAACAAGATTTCATGTTCCCATGAGTCACCAAAATCATAAAGATAAATGAATTTACTTCCTTTGCGTTTGATGAGTGAATCCAGTTTGAATTTCCCTTCCTCATGACCTTCTTCTGGTGCTTCAGGCCTTTCGGTAAAACGTTTAGAATCCAAAATAAATTCATGTAAATGACTATCTTCCCAGCCCATTACAACTTGAATGACATCATGTAATCTATCCAATGAAATATTGGATGGAACAATGAAGCGACGCCATATAGCGGGTTTTGTTTCTGTAAGTGTAATTTTTAACTGATAGAACTTTTTCATTTATTACCCTTAATGACTTGAATAATTGACAAAGAAATATGTTGAGTTCAATAAGGCTTCATTACAGTATGAATTATCCTATAGTGATAATGCGAACAAATTTTAATAAATAGCTTGAGTTATTCACTTATGCAAGGGCATGATTAATAGAAGCCCCTATTTACTGAAAAAATAAGAGAAAATTAATGGCAGATAGTACTGGCGTATTGATTAAAAATTCAGAAGAAATAAAACGAATGGAAATTGCGGGACATATGACAGGGCAGGTTCTTGAAGCTGTTCGTCAGATTATTGTCCCCGGAGTGACGACATTAGAAATAGATGCGTTTTGTCATAATTATATCGTTAATACACTGGGAGCTATTCCTGGTAGTCTGGGGCAATATGGTTTTCCCCATACAGTTAATACATCAGTTAATCATGTCGTTTGTCATGGCTGACCATCCGATAAGAAATTAAAAAATGGTGATATTGTTAATGTGGATGTGACAGTAAAAAAAGAGGGATACTATGGCGATAGCAGCGTCACGTTTTGTGTCGGAGAAGTTCCCTCACATGCCAGACGGCTGGTGGATATCACACAAGAGTGTCTGTATAAGGCGATCAGGATTGTAAAGCCGGGTATCACATTAGGGGATATCGGGCAGACAATACAGCAGCATGCTGAGGCGAATAATTATAGTGTTGTCCGTGAATACTGTGGTCATGGTATCGGAAGTAGTATGCATGAAGAGCCTCAGGTTCTGCATTACGGGAGAGCGGGTGAAGGAATTATACTGGAAGAAGGTATGACATTCACAATTGAGCCAATGATCAATCAGGGGAAAAAAGAGGTTAAGCTGCATAAAGATGGCTGGACTGTTACAACGAAAGATCGCCGCTTATCAGCTCAGTTTGAGCATACTATTCTGGTTACGCATGATGGTTTCAGGGTTCTGACCTTACGGGATGAGGAACGGGAGATGTTTGAGCGCAGCTAGCTTCCCGGTTTTGTACGCTACTGATAGTGATCTTTCTTTGTGTTTTAAGCAGGCTGTTTTTTGTTTTCTAATAGTCTGCTATGACGTAGTATTATCAGAAATTAAAGTCTATTGTTTAGTATAGCCATCATTTTTCTGGGTTTATAAACAATAAAGGAACTGACTTACAGCAATATTTATGGTTATAAGGAATACCGATAATATTATGTCCTCACTTTATAAAAATAAAAATATTTTTTATTTAATCTCTCTTTTTCTACTGGTATTACTGATTCATAATTGCTTGGGATATCAGCTAAAATTAATATATGTTTTTAGTGCTTTCGCATTCTTTTTATTTCTTGCTTCCAGTAATAAACGTTTATATGTTGTACTGATCTCTCTGTTTTCCATTGTCGGAATATTATACGCACCGCTTGGTCTCAACTACGGTTTTCCAGATATCAACGCTGTCGGTTCAGTGCTTTATACTAACCGGAATGAAACACTGGAATATATCAGTGGGTTTCCTGTATCAACTTATTTGACTGTGTTTGCTATTTTTATTCTGATGTTGTGCTCGGTAAAATTAAATGCCGTTTTTTCAGCAAAAGGTAAGAAGTGGTTATTGGCACTGTTTTTTATTTCTGCGTTTTGGTCACCTGTTAAGGGATATGTGAAGTCGGATTTTGTGGATAGTTATGGACTTCTGAATACCAGTTTACCTGAAATTCGTTTTTTTAAAGACGCCTACCAAAGTTATGTGAAGGTTATGTCTGAAAATAACCGGTTTGCCAGCGTTATCAAATATCAGGATGACTGGCAGCCTACAGTTAAAGAAGATAAGTACGATACCTATATTATGGTTATTGGCGAGAGCGTCCGTCGGGATTTTTTAGGGGGATATGGATTCCCTGATAACAACACGCCCTGGTTGGATAAAACGAATGGAACAATATTCACTAACTATATTTCTGCTGCACCATCCACTCAGCTTTCATTGACGAACTCACTGGCAATTCGTCAGGAAAATCAGATCAAGCTGAATAACAGTATCATGACACTGGCAAATAAGGCTGGTTTTGAAACTCACTGGATTTCCAATCAAGGTATGAAAGGCGGGTTTGATTCTCCTTCTGCAATGATAGGCCAGCAGGCCATGCACTCTATTTTTCTGAAAGAGGGAAGTTCAGATGATAGGAGCTACATGCCGGATGAAAATTTATTACCCCATATCCGTAATGCCCTGAAACAGGGTCACAAAAAGAGATTGATTGCCATTCATTTGATGGGCTCACATCCACAGGCTTGTGCCAGAACTAATAATAAATACAGCCACTATCTTCACTCCAAAGATATCTCCTGTTATGTACAAAGCATCCATAATACGGACAGTTTATTGGCTGAAATTGAGAATATCGCCAGACACAACCAGCTGAACTGGACGATGCTCTATTTTGCTGACCATGGTTTGTCTTTTGTGCGCAAAGGAACGGATAAAGAGAATCTGAACCATAGTGATGCCAATAAACAGAATTATCAGGTGCCTTTCGTCATTACTGGCTATGACTACAACGTTAAAACCAGAATCGATGCTTACCGCAGCGGATTTCATCTTTTACCTATGCTATCCACGTGGCTGGGGATTGAAGAACCTCGGTTATCTTCTGAATGTGACTGGTTCTCTGAGCAGCAATGCGGCGATCAACACACTGTCATGTCATTTGATGGTAAGTATGCTGACTTTAACAGCCTGAAAGATGATGCCATTGATTTTGGTTTGTAGACGATAAGTATATTCACGAAGCATTTACTTTAAAGTCACTGTAAAACCACTGATAGAAGGATTCTGACCGCTTAATGTGTTATTTCACCGTTAGCGCAGATCCTTCCCATCCCGGCGGAAGAAGTTTCGTATCATAGTACAGTGTGGCGAGTAGTATCGCTTCCTGCGGTAGTCGGATAACTGGCGTACAGAAGCGGAGAAATGAAAGGGTAACTTGCTGTTCGTCTTACCTTAAAAAGGGTGTTTTATGAACAATAATAAATTTTTAAAACATATCCCCTGGATGATACTGGGGATAATTGGGGCATTTTGCCTCGGAGTTGTTGCACTACGTCGGGGAGAACATGTTAGTGCTTTATGGATAGTTGTTGCTTCGGTGGCAGTTTATCTGGTTGCTTATCGCTATTACAGCCTTTATATCGCCACTAAGGTGATGAAGCTGGATGCAACACGGGCAACACCGGCGGTTGTTAATAATGATGGCCTCAATTATGTGCCAACCAACAAAAATGTCCTGTTTGGTCACCACTTTGCTGCTATTGCGGGAGCCGGGCCGTTAGTCGGGCCAGTGCTGGCGGCACAGGTTGGCTATCTGCCGGGAACATTGTGGCTGCTGGCGGGGGGCGTTCTTGCCGGTGCCGTACAGGACTTTATGGTTCTGTTCATGTCTTCCCGCCGTAATGGAACATCACTGGGAGAGATCGTTAAAGAAGAGCTGGGGCGGGTTCCGGGAACAATCGCCCTGTTCGGTTGCTTCCTGATTATGATCATTATCCTGGCAGTACTGGCACTGATAGTGGTGAAAGCACTGGCAGAAAGTCCGTGGGGAGTATTTACCGTTTGTTCCACCGTTCCCATTGCTCTGTTCATGGGCATTTATATGCGGTATATCCGCCCGGGACGAGTGGGGGAAGTTTCCGTTATTGGTATTCTGCTGCTGATTGCTGCGATATGGTTTGGTGGTGTTGTCGCTGCTGATCCTTATTGGGGACCGGCTTTAACTTTCAAAGATACCACCATTACTTATGCATTGATTGGCTATGCCTTTATCTCTGCCTTGCTGCCTGTTTGGCTGATTCTGGCACCACGCGATTATCTGGCAACTTTCCTGAAAATCGGTGTGATTGTTGGTCTGGCGGTTGGTATTGTGATCCTTAATCCTGACCTGAAAATGCCGGCTGTAACACAATTTGTTGATGGTACAGGCCCTGTCTGGAAAGGCACGTTATTCCCATTCTTATTTATTACGATCGCCTGTGGTGCTGTATCTGGTTTTCATGCCCTGATTTCTTCTGGTACGACGCCTAAGTTACTGGCAAACGAAAAAGATGCCCGATTCATTGGCTATGGTGCAATGCTGATGGAATCATTCGTTGCGATCATGGCTTTAGTTGCTGCATCCATCATCGAGCCGGGGCTTTATTTCGCCATGAATACGCCGCCGTCTGCACTGGGTATTACCATGCCGGATTTGCATAATCTGGGAACATCTGAAGCGCCTGTGATTATGGCAGCTTTGCAGGATGTCACCACTCAGGCAGCCGCCACGGTAAGTTCATGGGGATTTGTGATTTCACCTGACCAAATCCTGCAAACGGCAAAAGACATAGGTGAACCTTCGGTTCTGAACCGAGCCGGTGGTGCACCGACTCTGGCGGTAGGTATTGCTCATGTATTCCATCAGATCATTCCGGCCGCAGATATGGGCTTCTGGTATCACTTTGGTATTTTGTTTGAAGCGTTGTTCATTCTGACTGCTCTGGACGCAGGGACACGTTCCGGCCGTTTTATGTTGCAGGACTTATTGGGCAATTTCGTTCCATCGCTGAAAAAAACGGATTCCCTGATTGCCAGTATAATTGGTACAGCGGGCTGTGTGGGAATGTGGGGCTACCTGTTGTATCAAGGCGTTGTCGATCCGCTGGGCGGTGTTAAGAGCCTGTGGCCACTCTTTGGCATTTCGAACCAGATGCTGGCAGCTGTTGCACTCGTGTTGGGTACTGTTGTACTGATCAAAATGAAACGTACTAAGTACATTTGGGTAACGGTTGTACCGGCTATTTGGTTGTTGATTTGTACCACATGGGCGTTGGGGCTGAAATTATTCAGTGATAACCCTAAACTGGAAGGCTTCTTATTTCTGGCGAAGGAATATAAGCAACGTATTGCGGAAGGCGGAGCAGATCTGACCGCTCAGCAGATCAATGATATGAGCCATATTGTTGTGAACAACTATACGAATGCTGGCCTGAGCATTTTGTTCCTTATTGTGGTCTATAGCATTATTATTTATGGTATCAAAACTGCGATAAACGCGAATAAAAACCCAGAACGTACAGATAAAGAAACGCCTTATGTTCCTGTTCCGGAAGGTGGAGTAAAAGTTTCTTCTACGCACTGATGCTAATATTTAAGCCATAGAGTGGCTTTGGCAATCACAATACCCCACATGATAGGTTTTGTATTATGTGGGGTATTTCTTTAAGGTATAGTTTTAAGGTATAGCATTAAGGAAATCACTTTTGAGAACAGTTATGGGAGAGTGTTATGTTTGGTAATCTTGGCCGTGCCGGAAAATATTTAGGGCAGGCAGCCCGGATGCTGGTGGGAGTGCCTGACTATGATACTTATGTACAGCATATGAAGGATAACCATCCCGACCAACCTTATATGACTTATGAAGAATTCTTCCGTGAACGGCAGAATGCACGTTATGGTGGTGATGGGAAAGGGGGAATGCGTTGTTGTTAGCGAGTGTAGATGGTACAAACCTGAGGCGCGTCGTCACCTTATTTTTATCAAAAAGTGTTGATTGCGCCTCAGGCTAAGTCAGGTAAACCTGGCAGCTAAGCTGGCTTAATAATATTTTTCCTGTCTATCCTGAATGGATAAATATTAAAAGAAGTACTTCCTTTTAATGCAAGATCGGCGCAGGCTTTGCCAAATAATGGGGCAAATTTAAATGACCAGCCACCTAATGATAAGATAATATTTTTGTATTGGTCATATTGTTGAGGTATAAAATCCAGGACGGCTGTATTATCAGGTAAATCAGCATGCAATGCTCTCGCCATATCAATAGGGGTTGTATCGACTCCTCTCATATATTTGTTGGCAAAATCCCGGGTTATATCAATATCTAATTCCTTTGGTGCAAAACACCTATCTTCCACATGATCATAAGTATACGAAGCCCAATCTACCGCCAGACGGATAAAGCCTTTTCTTGCAAAGTCATAACTAGGAAAGCCATAGAACAGGTTGCTGTAACCATTTTTAGAATTCTCAAATTGAAAAAACATTGGATAGTTTTTTTCTGGAATTTCTCCGGTGAGTTTATAATATGAAAAGCACATATCCCAAATAATATAATTTATTCTTATTCCTACTGAGTCAGGTAATATTTGATTGGTGAAAGCATTAGAAGTCATCACTACTTTATCAGATTTATAGCTGCCATTGTTTGTTATAATCGAAACGCCATCTTGGCGGCTGGTTATTTTACAGACTTTTGTTTCCTCAGTAACGGTAACATTATTTGACTCTTTCAAGTATTGACCAAGTTTTTTGATAATATTTTTGACATCAATGGTTGCATTATCAGGGCTATATAAACCCATATAATTATCTGGCAGATTTTTGAAAGGATACTTACTTTCCAGTTCATCTTTGGTAATTATTTCATATTTTTTATTGAGTTCTTTTAATACTCTTACTGGCCCGAATAGAGTGCCTTGTGGTGTATCACCTGTGGCGATACCAAAATTGAGTAACCCATTCATATACATGAATTTAGAATCCAGATCTTTTTCTAAATCATAATACATTTCTCCGGCTTTGAAAGATAATTTAGCATGTTCAAGATCATCATACACGGTTCTCCACATTCTGACATGTCCTGCTGAGCTTGAGTCTTGTGTTCCGATAGTATTCCTTTCTATCAGCAGTATATTCTTACCAGACTTAGCGGCATAATAAGCCGTGCACAATCCAATAATTCCTCCACCGACTACACAGATATCATATTTTTTATTATGAATGTATTTATTTTCATGATCTGATAATGGTGATTCCATTTTAATAACGTCATGTCGATTCATCTATATTCTCCAATTTTATTTATTGTTAAAATTTAATTTTATTAACTATAAAACCAGACACAGATTGCACGCCAAACACGATTGAGACTAAATAGTGTTCTATATTGAAATTCATTGCATATAGATAATTATCGCCCTAAATAATATTCTTTATCTAACCACTCAGGCCAATTAAGACGAAATATTTCTTGTAATAATTTTTCCGTGACACAAAATGCTCCTTCAGTCCAGCCTTGATCCCCTGAATAAGCTTCTCCGATAATATGCACTGATTCATTTTTTATTGGATGCCTCATAAAAGGCATGACTTCGTCAACTGATACTCCGACTTTCCATGCATGATATCCACCACCATATGGATCCTTAGACCAGTCTTGAATTCGGGCAATATAAGGAGGAGGAATATCAATACCATGTAGCTCTTTAACCTGATTCATTGCTTCTTCGACCAGGTGTTTAGATACAGGCTCTCCGGGTAAAGGCGATTCTTTCAATTTTTCTTTTGATACTATACGAGTTTCACAAGGTTCATAGATAGAGTCTTTATCTTTTATTTGTATCAGTGCTTTCCAAAATGTTACAGCCCGCATATCGTTATAGCTTGATAGGAATAATGAATGTGAATTTTTATCGTCTGTGCCGAAATAGTAGCATTGGCGAATAGCTAAATCAGTAATTGATGCACCGGATTTGGTGTTAAATTGTTTATTCCACCACGGGTATTCAAATCCCATTAATAATTTTAATGATGGTTCAGGAATGACCGTATCAATATTCTTATTTAATTTTGGTTGTGAATGTTTATCAAAGAAAAAATTGTACTGATCCAGAAGATTAAGGGATTGTTTTGGCATTGCCAGAATAATAGTGTCAGTGTGTACTGTCCAATAAGTCTGGCTATTTTCATTTCTGAATTTTAATGAATAACGACGATTTCCGCCATTATTATGTTGAAAAGTTATTAAAGTGTTTTTTAACCATAGCTTAGCACCATTTTGGTCTGTATAGGCTTTTGCTAAAGCATAAGCTAATTGATCATATCCATTTTTAATAGTTCTATATTCTATATCAGTTTGTGTAAAATCACCTACCATATAAGACATTGATTCAGCAGCATTCCAGTTTATGGTGTTTGAGTAATATCCTCCTGCATCAGATAAGAAATTATATCCTTCCTGACCGACTTGATCTTTAATTAAATTCCAGAATCCGATGTCTTTGACTTTCATTTGATCATAGGGGCTTCCTTTTTTAATATAAGTTATATTCTTTTTGATGATATCCCACTGCCGTAGACTGATTTTAAATTTGTAATCATATTTACTTGTTTTTTCAACAAGATTACCATAGTTCTTCTTAAACCAAGGGTCTGCAACTAAAACGTCATATATAATCTTATTAAATAGCTGTGATGCACTATATCCTTGAATATCATCATTAAGAAAGTATCGTATTTTAAATTTTTTATCATTTTTCTGCATTTCAGACCATATATCCGCCCTGAATCGCTGACCTCGTAAATAGAAAAAATTATTTGGTGAGTCACTTTCTGGAAAGGGAGCGTGATCTAATTTAAAAATATTTTCAATCAATGAAGTGGTGATCTTTTGTGATGTTAAATAACGCATTCCTCCTAACTCACCAATAATATCCATTCCAGGTAAGTTAACAGAGAGTAACCTTCCTCCTATCGTATGATTTAAATCAAAAATATGTACATTTGTAGGATAATTGGTGTTGTCAGAATAATCTCCACTTAACAAACGATATCCTGTATATAAACCAGATACACCCGCACCAACAATAGCAATATCAATTGATAGTTCTTCCTGAGTCCCGGTACTATGAGGAATTTGATCCATCTCAATTCTTTTGTTTATTTTCATGGTCCATCTCCATTAATATAAATAGTATTCTGCTGGAGTTGTTTTTTAATACAAGTCTGAGAAGAGAAGTAATTTTTATCAGTATGGTATTATTTTTCTAGAATTGGAGTAACTGGATTAATCTGATTGTTCAAATCGTGTATTATTATTGATCTCAGATTTGAATTTTTTAAAACAAACAATTTTTATAGTGATGCAGGAAAAAATGAAACCTATATCAGTGACCATCCTTACAGGATTTTTAGGATCAGGGAAAACGACATTATTACAGCATATTCTCAATGCTGAACATGGTTATAAAATTGCTGTCATAGAAAATGAATTTGGTGAAGTACCTATTGATAATGAACTTATCGGAGATAGAGCAACACAAATTAAAACACTAAGCAATGGTTGTATCTGTTGTAGTCGCTCGAATGAGCTGGAAGATACTTTACTTGATTTATTAGATGGTATTGATAACGGGCAGTTTGTTTTTGATCGTCTGATTATTGAATGTACAGGGATGGCAGATCCCGGCCCAATCACTCAGACTTTCTTTTCTCACGAGGTTTTGTGTCAGCGTTTTTTACTGGATGGCATTATTACACTGGTGGATGCGGTTCATGCAGAGCAGCAGCTTGATGATTTTTCCATTGCACAATCACAAGTAGGATATGCTGATAGGCTTTTGTTGACGAAAACGGATGTTGCTCCTGAGAATGACGCATTAATCGGGCGATTGCAGAAGATCAATGCCAGAGCACCGATCCATAAGATCGTACATGGTGAGGCTGACTTAGGTCTGCTTTTTGATCTGGAAGGCTTTATTCTGAATGATCAACTGACTATTACACAGCCTGTTTTTCGTTTTATCCCTCAGCACCAAAATAGTGTTCAGTCGATAGTTGTTACTCTGAACCATTCAGTGGAATTAACGAAAGTTTCAAATTTGATGGAAGAATTGTTACTGAGTTTTGCTGATAATTTACTGCGTTATAAAGGTATTCTTGCCATTCAGGAAGAATCGCGCAGGTTATTGTTTCAGGGAGTACAGCGTTTGTACAGTGCGGACTGGGATCGTGAATGGCGTGATGATGAACAGCGTCAAAGTGTGTTGGTTTTTATTGGAGTAGATCTGCCAGAGCAGAAAATCAGGGAAAAATTTGCACAACTATAGTTAGTCATTTTTTAATAACAAGATATCTGTTTCACTGAACTTGAAAAATGAAGGGAATATTCCCTTCATTTTTTAAGCTGCCTCTTTACTGATGAAATCACTTCATTGCAGTAAGATTCTGGGTAATGCATTTTTCTATATCTACCTTTCAGTTGCTGTATTACTGGCTGCAACCTGAAATTCATAATGTATATTATTAAGAATAGGTAGAAATTTTTTTCACATATTTAAATAGAAATTTATATTATAAATTCTAACCTGGAGTTTAAGTTTTATAAAAACAGTAAGTACTGATTTAACAAATAAAAAACAATAAAGACAAATATTATACATAAATCAGATTTATCATACGTTAAGGTTCATATTTGTATTATGATGAATTCACCTGTTTTTTTATCTGCAATCTCCACAGAAGAAGTAGTGGAGATCGTCGCAATAACAGATCATGTTATACACTTCGTCTTTCAAGTTGCCTCTTTGTTGGCCGCGCTCGCTCACCCCTGTCACATAGTTATCTATGCTCCTGGGGGTGAACTCCCTTGCCGCTGCGATGCATCTTGAATTCTATTGTGTATAGTGAATACAGGGAAAATAGATGGAAATTCACTTAGAGTGTGTTTCCCAAATGTTAGAAAAGCGTTTTACATTACTGGCTGTGTAAATCACTGTATGTGAAATATTACGGTGCCCCAGATAATCCTGAATTAAACGTGTATCACGGCCGAGATCGGCAAGTGCGTAACCACAGGCATGTCTTAGCATATGAGGGTGTGGAGAAACACTGACCGCAGCCTGCTTGCCATAACGCTTTAGTAACCCATAAACTTGTTGCCGTGAAACCGCTCCCGATTTTTGGGAGAGGAAAACCCATGGAGAATCCGCTTCTCGCCATTTTTGGCGTACATCCAGCCATTTTTTTAGTGCTTCAATTTCTTCCGGGATTAGTGGATGTGTTGTTGACAGACCACCTTTTAATCGTCTGATATGAATAATAGCTGAATTTAAATCGAGATCGGATAAACATAAATTACACAGCTCACTGACTCTGAAGCCATGAATAAAACACATCAATAACATGCAATAATCTCGTTCTGCATGACGTCCTTGTTTTGTTTCTGCCAAAATTGCATCTATTTCGTATCGGGTTAAAAATTTACGTTGCTTCATGAAATTATCATTCCTATTACATCAGTTCGATCAGCTATAAATAACGGGGATATTTAAACTAATCGAATACAACAAGCTATTGGAGCTTTTCCACATGATTGGATAAATACCAGGTTAATATAATTAGAAAACAGACAATGAAGAAATTTACTGCTTCTATTTATCTTTTTTTAATGAAAATATTTATTGAGAAAGTGTAAATATTTGTTATGTAACCCTCGTGAATAGAATGGGCTAATTATAAAGATAATTCTACTAAGAATGTTGTTTGGCTAAATTTTGCAACTAAACATTTTACTGAGTTTTATTTTTAGTTTTTTATTCTTATATTGTTCCTTTAGGGTGTAGTGGTTTCGTCTTTTTACTGCATTTAGTGGAAAAAGTAAATGATTTATCTAATTAGATCAAAATATACACTTATTTTGTGTGCTAATTATCTACAAAAAGACTCCATATGATATTTTATGGATTAATATTTTATGTTTTTTGAATATACGATATTTTGTTTTGATGTTTAATATTTAATGATGATAGTAGGCATTTTAATGCCAATAATGGAAGTATTGTAGAGTGTTAAATGATCAATGGATATGTATTGGAGAACTATTATTTATAGTTACTATTTTTGTAAGTGATTATTTCATTAATAACTAAATGGCTTTATTTTTCCTATTAAGGCAGGATAAATTATTAAATAAATATAAATTATAATTAATTAAAAATGACGATTATCATTGCAATAATAGTTTATTAGAGGTATTTGATAACACAAATGACTTATAGATTTCAAGATACATTGTGGTAGTTAAGGAATGAATTTATCCGGCATAAAATATGCATTCCAGATGAGAGATTGTGATCTTTATAAAAAGGGTAATAGAGGTAGATGCGTAAAGATAATAGAAAAGCTAATTGAAATATGTCTGATAAAGACCTTCCGTAGCGGAAGGCCGTTATTTGTAAATAAACTTTAATCATAAAACAGTCAGTGACTGTTTTTATCACATCAAGAAAAGGCCAGGAAAGGAGAGATACACAGTAAGAGCCCTGTGAAGATAATTAAAACCAGTGAGACTCCTTTGTAGTGATGAAGGCTGGGGACTTTATAAACCAGATAGGCTGGAATTAGGCAGCCTACAATCCCAAATATCGGGCTACAGATAGAGGTGAAACTTAAAACAGGGGCATTAAGAATGATAGCTCCCCACGCCAATAAAATAGCAAATACCATAATGCCTTTTTGGACCCACTTTTCATTGATTTTTGCAGCAGGCATTAACCGTCCTAGCAGGTTCATGGCTATTCCCTGACTGGCTTCGCGGAATCCGAGATAAACACCAAAAAAAGCGGTCATGACAGCGAAGACATTGAGCATGACACTGACAAAAATGACCCAGCCACCAGGGAAAAATTGGGCGGCAATCGCAAGTGCAGAAATATTCTGCTCATAAGCTTTGATTGCTTCATCGTGCCCTAGTGCCAGCGTGAAAGAGACGGCATAGAAAAATACGGTACAAAACAGGATAGCAAAGGCAATATTCATCGCTCGTAGTGCCTTATAGCGGGCAACTTCGCGGTTGCTTTCATGACTTCGATAAGAGATAACCATTGGGCTGAGTGTCTGAATAAACAAAATGGAAGTCAGTGTGAAAGGTAGCGTGATAATGGCTTTTTTGATTAACATGGAAAAAGGAGGAAGCGCACCGATATTGTATAAGTGCCACATACCAATCATGGAAAGCCCCAGTGCTGCAACAACAACTAATTTTACCGTTACCATCAGGCTGGAAACTTTAAATAGTAATTGCTCACTACGGGAAGAAATCATCACTAAAATACAGATTAAGGCCAGACCATAAAAAGGATTTTCGGAGAGTAAGTTATCGGTCACTCCGAAGGTTTGTAGGTATGAGGCGCTATCATTGGTAATTGCAGTGGAGTAAACAAACATCCAAATTACCAGCATAATAAAGTAGAGCACACCTAATAAAATCCCCCAGTTTTTACCAAGATAACCCCCGATTATGCTGGGATAGTCTTTACATTCGGGGGATTCGGCAAGTGTATTAATGAACAACCGCTGAAAAAGATACATAGCCGGATAGCCGATAACTGAAGAGAGCAGGAAAACCCATAGTCCCATCAGACCAACCTGAACAGGAAGGAAAACAATACCTGCTCCTATGGCCATGCCAATACTCATGATCACCCAACCCATGTCAGTACCATTGAACTTTATGGCTTGTTTCCATTCAGCTTCTGTCATATTGGCTCGTTTTGCTGCCGAAGAAACATGAGACATGGGCTGATTACCTTTTATTGCTGTTTTCATAATAGTTCTCGCTTACATTTTTGGTGTTGGAGTCGGGTTTAACTAAGTGCAGGGAGACATACCATATAAACACCAAAGAATTGTTTGCTCAGAAAATGAATTGTTGTGTGTTGATATTAAAGAATTTTATGAAGAAAATGTTTTCCGGATGACTCTGGCTTAATACGTTTTTGAGAAGAGTCATTTTTATGCCTAAATGGGTGCGGTTTATCATTTTCTTTTTATATCAGGAGGTTGTAATTGTTTATAATATTGAAAATTTAAACAACCAGAGAGAAAACGATGTGTTTTATCACATCTGAACTTACTCAAAACATCCTGTTAGTATTAAATCCTTTTTATTATTTTCATTATGATATAATTTAGAATATTAATCTAGTTTTTTCTTATTAGCGATAAAAAATGGATAAAAATCCATCTGTCCTAATGTGGGTAATTTTATTTATTTATTTTTATATTTTATTTAATCTGAATCAATTTATGGTCAGAATATTGTATTAATTTATCGCTTTAAATAAAAATAACGGAACGGAATAGATGCTTATCAAATATTATTTAATGATTAATTAAACCATCTGATATTTATATGATTTTAAAATGGCATGTATGTGTTTTTGTTTTGTTTATTTTTTAAAATTATATTTGTTTTGTTTTTCCGTTTTTTTAGAAAGTTATTTCTATTTTTAGATAGGAATTAGTGATTTTATCGTAGTTGTGATATTCAAAACTCATCAGGTATAGTGACACAGGCGAGGCCTAGTGTGAGAAGCTCTGGAAGAGATGTTAATTATCATTTAAGTCAGGGTTTATATAATTATTCCTATTTTTAGCGGGTTGTTTGGAAATAATATTCCGCAATATATGATATTTCTATAATGATATTTTAAGGTTTAATATCTTCAGTTTTGTTTAACTATAGTGACAGAGCATTGTTGATTATATCATGTTTTATTTCATGGACTTTTCCTATGATAAAACCTATTATTTAGCCGTTTTATCTTGGTCATATCTGCCGTTATATACTTAATTTCGCTTAAATAGAAACCAGCAAGATAATATAAAGGTATAACTGACCTGACAGGCTGTTAATCAAAAAATTCGCAGGAAGAAAATAATGAAAAGTAAACTGACTTTAGCTTCTGTTTGTCTGGCTTCACTCATGCTAGCCGGCTGTGCAACAGAATCCTCATCAACTCTTCAGGTTCAAAAAGTTTCCTCTTATAACACAACCTACAAAGGTATTCGCAGCCCTATTGCTGTGGGTAAGTTTGAAAACCGTTCAAGCTACCAGAATGGTATTTTCTCTGATGGTATTGATCGTTTGGGTAACCAGTCAAAAACTATTCTGGTGACAGACTTACAGCAAACCGGTCGTTTTAATGTGCTGGAGCGCACGAATATGGCCGAATTGCAAACAGAAGCCGGATTACAAGGTAAAGCACAGAAGTTAAAAGGGGCAAGTTATGTCATTACTGGTGCAGTGACTGAATTTGGCCGTAAAGAAGTAGGTGATCACCAGTTATGGGGAATTTTAGGTCGTGGTAAATCACAGATCGCTTATGCAAAAGTGATGCTGAATGTGGTGAATGTGGAAACTTCCGAAGTCGTTTTCTCTTCAGCGGGAGCCGGGGAGTACAAGCTATCCAACCGTGAAATTATTGGATTTGGCGGCACTTCGGGTTATGACTCCACTCTGAATGGCAAGGTTTTGGATTTGGCAATTCGTGAAGCCGTGAATGATTTAGTGTCAGGTATTGAAAGTGGTGCTTGGAAGCCAACGAATTAATAATAAATATTATATAGGAAAGATCATTTAATGTTTTTGATGAAAAAGACGGGGATGTTACTGGGCACGCTAGTGTTAGTCGGATGTGTACAGGCACCTAAAACTATTTATGAATGGGGTGATTACCAGTCAACGCTTTACCAGTATTACCAACAAGATAAAACTGGGCCACTGGAGCAGATACAGGCTCTGGAAAAAGTGATTGAACAAGCAAAAGCCAAAGATAAACCGGTTCCTCCCGGCCTGCATGCACAAATGGGGCTACTGTACAGCAAAACAGGCAATATTGAGGATGCCTTTCAGCAGTTTGAAATAGAGAAAAGATTATTTCCTGAATCTGCACCTTATATGGATTTTCTGCTGAATAAAAATAAGGGAGTGAAATAATGAACCGTATTTTGGGCGCGATTGGTGCTTTATTTTTGCTGATACTGACGGGGTGTGCCAAACAGGCACCGCATGATTATTCTGCCTTAAGGGCAAGCGATCCCAAATCAATACTGGTTCTGCCAGCAGTGAATAAGTCTGTAGATGTGAAAGCCGCTGGCAGTGTGATTTCTCAGGTTACTTATCCATTGGCTGAGTCAGGATATTATGTTTTTCCTGTTGCGGTAGTAGAAGAAACCTTCCGGCAGAATGGTGTGTCTGAGGCTCAGGATATTAGCAATATCAGCTATAAGAAATTGCATGATATTTTTGGTGCAGATGCAGCGCTTTACTTGGATATCACGCAATACGGTACACAATATCAGATCATCAGTAGTGATACTCGTGTGACTGCTGAGGCTCGTTTGGTTGATTTGCGTACAGGTGAAAAAATCTGGGGTGGTATCGCAACAGCATCCAGCGCAGAGAATCGTAACAATGGTGGTGGCGGAATTATTGGTATGTTAGTGTCTGCGGCCATTGAACAAATTGTGAATACTGTCGCTGATAGAGGACACGAAATTGCGGGTATTACCTGCAACCGTTTGTTAAGTGCCGGGCAATACTGGAATGGCCACCTGCTGTATGGCCCACGTTCAGCGTTTTATCGTAAAGAAAAAACAGAATAATTACTCCTGTTACCTTTCCGATTATCTTATTACAAATGCCGCAGATAATTACTGCGGCATTTTTACTAACGTTCTTTAATCTGATTAAACATCCAATCGCTTAGTTTGCCATTTTTTGGATTTCCAGCGCCACGCGTTTACCAGACCACGTACCCACTCATCACAGAAAAATCCAATCCAGATCCCCAGAATGCCCATTCCCATGGTAATTCCCAGAAAATAACCAACGGGGATAGAGATACCCCACATGAAAATCAGGGCAGTATAAAGCGGGAACCGGGCATCGCCTGATGCTCGCAGTGCGTTGACCATAACGATATTAAAAGTACGTCCCGGTTCAAGAAACACTGATAACAGGAAGAGTGGCAGCAACAGCTCAATGATTTTTTGGTCTTCTGTCATCAGGCCGAGAAGTGGTTGCCGGAAAGCCCAGAAAGATAAGACCACTCCAATTGTGACGATAACACCGATTTTCAGGCTTTTTATACCGCGGATATAGGCCTCTTCAAAGCGTTTTGCCCCGACAAGATGACCAACCATAATTTCGTTACCAATACTGGTGGCAATCCCAAAAAGCATAATGAACAGCGATAGCTGGAAATACAGCGTCTGTGCTGCCAGAGATGTTTCACCCATCAAACCGATAAACGCCTGTGCCGTCATGTACTGCAATATCCACACGAGGTTTTCACCGGCCGCAGGCAAACCGATATGCAGGATTTTTCCAAGCATATTCTTTGACCAGCATATGAGTAATTTGGGTACCAGCTTTATTTTCAGGCCATAAAATAGCAAGCCACAAAGGAGAATAACTGCAACAGTACGACCAAATACTGTAGACCATGCCACACCTTCGAGGCCATATTTAGGTAGCCCGAAGAACCCGTACAGAACAATCATATTGCCGACAATTGTCAGTAGATTGGCAATCAGGGTGACATACATGGCTGATTTGGATTTGCCATATACTCGCAAGCAGGCTGCCAGAATAATTGAAATGGCTTCTGGTATCAGACAGATACCTAAAATATGCAGATAAGCAAATCCATCATCCATCAGGTTTTCTGGCAGATTCATGATATGCAGGATTTTGTAGCCGAAGAAAATAGTTACCAATGCACAGCCAAATCCCAATACAAAATTAAAGGCGATGGAAATGTGGATCGCCTGACTGGCTTTATCCCGCCTTCCTGAACCGAGGTATTGGGCGATGACAACGCTGCAACCAACGCTGATAAAATTGAAGATAGTAATAAATAGATCAAAAACATGATTCCCAACGCCCATCGCAGCCAGATAAGCGGAAGAAATATGGCTAACCATATAGGTATTGATTAACAGCGTTGCCATATGAAGAAAAATATCAATGAAGATCGGCCAGCTCAGGGAAAAAAGCGAACGATCAACAACATCAGATTGATGCATTATAAAAAACCTATTGTTTGAATTGAAATGAGTGGTCTTTTTGTGGTGTGACATATACTCAGAATACAATCGTAATTTTACTTGGTTTATTGGTTGATTGATAGGCAAAACACACGATTTGCTGATAGATAACAGGTAATAAAATTTATGGCTATGACTTGATTCTTATCCCCGATTCACTGGATAATCTTCTGCCTCAAATTATCTCACCATTTTTTTATCTCAAAAGCCAAACGATTGCGTATGAGAAATGGCTGAATTGATAGCTTCAGCATTTTTAGCGTTATTAAGTGACGTAATCGTTTTCGTCGGAAGGGGAGTAAAGAAATGATGAGAAAAATAATGATCGATATTTAACACACTGGCAGGGGATAAATATGTCTGGCACGCAGGCACCAACTCAATGCAAACTCGATAGGTATTTTAAGATAACTGAACGTGGAAGCTCGGTACGTCAGGAGATTCTCGCTGGGTTAACAATATTTCTGGCTATGGTGTATTCCGTTATTGTTGTACCGGGTATGCTCGGACAAGCCGGATTTCCTCATACCGCAGTATTTATTTCTGTCTGTCTGGTGACCGGAATTGGCTCATTGCTGATGGGGTTATGGGTTAATTTGCCGATGGCGATTGGCTGTGCCATCTCACTGACTGCCTTTACTGCTTTTAGTCTGGTATTAGGGCAGCAAGTTAGCATCCCTGTTGCTCTGGGCGCTGTTTTTCTGATGGGATGTATATTCACCTTTATTTCTGTTACCGGTATTCGAGCCTGGTTATTGCGCAATATTCCAATGGGAATTGCACATGGGGCAGGAATTGGTATCGGATTATTTTTGCTTCTTATTGCGGCAAATGGTGTCGGTCTGGTGATTAAAAATCCGAAGGAAGGATTACCGGTTGCCTTTGGTACACTGACTGCCTTTCCTGTCTTTATGACTCTGTTTGGTCTGGCTGCGATTATCGGTCTGGAAAAGAAAAAAGTCCCCGGTAGCATTTTGTTGGTTATCATTGCTATTTCAATCATTGGCCTGATTTTCGATCCTGCGGTGAAATATCAGGGTTTTTTTAAAGTCCCCACATTAGGAGAAGACGGCCTTTCCCTGATGTTCAGTATGGATATCATGGGGGCGTTACAGCCTGCTGTCCTGCCAAGCCTTCTTGCACTGGTGATGACCGCAGTATTTGATGCCACAGGGACTATCAGAGCTGTGGCCGGGCAGGCCAACCTGTTGGATAAGCGTGGGCAGATTATTAGTGGTAGTAAGGCGTTAACCGCTGATTCTGTCAGTAGTATTTTTGCCGGAGCGATAGGCTCTTCGCCTGCTGGCGTTTATATCGAATCTGCCGCAGGGAGTGCTGTAGGCGGAAAAACAGGGTTAACTGCGACCATTGTCGGTATTTTGTTTCTGCTAATCTTATTCCTTTCCCCATTGTCATATCTGGTTCCTGCGTATGCCACTGCACCGGCTTTAATGTATGTCGGTCTGCTGATGCTGAGCAATGTGAGAAAACTGAATTTCGATGATTCTGTTGATGCTGTGTCGGGGCTGTTGTGCGCCGTATTCATCGTTCTGACCTGTAATATCGTGACAGGAATTATGTTAGGTTTCAGCACGTTGGTTGTCGGGCGTATTTTTGCCGGTGAGTGGCGTAAGCTGAATATTAGTACGGTAGTCATCGCCACTGCACTGGTGGTATTCTATGCTAGCAGTTGGGCCATTTAGCCAGAACTAGCCTGAAAGCTATGCGTAAGCGGTTAACGTTTGCGCATATATTTCCCTGCCTGATAATTTTTAAAACCTGTCAAATTTTCGACAAAATCCCTCAGATAAGTATAAAATAAGAAAATGGCTTGCGGGTCATTGATTCACAATGTGATTGTTTTTTGATTTTCCAGAATAACTTCAATTTTTGTGGTTATTAGCGCTGTTATTAGAAAGAAAAAACAGTCACAATCTCCTCACCGACGGATTTTTGGCAATTTGTAAGGGTAACATGGAAATATTCTTTACTATCTTGATCTTGATTTTGGTGGTGTCAGTTTCTGGTGTTCTTACTAAGGTGATCCCGTTCCGTGTCCCTTTGCCGATAGTGCAAATAGCAATGGGGGCGTTGCTGGCTTGGCCTCATTTTGGTTTACACGTTACTTTCGACCCTGAATTATTCCTCGTTTTACTTATCCCTCCTTTGTTATTTGTTGATGGCTGGAAAACACCGACCAGAGAATTTTTTCACCATGGGCGTGAAATCGTTATTCTGGTTTTAGTGCTGGTTTTAGTAACAGTTGTCGGTATTGGTTATTTGATTTACTGGTTATTGCCGAGTATTCCGCTTATTGCGGCTTTTGCTCTGGCCGCCGTGTTGTCACCAACCGATGCCGTTGCCTTATCCTCAATCGTCGGGAAAGGGCGCATTCCTAAAAATATGATGAGTGTGCTGGAAGGTGAAGCGTTGATGAACGATGCTTCGGGTCTGGTCGCTCTGAAATTTGCTGTGGCAATTGCCATGGGAACAATGGCATTTACGGTAACCGGTGCAACATTCGAATTCTTTAAAGTTGCAATTGGTGGTCTGGCATCAGGCGTTGCTGTTACCTGGTTGTACAGTAAATCACTGAGATTGATGAGCCGCTGGAGTGGCGATGATCCCGCGACTCAAATCATGTTTATGATGCTGTTGCCATTTGCTTCTTACATGATTGCTGAACATATTGGTGTTTCTGGCATTCTGGCTGCTGTTGCGGCGGGTATGACTATCAGTACGGCTGGCGTGATCCGTAATGCACCGCTGGATATGCGTTTGCGAGCGGATAATGTTTGGGGAATGCTGGCATTCGTATTTAACGGGCTGGTATTCATCATGCTGGGGCTACAGTTGCCGGGAATTTGGGAGACTTCTGTTGCTCAGGCTGATCTCGACCCGCATGTAGAAACCTGGATGCTGTTTGCTGCTGTAGGCATCATTTATGGCGCACTGGTATTGCTGCGGTTCTGCTGGTTATGGCTGATGAAAAATACCAGTAAAATCCTGATGAAGAAGAAACCACTGGAATTCTCAACCTACACTACGCGTGAATTGTTGCTGGCTTCATTTGCGGGAGTCCGTGGTGCTATTACTCTGGCTGGTGCTCTGTCAGTACCTCTCTTCCTGCCGGATGGCGATCCGTTTCCTGCCCGTTATCAGTTGATCTTTATTTCTGCAGGTGTGATTCTGGTTTCACTTTTTGTTGGCGTCATTGCCCTGCCACTCTTGCTGAGAGGTATGAAAGTGGGAGACAAACAGGCTGATCTTGATGAAATCAGAATGGCGAAAGCAGCGATGGCTGAAGTTGCGATTGTCAGTATGAATAAAATGGAAGAACGCCTGTCTGCCAGCACAGAAGAAAAATTAGATGCTGAAGTGATTAGCGAAGTTGCTTCCCGGGTTACCGGTTACTTACGGCGCCGTACTGCGGGCACGGACGAGGGTGAACACAGCTTGGAGGTTGAAGAGCTGGAGCGTCGTTTCCGTCTGACTGCATTACGGGCTGAAAGAGGGGAACTGTATCACTTGCGTGCAACCCGTAAAGTTAGTAATGAAACATTACAGACGCTTTTGCATGATCTTGATCTGCTGGAAGCACTGTTAGTGGATAAATCTCAATAAATATGTGGCTATTAACAATCACAACATTTTTGTGGGCCGCCTCATTCAGCCTGATCGGTGCTTATCTTGCCGGTCAGGTTGATAGCTGGTTTTCTGTACTCATCAGAGTAGCACTCGCTGCTTTGGTATTCCTGCCATTCCTGCGCTGGCGTGGGCTATCGCTGAAAGTGATTTCGCTGTATATGGCAGTGGGCGCTTGCCAACTGGGTGTGATGTACTTGTTTGTATTTCATGCGTACCACTATCTGACAGTGGCAGAGTTTCTGCTTTTTACTGTTATGACACCGCTGTATGTCACACTGATCTACGATTTACTGAAGCGTCAGAGGCTGCGTTGGGGATATGCACTCAGTTCGCTGCTGGCTGTTGCCGGAGCTGCGATTATCCGTTATGACCGGCTAAGTGAATCTTTTTGGATTGGCTTGATTTTGGTGCAACTGGCGAATATTTTCTTTGCTATTGGTCAGGTTGGTTATAAGCGTTTGATGGAGAAGCATCCGATCCCACAACGAGTGGCGATTTCATGGTTCTATTTAGGTGCCTGTGTTGTTGCAATTATCGGATGGTTAATCTTTGGTAACCCACAGAAGCTGCCGACAACGCAATTACAGTGGTGGGTTCTGATCTGGTTAGGCGCAGGGGCATCCGGTATTGGCTATTTTATGTGGAACTATGGTGCAACTCAGGTTGATGCCGGAACACTCGCAATTATGAATAATATGCTGGTTCCGGCTGGGTTACTGGTTAACTTTGTCATTTGGCAGCAGCATCCAGATTGGCTGAGCTTTAGCATTGGAGGCAGCCTGATTGTTGCATCGCTTTGGGTGCATCACCGCTGGATATTGAAACCCGTTTTACAAAAGGCAGACTATCCACCGCGTGCTGGCGCGCAGAACGAATAAATGTATCAATAGCCGGTTGGTGTTGCTCTCCTTTACGGCAGGCAGCGTACAACCGGCTCCATAATCCCTCTCCCAGCGTTTGCGTGACAACTAAACCCTGTCTTTCAAATGTTTCTACGGCCCAGTGAGGTAATGCTGCAATACCTAAGCGGGCTGCCACCATTTGGATCAGTAATAAAGTGTTATCAACGGTTTTCAGGGTGGGAGTTACTTCGGCTGGCTGGAGAAAACGTCTCCAAATATCAAAACGTTGTCGTTGAACAGGATAAATCAGTAACGTCTCAGGTGCGAGATCTTGTGGCTGAATATCCCGCTGATTGGCTAATGGATGATCCGGGGCCACCACCAACTTTACTTCATAATCAAACAGCGGTGTATAGTGGAGATCGCTGTCGGAAATAATATCGGATGTCAGTACAATATCCAGCTCCTTTTGTTGCAGGGACGGTTGTGGATCAAATGTCACCCCGGATTTGAAATCCACATTAACCAGCGGCCAGCTTTCCCGGAAAAGCTTTAATGCAGGCGTGAGCCACTGAATACAGCTATGACATTCAATCGCAATGCGTAGGTTAGTTTCTTCCGGTTCATTACACTCACTCAGAGATGCTTTGATCATCGGTAAAATCTGCTCAGCCAGCTTCAGTAGAACTTCTCCCTGATGTGTAAGTTGAAGCGGCTGACTTTTACGAATGAAAAGTTTGTATCCCAGACGATGCTCTAATTCACTGAATTGATGTGAAAGAGCAGATTGAGTTTGATGCAAGTGATTCGCAGCAGCTGCCAATGAGCCACAGAGATTTAGTGCTTGCAATGTTTTTAAGTGTTTAATTTCGATCATGAAAAACCTTCAAGTTGATGATGAATAATTTGCGCTTGTGGTTTATACATTACCTGTTGATTATAGAAGTGTAAACATCTAGACGGCTAAAATTTGCGGGTGACGACATGACAGTTTTAAATCATACATTAGGTTTTCCACGTATCGGATTGAAAAGAGAGCTAAAAAAAGCACAAGAAAGCTATTGGGCAGGTAAAATTTCTCAACAAGAATTGCTAGAAACAGGCCGTGAATTACGAGCACGTCACTGGCAACAGCAAAAAGAAGCAGGAGTAGATTTAATTCCTGTCGGTGATTTCGCTTGGTATGACCAAGTATTGACGACCAGTCTGCTGCTGGGGAACGTTCCTCCTCGCCATCAAAATGAAGATGGAAACATTGATTTAGATACACTATTCCGCATTGCCCGTGGTCGGGCACCGACAGGTACTCCGGCTGCTGCGTCAGAAATGACCAAGTGGTTTAACACTAACTACCATTACATTGTTCCTGAGTTTCAGGAAGGTCAAGAATTTAAATTAGGATGGACTCAACTGCTGGATGAAGTCGATGAAGCACTAGCACTGGGACATAACGTAAAACCTGTTTTACTGGGGCCGGTGACTTATTTATGGCTTGGAAAGGTAAAAGGCAAAGCCTTTGAACGCCTCTCTTTATTGGCGGATATTCTGCCCGTATATCAACAGGTGCTGGGTGAACTGGCAAAACGTGGCATCGAGTGGGTACAGATAGATGAGCCTGCATTGGTGCTGGAGCTGCCAGAAGAGTGGTTAGCTGCATTTCAGCCTGCTTATCAGGCACTGCAGGGCCAGGTTAAGTTATTGCTGACAACCTACTTTGATAGTATCAGTCATAATCTAGCGACCATTAAATCACTGCCGGTACAGGGGTTACATGTTGATTTAGTTGCAGGGCAGGATTCACTGGATGAACTGCATAAATCTTTACCTGAGACATTATTGTTATCGTTAGGGGTTGTTAACGGACGTAACGTCTGGCGGGCAGATCTGAGCGCAAAATATGAACTTGTTGCGCCTTTATTGGGTAAACGAGATATTTGGATCGGTAGTTCTTGCTCATTATTACATAGCCCGATTGATCTGAATGATGAAACAGGACTGGATGAAGAAGTTAGGAGTTGGTTTGCCTTTGCACTACAGAAATGTGCGGAACTTTCTCTGCTATCTCAGGCATTGAATGCTCCACAAGGCAGCAGACAGCCCGAGCTGGATGATTATAGCGCGCCAATTCGTGCCCGCCGTAGCTCCGTCCGGGTGAATAATCCGGCTGTAGCTGAGCGCCTTAACAAGATCCGTCCGCAGGACAGCGAACGTAATCAAGTTTATGAAGAGCGCGCCAGACTCCAACGTCAACGTTATAAACTACCTTTGTGGCCGACAACAACGATAGGTTCTTTCCCTCAGACAACAGAGATCCGCGGCTTACGCCTGGATTTCAAGAAAGGTCGCGTTGATGGCAATCATTACCGCACCAATATCAGTGAACATATTAAACAGGCGATCACTGAGCAGGAACGGCTGGGATTAGATGTGCTGGTACATGGTGAAGCCGAACGTAATGACATGGTGGAATATTTCGGTGAACATTTTGACGGTTATGTCTTTACGCAAAACGGCTGGGTACAAAGTTATGGTTCCCGCTGTGTTAAACCACCGGTCATTATCGGAGATATCAGCCGTCCAGAAGCGATTACCGTTGATTGGGCAACCTATGCTCAATCCCTGACAGATAAGCCAGTAAAAGGCATGTTAACCGGGCCGGTAACGATTCTTTGCTGGTCATTCCCAAGGGAAGATATCAGCCGGGAAACTATTGCTAAGCAGATTGCACTGGCTCTGCGTGATGAAGTGGATGATTTGCAGAAAGCGGGTATTGGCATTATCCAGATTGATGAACCAGCATTGCGCGAAGGCTTGCCGCTGCGCCGCGAAGAGTGGCAGGCATATCTGGATTGGGCAGTGGATGCCTTTAAACTAAGTGCAGCCATTGCGGAAGACGAGACTCAGATCCATACCCATATGTGTTATTGCGAGTTCAATGACATCATGACTTCCATTGCAGCACTGGATGCGGATGTTATCACCATTGAAACGTCTCGCTCAGATATGGAACTGCTGGATTCGTTTGAAGACTTTTCATATCCAAATGAAATTGGGCCAGGCGTGTATGACATTCACTCACCGAATGTGCCGAGTGTTGAGTGGATTGAAGCCTTGTTGCGCAAAGCGGCTGAACGTATTCCGGTTGAACGTTTATGGGTTAACCCCGACTGTGGCCTGAAAACCCGGGGCTGGGCAGAAACCCGCCAGTCATTGGCGAATATGGTTGAAGCCGCAAAACGTCTGCGTGATTCAGTTAATAGCTAAGTAAATTTAAGTAAGACTTTAACCTGCCCACCATAGGAAAATATAAATATGGCGGGCAGGTTAATTTATTTAGTCAGTAATTTATCTTTCAATAAATTCATCCCTACTGATTTTAGATCCAGATTTTCAGGTACTTCACCATTTGGTGTAACCTTATCAATAAGATTAGGCAGATGTTGTGAAATGAGTGATGAGGCTTCACTGGGGTCGATACCCATTTTTTCTGCTAATGTCTGGATTGTGGAGGAGCCAAAAATAGAGGAAACCTGATCAGCATGAATAGGCGTATTTTCCCCCGTACCAATCCACGAATGAATTGTGCCATCCAATCCTTGCCGGGAAAACTGTTCAACTAACCCACTTATTCCTCCCTGACCTTCAACCCAGTCCATTATATGCTGAATTTGTTGGCTCTTACCCCGACTCATCATATTTGAAATTTGATCAAAAAAGCTCATCGTAATTTCCCTCCTTTGTTGAGGTTTTACTAGCTCAATCGATATAAAACACTAATTTTTGTGTTTTTACAGGAATGAATTAGTGTAAATGTTATAAAGAAAAGGGTAATTCAATATTTAATTATTAAAGTAGCACAGGATTTTTAATCCGGTTTGTTTTAGATAAGTGGTGGTTTTTGTTATTGAGTATTTTTATTTATGTAAGTCACAACATTGTGTGAAATGATGAATTCCATTTTTTTTAAAATTAAGTAATTAAATTCAATATGTTATTGTTTTTTTTGTGGCTAATAAATAATCTTTCAGTGTGATTTTTGTCGTTTCTTTGTGAAATTGTCTATGTAAGTATAGATGGGTAATTAATTGCGACAACACCAGAGAACTTCAGAAAATAACTTAATAAAAACAAAGAATATCGGATTATGAGTGATAGAGTTAGAAATTATCTGCTCATTAATCCGGTATACAATTTATGATTTTTATAGGTGTGTTTTTAGAATTCAATAAATATGGAAGCGAAGATGTTACTATGAACTGGAAAGCCAATGAGTAAATGAATGTGGTCAGAGGGAAAGATATGACAATTAAACTGGGGATAATTGCTGATGATTTTACAGGGGCAACAGATATTGCCAGTTTTATGGTACAAAGTGGTTGGAGAGTGTGCCAATTGTTAGAAGTGCCAAATAAGCACACCCCCGTACCATATGATGTTGACGCGATAGTGATAAGTTTGAAAAGTCGTTCTTGCCCGGTTGATGAGGCTATTGATAATTCGCTGAAATCTTGTCGATGGTTACAATATATAGCTGAGTGTCAGCAATTATTTTTTAAATATTGTTCGACTTTTGATTCTACGTCAGAAGGAAATATTGGTCCCGTCATAGATGCTTTGATGGATGAGCTGCGAGTTGATATTTGTTTAGTTTGTCCAGCTCTTCCTATTAATGGCAGAACAGTTATTCATGGACATTTATTTGTTAACGGACAATTACTAAATGAGAGTGGTATGCAATACCACCCCGTTACACCAATGAAAGATGCTAACTTGTTACGGTTAATAGAACAACAATCGAAAGGACAGGCAGGGTTAGTAAATCTCAATTGTGTCCGACAAGGAGAACTATCTATCCGTAATTGTTTGGATAAATTTCGCCGTGAGAATATTCGATATGCTGTGGTAGATACTATGCTAATGGATGATTTTATTCCAATAGCTCGAGTTGCGTCTGATATGATTTTTGTAACAGGTGGTTCTGGATTGGGGGCTGCACTTGCTTGCTATCATACGGGAGGTAATCAGCGGATAGAGTGTGGTGTGTCAGTATCATCAACAGGGAAATTTGTCCCTAGTAGAGGAAGAAAAACAATCGTTCTTTCTGGAAGTTGTTCTCCTATGACATATCAACAAGTTATGGAATATAAGAAGATTGCTCCAGCAATGGTATTGGATGTGGGGGAATGTGTTAATAATCCTGATTATTCTAGTTATCTAGTTAATTGGGTTATGGAACAAACAAAATGTGAGTGGGCACCAATGCTATATGCTACACAATCTCCAGAAGATTTAAGGGTAACTCAAAAACAATATGGAGCTAAACAATCCAGTGATGCTGTTGAGCAGATTTTTGCGCAATTAGCCGATAAATTAAAGCGGCAAGGATTTAATACCTTTATTCTGGCTGGAGGAGAAACTTCTGGTCGGGTGGTGAAAAGTTTAGAAACTCACCAATTCACTATTGGAGCGGCCATTGCACCGGGTGTTCCTTGGGTATATGACTTGCAGAATGATTATTGGTTGGTACTGAAATCCGGTAATTTTGGAGATATAAATTTTTTTAGAAATGCTCAGGATATGCTTCATTAATAAAATGGCTCTATGTTATATTGATTTTTATCATATTAAATTCAATTTAATCTCTCCAAACAAATTATACCAATCTAATAGTCCTTTCCTTTTATGGACTTAGAGGTCTTCTCTACCTTTCTGTAGTACACTACCAATATTTTTTAATATACTATTCTTCTTAAATATTTCCTTATATTGATGGAATATATCAATATTTAAAATTTCATGATTTATATAAGTAATAATATCGTTATTAAAAATAACTTTGTTTATTATTTCACTTGGAATTGTAATTCAGTTGATTAGGGTATTTGATACTATGGTATTGGCTTTAAAAAAGAAAAATATGAGATAGACACGAAGATTTTTACGAAGAATTGGAAATAGTTTTTGTCAGGTAATATGTAAGGCATAATTATGGTTAAATTTGCAGCAAACCTTAGCATGATGTTTAACGAGTATCCTTTCACTGAACGTTTTACGAAAGCAGCAGAAGCTGGATTTAAAGGAGTGGAGTATTTGTTTCCTTATCATGAAACTGTAGAAAATATCTCTAATATATTGAATAAAAATGGATTAACTCAAGTATTATTCAATATGCCAGCAGGTATTTGGGAGATGGGTGACAGGGGGCTCGCTTGTTTGCCTGGGCGTGAACAAGAATTTGCTGATGGAGTATATAATGCTTTGAAGTATGCTTTGGCTTTAGATTGCAAACAAGTCCATGCGATGGCAGGCAAGTTGGATAGGCGATTCACTCAAGAGCAACAAAATGAGTGTTATATCACAAATATCCAATATGCTGCAGATGTAATGGCTGAACATAATATTGATCTATTAATTGAACCAATAAATACTCGTGACATGCCTGAGTATTTTTTGACAACGCCTACTCAAGCTGAAGAATTATTAAGTTTTATTGATCGTAAAAATGTTTTTATTCAATTAGATCTTTATCATTGTCAAATTATGGAAGGTGATTTACTAAGAACGATAGAAAGACTCTGGGGTAAATTCAAACATATTCAGATAGCTTCAGTACCGGGGCGCAACGAGCCAGATAAGGGTGAAGTTAATTATCTTTGGTTATTTAATAAATTGGATGAAATGGGGTATCAGGGATGGATTGGATGTGAGTATTACCCAGAGGGATATACAAAAGAAGGGCTAGGGTGGTTTTTAAAAGCTCAGCCATGATCATGGAATATAGAATAGAGTAGGAAAGGTAATGATCCCATCAGAGCGTAGAGATTTTATTTACCGTCACTTACATGAATATAAAACGGTTTCTATTAGTATGCTAGTTGAGTTACTGAATGTTTCACATATGACTGTTAGGAGAGATATTCGTATTTTAGAAGAAGAAGGAAAGGTGATTAGTTCTACAGATGGAATTCAATTAAATGATGCTCTACGACAAGAGTTGCCATGGAGTGAGAAAGCACATATTCATCACCGTCATAAACGAGCGATTGGTAAATATGCAGCTTCATTAGTAGAAGATGGACAAGTAGTTTATTTAGATGCGGGAACTACAACATTTGAAGTAGCACAAGTATTGGCAGAGCGTTTTAATTTGACAATCGTTACGAATGACTTCTCTATTTCCCAATATCTTATGAGTAAACCCCAATTGAATTTATTTCATACTGGGGGACAGGTGGATAAACGTAATTATTCTTGTGTTGGAAAGAGTGCAGCTATGGTGTTACACACTTTGAATATAGATATTGCATTTATTAGTACGAGCTCATGGGATCTTGAGCATGGAATTTCTACTCCACACGAAGAAAAGGTTTTAGTTAAACAAGCACTTTTAAAAGTTGCGCGTAGAAAAGTATTGCTTTCCGATAGTAGTAAATATGGGAAATATGGCATGTTCCGTGTTTGTCCGATATCAGATATGAATGATATTGTTTGTGATGTACGGCTGCCTATATCAATACAAGAAAAATTTCAGGAATTAAATCTGGAATTACACATCGTCAATATTTAATAAAGATATGTTTGCAATTATAAAATAACTATAAGAGGTTGTAAGGGGGATTTTGTATGAAAATAATTATTACTGGTGGTGCCGGTTTTTTGGGGCAGCAGTTAGCTTTAGCTTTGCTTAGAAATGAATATGGATTGAATTTTGGACATCTAGTTTTGGTTGATATTCAATGTCCAACTTCTCCTATCAATGATCCTAGAGTACAGTGCATTACATTAGATTTGGCTGCTGAAGGAACTGTGGAGAAATTAATTGATTCAGAGAGTGATATACTATTCCATTTAGCTGCTATCGTTAGTAGTCATGCTGAGGAAGATTTTGATTTAGGAATGAAAATTAATTTTGATGTAACACGCCGTTTATTGGAAAGTGCTCGTATCCATAACCCAGCATTAAAATTTATTTTTACCAGTTCACTAGCAGTATTTGGGGGGAATCTACCGGAAATTGTAACAGACGAATATGCTGTTAATCCACAGTCATCATATGGTACTCAAAAAGCTATGTGTGAATTAATGATTAATGATTATTCTCGTAAAGGATATGTCGATGGAAGAATACTTAGATTGCCGACTATAAGTGTTCGTTCTGGTAAACCTAATAAAGCTGCTTCATCATTTGTTAGTGGTATTATTCGTGAGTCATTGAATGGAGAAAAAAATGTTTGTCCAGTTTCTTCTTCTCTTATATTGTGGATTTCTAGCCCTGATACTGTTATTAAAAATATTATTCATTCAGTAAAAATATCTGCGAAGGAATTTACTTTTTCTCGTATAATAAATTTGCCAGGTATTAGCATAACAGTTGATGAAATGATTGATACATTGAATAATGTAGCAGGACAAAAAATAGCAGATCTTATTAGTTTTGAAAAGAATGAAAGTATTAATAGTATAGTGGAAAGTTGGCCGGGTAATTTTGATATTAGTCATAGTCTTTCATTAGGATTCAATGTTGATGCTTCGTTTAGCGAAAATATTCTAACATTTATTGATAATAAAAAATATTAAAAGGATTTTTATATGACATTGTATATTCCAATCATTGGATTAGGGGTATCAGTATTTACTCTACTTTTTTTGGTTTTGTACTCGAGGGTTCATGCGATTATTGCTATGTTGATTGCAGCGATAATTGCTGGAATTACTAGTGGATTAAGTATAACGAATACTGTAGATATAATCACTAAAGGATTCGGTTCAACATTAGGTAATATTGGAATTGTGATTGGACTAGGACTCATGATGGGTCGGATACTAGAGGTTTCAGGAGCAACTGAACAGATAGCATATAGTTTTATTAAATGGTTGGGGGAAAAACGTGAGGAATGGGCTGTAGCTATCACTGGCTATATTGTTAGTATTCCAATTTTTGTAGATACAGCTTTTGTCATAATCTATCCTATAATTAAGACATTAGCGAAAAAAAGTAAGAAAAATTTATTAACCTTAGGTGTTTCCCTTGCTGGGGGGTTAATTATAACTCATCATTTAGTTCCTCCAACTCCCGGACCTCTTGGTGTTGCAGGCATATTTGGGGTAGATATTGGGGCGATGATGCTAATAGGAATGATATTAGCAATTCCTTGTGTCATTGGTATTGTTTTTTATGCCAAATGGTTATCTATTAAATATCCTGAATATTATTTTTCTGGTGAGGGAGATTTTGAAAAAATCCATAATAACTATATGGAAGAAAAGTCTAATAAACGATTGCCAAGTTTATTTTTATCTCTATTACCCATTATTGTTCCAATAATATTAATTTTAATAAAAGCAATTAATAATATTTTATTAAAGGTTGATGTTATTTTGGTAAAAGAAAAAAGAATTTATTTTCAGTTTATTGATTTTGTTGGAAGTCCTATTATTGCCCTATCAATTAGCGTGTTAATAGCGATTTACACCCTAATGCCAAAAGTTAGAAAAGAGGAAATTATAGGGCATATGGAAATAGGGTTAAAATCAGCTGGAATTATTCTATTAGTGACCGGTGTTGGGGGAGCATTGGGAGCTGTATTGCGAGAAAGTGGGACTGGGGGGATTTTAGCACAGCAAATTTCTAATTTGCCAATTACACCAATCTTGATCCCATTCATTATTGCAACATTAGTGCGTTTAATCCAAGGGTCTGGTACTGTTGCAATGGTTACATCTGCTTCTATTTCTGTTCCTGTGATCAGTGAGATACCAGATATAAATATGTTGTTGGCAGCTCAAGCAGCTACTGTTGGAGCCTTTTTCTTTAGTTACTTCAATGATAGCCTGTTCTGGATGGTTAACAGGATGATGGGCATTAAAGATGCAAAACAACAGATGATTGTCTGGTCAATTCCTACCACCATTGCATGGGGGATCGGGTTGTGTGGTATATTACTTCTTAATCTTATCATGTAGGCTATCGTGATGGCGCTCAAAAGAAGCGCCCTTCTTTTTCTCAAATTATCTAAATATCCCTTTGTTAATTTATACCAAGACATCAATTTCTAATAAGCCCACTTTAACACAGCTTGTAACAAGGGCTTTGTCCAGCATACCATGCACCTTTCTCGCCAATAATACAGATTGAAACGGGGTTTTATGGTTGATTTTTACATTCCAGTTATTGGATTGGGAGTGGCGGTATTTTCGCTGATTTTTCTGGTTTTACGTACACGTATTCATGTGCTTGTTGCTATGTTAATTGCTGCAGTTATTGCAGGAATATCTGGTGGCCTGAGTATGGGCCATGTTGTTGATGTTATTGCTAAAGGGTTTGGTACGACATTAGGTAACATTGGTATTGTGATTGGGCTGGGAAGCATGATGGGGCGGATATTGGAAGCCTCTGGTGCAACGGAACAAATCGCCTATAGTCTGATTAAATGGCTGGGTAAAAGGCGCGAAGAGTGGGCACTTGCAATCACCGGCTATATTGTCAGTATTCCTATATTTGTTAATTCGGCTTTTATTATCCTTTATCCGCTGGTAAAAGCGTTAGCGAAGAAAGGTAAACGGAATGTATTAACGTTGGGTGTAGCGCTGGCCGGTGGGTTAGTGGTGACTCACCATATTGTTCCGCCAACGCCGGGGCCGCTTGGTGTGGCCGGAATATTTGGGGTAAGTGTCGGTAAGGTTATGTTGGTGGGAATGGTACTGGCAATCCCATGTGTTATTGGCATCACTTGTTATGCTAAATGGCTGGAGACTAAATACCCTGAATACCTGCTTGTGGAGGATGAAGGAAATCTGCAAGAAATTCACCAGCAATATATGGAAGAAAAAGCCAGTAAGCCTTTACCGGGACTCTTCATTTCCCTTTTACCTATCGTTGTACCTATCGTTCTCATTTTTACCAGTGTTATAAATGGACTGTTGTTAAAGACTGCACTATTTGCAGGGAAGGATGATGATCTTTACTTCCAGGTTTTTAATTTCCTTGGGTCACCGATTATTGCTCTGGCGATAAGTGTGTTGCTGGCGATTTATAAACTTATGCCAAATATCAGTAAACATGAGGTAATAGAACACTTAGAAGCGGGTTTACAGACGGTTGGAATCATTTTATTGGTATCGGGAGCCGGGGGAGCCTTAGGTGCCGTATTAAATGAGGGTTCAACCGGGACAATAGTGGCGCAATATGTTGCCAGTCTGCCGATTACTCCTGTTCTGATCCCTTTTATCATCGCCACGTTAATACGTATTATTCAAGGTTCAGGCACTGTTGCTATGATCACCGCAGCATCTATTTCTGCGCCGGTTATCAAACAGATACCAGATATTAATATGCTGGTTGCTGCTCAGGCTGCAATGGTGGGAACACTGTTTTTCAGCTATTTTAATGACTGTTTTTTCTGGGTCGTGAATAGGATGATGGGGATAAAGGATGTGAAAAAACAGATAATCATTTGGTCCATTCCGACCACCATTGCGTGGGGAATCGGGTTGTGTGGAATATTACTCCTTAATTTCATCATGTAAGTGTTCCAATGGCGCTCAAAAGGGCGCTTTTTGTGACTACTCTTCGAATATTGTTTCTATTTCAGCTTTATACTCACGGTGTTACCTACATACATTAAATTGTGACAATAATCACAATTTAATGTATGTGTTTCTTTTTAAATTCAATTAAATGTGACTTTAATCATTAAAAAGTGTCAGAGTATTTACTAGATTTAGGTATCTCCATTTTATTTGGATTTTGAATTATTTCCGTTGAGGAGCCAATATGTCTGATGTATTTCACTTAGGTATCACCAAAAATGACTTACAGGGTGCAACCCTGGCTATTGTTCCAGGCGATCCTGATCGTGTTGAGAAGATTGCAAGATTGATGGATAACCCGGTTCATCTGGCTTCCCATCGTGAATTTACAACATGGCGTGCTGAAATTGACGGCAAACCTGTTGTTGTCTGCTCGACGGGTATTGGTGGCCCATCAACGTCAATTGCGGTAGAAGAGCTGGCTCAACTAGGTGTACGCACATTCCTGCGTATCGGTACAACCGGTGCAATTCAGGAAAATATTAACGTTGGTGATGTGCTGGTAACCACTGCGGCTGTTCGTTTAGATGGCGCCAGCTTGCATTTTGCTCCAATGGAGTTTCCGGCAGTGGCTGATTTTGAGTGTACTAATGCACTGTACGCTGCCGCGAAAGCATCAGGTACTACAACGCATGTTGGTGTGACAGCTTCTTCTGATACTTTCTATCCGGGACAGGAACGTTACGATACCTATTCTGGCCGCGTTGTCCGTCGTTTTCAGGGTTCAATGAAAGAGTGGCAGGAAATGGGCGTCATGAACTTTGAAATGGAATCAGCAACTCTATTAACAATGTGTGCAAGCCAGGGATTGCGTGCCGGAATGGTGGCTGGTGTGATCGTTAACCGTACCCAGCAGGAAATTCCTGATGTTGAATTGTTGAAGAAAACAGAAAGCAATGCCTTAAGCATTGTTGTTGATGCGGCTCGCCGTTTATTGTAATTGTTGAAATTATGGGCCGGAATTCTCTGGCCCGATCACCTGAATTTTCCGTTTTCTTTACTTCCTTTCATTCTGAAATCTGATAATGTCATAACATTTTGTATTAAAGATGATTTGTCTCAGCCACAAACTGTCTCAATCGTGCATTAATTTCAATAAAAAAGAGTGATTATGACCACAACCACAACAGTTATATCTCATCCTTCATTACTCCCCTTAAATGGCGGTATTAACTTCCGCGATTTAGGTAACAGAACACTAAGTAATGGTTCTAAGATTAAATCAGGTCTGTTATTTCGTTCAGGCTCTCTGGATATGCTGACTGATAACGATCAGATTTTCTTGGCTGAACAGAACCTGTTCCAGATCATCGATTATCGTGATAGCAGTGAAATTATAGATAGGCCGGATCATGTATGGAGTGGTGCGAGCTATCATCATGCTCCGGCTAATCCGCTTTCCAAAGAGGTTGATGCTAATTTCGATAAGCTAAGCCATGAGGCGTTGGAACAGTTTGATGCTAAAGATTTTATGTTGCGGCTATACCAATTGTTACCAATTAATAACCCGGCTTATAAGACATTAGCCAGTTTATTACTACAGCCGGAAAAAGGCGGAATTGTGCAGCATTGTGCTGTTGGTAAAGATAGAACAGGAATCGGTTCTGCTTTGGTATTGTTTGCTTTGGGAGCAGATCTGGATACCGTAATGGAAGACTATCTGGTAACTAATATTACTCTGACACCGTTTCGGGAATATTTATTGAATGAATATGCAAAAAGTATGAGTGATAGTTTGGTTGAGAAAATGTCTTATGTATTTTCAGTCAGAGAAGAGTTTTTAATGACAGCTCTGAACAGTATCAATCAGCATTATGGCAGTGTGGATATTTGGTTAGAAAAAGACGTTGGGCTTGATATGACAGCTCGGGAAAAATTGCAGAGCTATTTTCTGGAGTAAATCCATTTTGTTAGCGTAAAGAAAAGCAAGGTTAGCATCAGTTCATTGATTTGCTGCTAACCTGAAAATTAGTAAAGATTAACACAGGAAAGACGAATGTGAGCTTGCATGAAGTCATTGAAGTAATTATCAATTTTGTAAAAAATCATGAAGCATGGGCAATTCCTATTATTTTCCTGCTCGCTTTTGGAGAATCCTTGGCATTTATTTCTCTGCTATTACCTGCAACGATCATCCTGTTAGGGTTGGGGGCACTGATTGGTGAAAGTGGATTAAATTTCTGGCCAATATGGATATCAGCAGCAGCAGGCGCATTCTTTGGTGACTGGGTTTCCTATCTATTTGGCTATCATTACAAGGAAAATGTCGGTCAGATGTGGCCTCTTTCTCGCCATCCACAAACCTTAGTACGCGGACATCGATTCTTTGAGCGTTGGGGCATATGGGGTGTTTTTATTGGTCGTTTTTTTGGCCCATTAAGAGCCGCAATTCCTTTGGTCGCTGGGATTTGTGCTATGCCACAACGTCATTTTCAGCTGGCTAACTTTGCTTCTGCACTGATTTGGGCATTTGGTATTTTAGCGCCGGGTGCTTTCGGTATACGCTGGCTTGCAGAGTGGATGGGGTAATTGCGAGCCGCTTTGCAAACTTAAATAAATCCTGCAAACAATCTGGACATCTATACAGCCTCTATTTAACTTACATTAAGGTCAGTCATTGAGCACAGACGCTGGTGTAATGTGAGTGGGGTGTATAGATGGATATCTATTGGTTATACGTGTTAATTGGTGGTTTAAGTGGATTATTGTGCGGGGGGATTTTCGTTTGGTTTTCTGTTCACCAGCGTATTCAGTACAAAGAAAGGGCGTTGCGTGAATTACACGGCCAGCTTGCTGTCAGCAATGAAAGGCTGGAGCAGTCTCATTACTGGCGTACGGAGTGTGAACAACTCAATCAGGAGCTGCTTGCCCAGCGTGAAATCAACAGCGTACAGGAAGCTGAGTTACGTGAATTGAGTACTCGTCTTGAAGAGAGCAAGCTGGCAGCTGAAGAAAAACAGCGTCTTTTGATCAATAGTGAACAGCGCCTGAATGCTCAATTTGAAAATCTCGCCAATCGTATTTTTGAACAAAACCGCCGCCGTACAGATGAATATAGCCGCCAAAGTCTCAATGGTCTGTTAATGCCTTTTCGTGAACAGTTGGAAGGGTTTCGTCGTCAGGTGCAGGATAGCTTTGGGCAGGAGGCTCGTGAACGCCATACGTTAACTCATGAAATCCGTAACCTTCAGCAGCTTAATGCTCAAATGGCAAAAGAAGCGATTAATCTGACCAAGGCCCTGAAAGGAGATAATAAAATACAGGGTAACTGGGGGGAGATGATACTAGCGCGGGTTCTCGAAGCATCCGGTTTACGTGAGGGGCATGAGTTCCATACACAGGTCAATATTAAAACTGACAACAGCGAACGCTTTCAACCCGACATTATTGTGCATCTACCGCAAAGAAAAGATGTCATTATTGATGCCAAAATGTCACTGGTTGCCTATGAGCGCTATTTCAATAGTGATGATGAAACAGAACAGGTTCAGGCATTACAGGAACATATTAACTCTATAAGAGGGCATATTCGGGGGCTAGGGCGTAAAAATTACCAGCAGTTACCGGGATTACGTTCGTTGGATTATGTCCTGATGTTTATCCCGGTTGAGGCTGCTTATCTAGTTGCGCTCAATCAGGCTCCAGAAATACTCGATGAGGCGCTGAAACATAATATTATGCTGGTCAGCCCGTCAACATTATTAGTGGCTGTGCGCACGATCAATAATCTCTGGCGCTATGAATATCAAAGCCAGAATGCACGTTTGATTGCCGACAAAGCGGCCAGAATGTATGACAAAATGCGCTTATTCGTGGATGACATGCAGGGGTTAGGGCAAAGCCTCAGTAAAGCACAGGCAAGTTACCATCTCGCGATGAAAAAACTGGCGGAAGGAAAGGGGAATCTCATTAGTCAAGCAGAAGGTTTTCGCGATTTAGGAGTGGATATCAAACGGCCTATTGATTCACAGGTTATTGATATACACAATGGATTTGAAGATGCGTCGCTGCGGCAAGGGAACTCATCCCCGGGAGCATAGATAACTTTATGTTTATAAAAACGGTGACTGGGGTGAGTGAGCGTAGCCAACAAAGAGGCAACTTGAAAGACGAAATGTATAAATTCTTCCAATCGTTACCGGTCAATGAGCATACCCAGTAGATTTTTCCGGATAGGGTTTTATCGGAAAGGCTGGTAAACTTGCTATAATTTTTTGAATGAAAAGCGGACAAAGAAAATGCCAGATCAATCTAAAGAAACCACACATTTTGGTTTCCGTACCGTAGCTAAAGACGAAAAAAAAGATATGGTGGCGGAAGTATTCCACTCCGTTGCAGCAAAATATGATTTGATGAATGATTTGATGTCATTTGGCATTCATCGTATTTGGAAGCGTTTCACTATCGATGCAAGTGGTGTCCGCCGTGGTCATAAAGTTCTCGATCTGGCTGGTGGAACAGGGGATCTGACAGCGAAATTCTCCCGTCTTGTTGGAGAGAAAGGCGAAGTTGTATTGGCAGATATTAATGATTCCATGCTGAAAGTTGGCCGGGAAAAATTGCGAGATAACGGTATTGTCGGTAATGTCAGCTATGTTCAGGCGAATGCTGAAGAATTGCCATTCCCGGATAACTATTTTGACTGCATTACCATTTCATTTGGCCTGCGTAATGTCACGGATAAAGATAAAGCCCTACGCTCAATGTTCCGGGTTCTCAAACCAGGCGGGCGTTTACTGGTACTGGAATTCTCCAAACCCATACTGGCACCTCTGAGTAAGATTTATGACACCTATTCGTTTCATATTTTGCCACGAATTGGTCAGGCGGTTGTTAAGGATGCAGACAGCTACCGTTATCTGACTGAATCTATTCGTATGCACCCTGATCAGGAAACATTAAAAGGTATGATGGAAACTGCTGGTTTTGATCTGGTTTCCTACTCCAATATGACCGGTGGAATTGTTGCACTGCATAAAGGGTTTAAATTCTGACATGGAAACTCCCTCATTAAGCCATAGCGTGAATTCTACGGTGCTGTTTCCGGTTTTAACTGCCTTTCTGGAAACAACGCTGAATCACCTGCTGTATCGAGAAACGGTATTGAAATCAGCTCGTATGAGATTAGCGGGCAAAGTGCTTTCCATCGAACTGAGAGAAATTGAAATACCGTTGATACTGGTTTTCAGTGAAAAACAGGTCGATGTTTTAAGTCAGTGGTCAGAGTCTGCTGATTGTTCAATGAAAACCACATTACCAGCCCTGCTTAAATTACGTGATCGCCAATGCCTCTCATCTTTGATCAACAGCGGTGAAATTATTATTGAGGGAGATATGCAGGTTATTCAGCAGTGGTCCGCTCTGCTGGATATGCTGGAATGGGATCCGGCTCATTACCTTTCACCTTATGTTGGCGATATTGTGGCAGAAGGGCTCAATCGGGTAGTGAAAAATAGTATCCGGTTTGCCTGTAATACTGTCTCAAGGCAGAAAAACTACCTGAGTGAATCACTGACTGAAGAGTGGAAAATGACACCTGGCGCTTTGGAATTGGCTTATTTCAGCGAAGAGGTAAATGCTGTCGCCAATGAACTGTCTGACATGGAAAAACGTCTGGCAGCGATGGAGAAAAGATATGACGCCCAGTGAAATAAAGCGCCTCTATTTGATCATTAAAGTTTTCCTTACCTATGGATTGGATGAACTGATCCCAAAGATCCGTCTGACATGGCCATTGCGTTTTGGGCGCTATTTCCTGTTCTGGTTGCCTAACCGACACAAGGATAAACCACTAGGAGAACGTTTACGTCTGGCATTACAGGAGCTTGGGCCGGTATGGATTAAGCTTGGTCAGATGCTGTCTACCCGCCGTGATCTCTTTTCTCCTGCAATTGCTGATCAACTTTCCCTCTTGCAGGATCGCGTTGTTTCCTTTGATGGTGCCGTTGCGCGTCAATCCATCGAAACCGCATTGGGTGGTGCTCTGGAAACGTGGTTTGACGATTTTGAACAGCAACCTCTGGCTTCCGCCTCTATTGCTCAGGTGCATACTGCGCGCCTGAAAGAGAATGGAAAAGATATTGTTATTAAAGTGATCCGCCCCGATATTCTGCCTGTGATAAAGGCGGATGTCCGGCTAATGTATCGTTTAGCGAATCTGGTTCCTTTATTACCCGATGGTCGTCGTCTTCGCCCGCTTGAAGTAGTTCGTGAATATGAAAAAACGTTGCTTGATGAGTTGAACCTGCTGCGGGAAGCTGCAAATGCTATTCAACTGCGGCGTAATTTTGAAAAGAGTCCGATGCTTTATGTACCGGAGGTTTATCCTGATTACTGTCGGGAAAACGTACTGGTGATGGAGCGTATTTATGGTATTCCGGTATCCGATGTTGCTGCATTAGAAGCACAGAATACCAATATGAAATTGCTTGCTGAACGCGGTGTGCAGGTCTTTTTCACGCAGGTATTCCGCGACAGCTTCTTCCATGCAGATATGCATCCGGGCAATATCTTTGTGAGCTATGAGCACCCGGAAGATCCTACTTATATCGGCATTGATTACGGTATTGTCGGCTCACTGAATAAAGATGATAAACGCTATCTGGCTGAAAACTTTATTGCTTTCTTCAATCGTGATTATCGTAAGGTTGCTGAGTTACATGTGGATTCAGGCTGGGTTCCGGCAGATACGAATGTAGAGGATTTTGAGTTTGCCATCAGAACGGTATGTGAGCCTATTTTTGAAAAACCACTGGCAGATATTTCATTTGGTCATGTGTTGTTGAACCTTTTCAATACGGCCCGTCGTTTTAATATGGCTGTGCAACCACAGCTTGTTTTGTTGCAGAAGACACTACTGTATGTTGAAGGCTTGGGTCGGCAATTGTACCCACAGCTCGATTTATGGAAAACAGCAAAACCATTTCTGGAAGATTGGCTGCATGATCAGGTTGGTATTCCGGCTATCATGCGAGCGTTTAAAGAAAAAGTACCCTATTGGGCGGAAAAACTGCCGGAACTTCCTGAATTGGTTTATGGCACACTGCAACAACATAAACGTTTGCAAACGAGCATTGATCAGATATCACAACAGTTAAAACAACAACGGCATAATCAGCAGAAATCCCTTTACTTACTCGGGATTGGTGCAACACTGTTTATCTGTGGTGGTTTGTTTTTTATTTCTAATCTGGCCCATCTAGCATCAGGGTTAATTGGAGCAGGAATAATATCGTGGCTGCTGGGCTGGTTTAAACTGAAATAGCGGCTTCTTGGCATGATTACGTTTTGGCACGGTTGCGGTATTTTCGAACATAAGGTTCGTAGATTATAATAAAAGAATTAATGTTTCCCACGAACATGAGGTAGATCAGTATGGGTGGTATAGGTATTTGGCAATTGCTTATTATTGCTGCCATTGTTGTCTTGGTGTTCGGCACTAATAAACTACGTACTTTGGGTTCAGATTTGGGTGAGTCGATAAAAGGCTTCAAAAAAGCGATGAGTGATGATGAAAAATCAGATCAGGCAGAAAAAAATAGCCATGATGCTGATTTTGAAACTAAAAACCTCACTGATAAGCCTACGGTTGATCAATCTGAAAAATCAGAGAGTAAAAACAAAGAAAAAGAGTAGGTATAAACCGTGTTTGACATTGGTTTTAGTGAACTGCTATTAGTGCTGGTGCTTGGCCTGATTGTTCTGGGACCAGAGCGTTTACCTGTTGCTGTCAGAACAGTGGCTGGCTGGATTCGGGTATTACGCTCACTGGCGACAAATGTCCAGAATGAACTTGCAAAAGAATTAAAATTACAGGAGCTTCAGGACAGCCTGAAAAAAATGGAAGAAAAGGCAGATTTACAATCCCTCTCTCCAGAATTACAGGCATCAATGGATAAATTGAGGGAAGCAGCTGAATCGTTGAAAGAGTCTTATCAGCTAACTCCTGAAGAAGCTAAAGAGCTGGAAGAAGATGAAACACACTTTCATCCTCCTGTATCTGATAAAAAATCCAATAGTGAACGCTAAAACATGTCGATGGACGATGCTCAACCTCTTATCAGTCACCTGATTGAACTCCGTAAGCGGATTCTGAATAGCCTGATTACTGTGCTGGTCGTTTTTCTGGCACTGGTTTATTTTTCTAACGATATTTATCGGCTTATTGCTGCACCGTTAATGGACCAACTCCCTGTGGGAGCAAATATGATTGCGACCGATGTCGCATCGCCTTTTTTCACCCCCATCAAATTGACCATTATGGTATCCGTTTTTGTTTCGGCTCCCATGATCCTATATCAGGTATGGGCATTTATTGCGCCAGCACTGTATAAGCATGAACGGCGTTTGATTGTGCCATTACTGTTTTCCAGTAGTGTCTTATTCTACTTGGGGATGGTCTTTGCCTACTTCGTGGTATTTCCCCTTGTGTTTGGTTTTTTTACCAAAACTGTTCCCTCTGGAGTCATGATTGCGACAGATATCAGTAATTATCTGAGTTTCGTTATGGCGCTTTTCATGGCATTTGGTGTTTCATTTGAAGTGCCGATAGCGATTATCCTGCTGTGCTGGAGTGGGGTAGTGACTCCTGAGTCATTAAAAAGAAAACGTCCATATATTTTGGTCGGAGCATTTGTGGTAGGGATGTTACTCACACCTCCTGACGTTTTCTCGCAAACTTTGTTGGCCGTTCCCATGTATTTGTTGTTTGAGCTGGGGGTATTTTTGTCGCAGTTTTATGTGGGAAAACGCAAATTACATGAAACTGAAAATGGCTCTGAACGTGAGACAGACGGTAACCCGAAAAAATAATCAGCCATCAGATAGTCGTGATTATTGCTACAAACTTAAGGGTTAAGCTTAGTAGTATTAAAAACAATAGTTCGTAATGGCAAAATTAGCCCAGTGTAATCCTGCTGGGTTTTTATATTAGGAGAGCAGTAATGAGCTATGCATTTCCAGGTACGTTTCCTGGCCGTCGTATGCGCCGTGTACGCCGCCATGATTTTTCCCGCCGTTTAGTCGCTGAAAATCAACTCACTGTTAATGACTTAATCTATCCAGTGTTCGTGATGGAAGGTACTAATCAGCGTCAGGAAGTGCCTTCCATGCCGGGAGTATATCGTTTGACAACCGATCTTCTGCTGAAAGAAGCTGAAGAGATTGCCCGATTGGGTATCCCTGTTTTGTCTCTGTTTCCGGTTATTGAATCCGATAAAAAATCACTGGACGCGAAAGAAGCTTATAATCCGGAAGGTTTGATTCAACGCTCTATTCGTGCACTGAAAGATGCAGTTCCTGAATTGGGGTTACTGACCGATGTGGCGCTGGATCCTTTTACAACACATGGGCAGGATGGGGTTATTGATCAGGATGGTTATGTTATCAACGATATTACCAAAGAAATCTTGGTCAAACAGGCGTTATCTCATGCAGAAGCAGGGGCTGAAATCGTTGCACCAAGCGATATGATGGATGGGCGTATTGGGGCGATTCGCGAACAACTTGAGAATGACGGGCATGTAAACACGCAGATTATGGCTTATTCTGCCAAATATGCTTCCTGCTATTACGGACCATTCCGCGATGCTATCGGTAGCAGCGCTAATCTGAAAGGTGGCAACAAGATGACCTATCAGATGGATCCGGCAAACAGTGATGAAGCATTGCAGGAAATTGCACAGGATCTACAGGAAGGGGCTGATAGCGTGATGGTAAAACCCGGGATGCCTTATCTGGATGTGATCCGCAGAGTAAAAGATACTTTCGGTGTACCGACATTTGCTTATCAGGTATCCGGTGAATATGCGATGCATATGGCTGCTATTCAGAACGGTTGGCTGAAAGAACAACCTGCAATTATGGAGTCGTTACTCTGTTTTAAACGGGCAGGGGCTGATGGGATCCTGACTTACTTTGCCAAACGTGCGGCGCAATGGTTACATGAGCAAAAGAGCTAATATTTTTTTAAACAAAAATAGCTAAGAAGTAAAACGGATGAATAATAGAAAATATTCATCCGTTATGACAATTTATTGCTTAAGGTGTTTTTCGATAGCGTTTAAAATGCCAGCGGAATCTAACCCTAAATCAGAATGAAGTTCTGCCTGTGTTCCCTGAGGTATAAAGTAATCAGGTAACCCGAGGTTTAACACTGAAACTGAGTTCCCTGTTTGCATCAGCAGTTCATTAACTCCACTGCCTGCACCACCCATGATGGCATTTTCTTCCAGCGTTACCAGCAAATCATGTCGGGAAGCCATCTCCAGAACCAGTTCTTTATCAAGTGGTTTGACAAAGCGCATATCAACAACGGTTGCATTCAGGGATTCAGCAGCCTGCAATGCGTTTGGCAGTAATGTACCAAAGTTCAGAATGGCAATTTTTTCTCCCTGACGGCGGATAACGCCTTTGCCAATTGGTAGTATTTCCAGTGACTGAAGTTCTGCGCCTGTGCCTGTGCCTCGTGGATAACGGACAGCAGCTGGACCGTCTTGATATTGGTAGCCGGTATGCAACATTTGTCGGCACTCATTTTCATCACTTGGCGCCATAATAACCATATTGGGTATACAGCGCAGGAACGAAAGATCGAAGGCACCCTGATGGGTCTGCCCATCCGCACCGACAATTCCCCCCCGATCGATGGCAAACAGGACAGGTAAGTTCTGGATGGCCACATCATGGATGAGCTGATCATAAGCACGTTGCAGGAAAGTCGAGTAAATCGCGACAACAGGCTTATATCCCCCAATGGCCAGACCTGCTGCAAATGTCACAGCATGTTGTTCAGCAATGGCAACATCAAAGTATTGTTCTGGATATTCACGGGAGAAACGCACCATGCCTGAGCCTTCTCTCATAGCGGGCGTGATCGCCATGAGTTTTTTGTCAGTGGCAGCTTCTTCGCATAACCATTCACCAAAAATTTTCGAGAATGTCGGGCGGGTATCTGAGCTTTTTGGCAGAGAACCTGTTGAAGGATCAAATTTAGGAACCGCGTGCCAACTGATAGGATCTTTTTCCGCAGGAGCATATCCACGGCCTTTTTTGGTCATGATATGCAGAAATTGTGGCCCTTTCAGATCACGCATGTTTTTCAGTGTCTGAGTCAGTGCCAGTACGTCATGACCATCAACAGGGCCGATATAGTTAAACCCAAGTTCTTCGAACAGCGTTCCGGGAACAACCATACCTTTGAGGTGTTCTTCAGTTTTTTTCAGCAGTTCTTTGATAGGAGGCAGACCGGAAAAGACTTTTTTGCCGCTTTCGCGCAGAGTCGTATACAACTTACCGGAAAGAAGCTGTGCCAGATGGTTGTTCAGTGCGCCAACGTTCTCAGATATCGACATTTCATTGTCATTAAGAATGACGAGCATATCGGGATCGATATCTCCTGCATGGTTCATGGCCTCAAAAGCCATACCTGCGGTAATGGCACCATCACCAATCACACAAACTGTTTTGCGGCCTTTATCTTCATGTTTTGCCGCAATTGCCATACCTAAACCAGCGCTGATTGAGGTTGATGAGTGCCCGACACAAAGTGTGTCATATTCACTCTCATTCCGCCACGGGAAAGGATGGAGGCCATTTTTCTGGCGGATAGTGTTGATACGGTCACGGCGCCCGGTCAGAATTTTATGTGGATAAGCCTGATGACCGACATCCCAGACTAAATTGTCGAAGGGTGTCTTATAAACATAATGGAGTGCGACGGTTAATTCGATAGTTCCAAGGCCGGAAGCAAAGTGGCCGCTGGAGCGACTGACACTGTTTAGCAAAAATTGGCGCAGTTCATCGCATAACTTTGGCAACGTGTCTTTAGGTAGCAGGCGAAGCTCTTCAGGGGTTTCCGCCAATGCCAATGTTGGATATTTCGCTATATCAATGCTCATGCTATGCCTGTTAAAATGCTATGCACGTTATATCCTTCGTCTTTCAAGTTGCCTCTTTGTTGGCTAAGCTCATTCGCCCCGGTCACCGTTTTTATAAACATACGGTTATCTATGCTTCCGTGTCCCATTCCCTTGCCGCCGTGATGCCACTTGAAATCCCTTGGATATATAAATTGAAGATTAAGAACCCTGATATTATTAGCATGTAATTGCGGGGGTTCTCCCGAGAAGGCCATATTCTATTTTATTTTGAATTTATTTAACTGATAACTCATCAATCAGCGGTTGTCATGGCCTGAGTTTTTAGCTGTTTCTCTCAATGATGAAGCCCGCCAGCTGTTTTAGAGTCACAGTATTATAGAATTGTTTTTCCAGTTCTGTGAGAGCGGCAATAGCATCTTCATGCAGATCTTTGGCTTTTTTCTGAGCCTGCTCTAATCCCAGTAATGCGGGATAGGTACTTTTACCAAGCTGCTGATCGTTCCCCTGACGTTTGCCGATAATTTCTGTATTGCCAATGACATCCAGAATATCATCATGAACCTGAAACGCGAGGCCGATAGCTTGGGCATACTGATCGAGTAAAGGTAATACTTCCCGGCCCCGTGCACCAGCGCCATACGCGCCAAGCCTGACAGCACAACGAATTAGCGCACCTGTCTTGTGTTGGTGAATCTTTTCCAGAGCGGTCAGATCAATTTGCTTTCCTTCCGCTTGCAAATCCAGTGACTGCCCGCCGCACATACCAGCAATACCGCTGGATATTGCTAATTCAGCAACCATCTCAAGGCGATCAGATAGTGTGATATTTGGCATGTCGTGTTTTGCCAGGATCTCAAATGCTAACGACTGCAAAGCATCCCCGGCCAGAATAGCATGATTTTCACCAAATTTTATATGGCAGGTAGGCTGACCACGGCGTAAATCATCGTTGTCCATTGCGGGTAAATCGTCGTGGATCAGGGAATAAGCGTGAATGCACTCTATAGCAAGGGCTGGCGCATCAAGGCTCTCTTTGGGCAGTCCCAGCATTTCACCTACTGCGTAAACCAGAAATGGTCGTAGCCGTTTTCCACCCAATACAGCACCGTGCTGCATAGCAGTTGCTAATGGGCCGCCTAAAAAGGGGAGCGAAGAAAATGTTGCCATCAACTTCTCATTGATATGTTGCTGGCAATTGCTTAATTGCTCTTCAAAAGGAGCCTTACATTGTTCAGACATAAAGTTACTCAGCATCAGGCGAAAATTCATCAAGCGGCGATTGTGCATCATTACTTAATAGAATTTGTACTCGTTGTTCCGCTTGTTGGAGGGTTTTTTGCCCTTGTCTTGCAAGTTGAATTCCGCGTTCAAATTCATTTAATGCATCCTCTAAAGGAAGCTCCCCTGATTCCAGCCGAATGACAATTTCTTCCAGCTCTTTCAGGGATGTTTCAAAAGTCGGTGCCTGCTCGGTTGCTGATGTTCGGTTTGCCTTAGACATAATGATTTAATAGTATGATTATTTAACGAGTTACAGTGAAGTAAATCCGTTACAGAATTGCAGAGTACCCTACTACACTGAAAGAAATAAATCATTCGTTACTACTGTTTTTTTACAGACAAACTGTTTTTTTACAGGAGATATAGTGAGATGGTGTTATACTCTGCGCCCTATCCAACTGACTATTTAAGAACCATCATTGATCCTGCTTGTGATAGTTCAATACTGAATGACTACTATATCTTACTATGAAGTTTATCATTAAATTATTCCCAGAAATTACGATCAAGAGCCAGAGTGTCCGCTTACGTTTTATTAAAATCCTTGCCAGCAATATCCGTAATGTACTGAAAACATTCGGAGAGGGAACTGCTGTTGTTCGCCATTGGGATAATATAGAAGTTCGAACTAAAAATGATAACCTCGGCGCAGAAATTTGTGATGCACTTACACGTATTCCGGGTATTCACCATATCCTGCAAGTAGAAGAGAGAGAGTTTCGTGACTTGCATCATATCTTTGAACAAACCTACGAAACATATGGGCATTTATTGCATGGAAAAACGTTTTGTGTCCGTGTAAAACGCCGGGGTAAACACAGTTTTACTTCCAATGAAGCTGAACGATATATTGGTGGCGGCCTGAATCAGCATATTGAATCTGCCAAAGTGAAGCTGACCCATCCAGATGTGACAGTTAATCTGGAAATTAATCAGGATACACTGGTTCTGGTTAAAGCTCGTCATCCGGGGATTGGCGGATTTCCAATCGGAACACAGGAAGACGTTCTTTCACTGATTTCAGGCGGCTTTGATTCCGGTGTTTCCAGCTATATGCTGATGCGCCGTGGCTGCCGTGTCCACTACTGTTTCTTTAATCTTGGTGGTTCAGCGCATGAAATTGGGGTGAAACAGGTTGCTCATTATCTGTGGAACCGATTTGGCAGTTCTCACAAAGTTCGTTTTGTTGCTGTCGATTTTGAACCGGTTGTCGCAGAAATTCTGGAAAAAGTGGATGATGGTCAAATGGGGGTTGTGCTTAAGAGAATGATGGTCAGAGCCGCCTCCAAAATTGCAGAGCGCTATGGTGTTCAGGCAATTGTGACAGGAGAAGCGCTGGGGCAGGTATCCAGTCAGACACTGACTAACCTGAGACTGATTGATAATGCTTCAGATACCCTGATCCTTCGTCCTCTGATTTCTCATGATAAAGAGCACATTATTAAGCTGGCTCGTGAGATAGGCACAGAAGATTTTGCCCGCACTATGCCCGAGTTCTGTGGCGTTATCTCTAAAAGCCCGACAGTGAAAGCAGTCAAAGCCAAAATTGAGGCAGAAGAAGATAAGTTTAATTTCGATATTCTGGATCATGTAGTAAGTGAAGCCCAGAATCTGGACATCCGTCAGATAGCTGAGCAGGCTGGTGAGCAGGTTGTAGAAGTAGAAATGGTGACTGAGTTTTCTTCTGATGATGTGTTACTGGATATTCGCTCACCAGATGAACAGGATGACCGTCCTCTGAAAATGGAAGGCATCGATATCCATTCACTGCCTTTCTATAAGCTGAGTACCCAGTTTGGCGATTTGCCAAAAGAGAAAAACTACCTGTTGTATTGTGAGCGTGGAGTAATGAGCCGTTTACAGGCGCTTTACCTGCGTGAACAGGGTTTCCAGAATGTGAAGGTTTATCGCCCTTAGCCTGAAAACAGATAAGCTGCTGGCATTATGTATTGTTACCAGCAGCTTATTATTAACAAAACAATTACTGTAGATTTTGGTAATTGTTTATCCCCGGAGGCAAAACTAACTGAGCAGCAACTTCTGCGGCAGTATCTTTCCCTTTCAAAAGCTCAATCAGTTTTAAAGCGAAGTCAAAAGCAGTCGCAGGTCCCTGACTGGTGAGTAGATTGACTCTCTCATCAAAATAGACCCGCCGATCTATCCATTTCTCTGGCGCTATTTTATCTTTCATGCTGGGATACCCCGTCATATTACCAACTGGAAAAAGTTGGTGATGTTCCAGGACAATAGCCGGTGATGCACAAATTGCAGCGATGATTTTTCCCTGACTTTGTGCCGTGCGAATTTTTTCCACGACTAGCCCGCTATCACGAAAACATTCCGCTCCTTTTATGCCGCCCGGCAGGATAATGGCATCAAAATCTTCGTCAACAACTTCTACCAGAGGGACATCTGCGACAATCTTAACACCACGTGAGCAGGTTAATATCAGTGCACCATCTGTTGCTGTACTGGCGACGGTGACGTTAATACCGGCTCTGACCAGTAAATCAATAGTTGTGACAGCTTCGGTTTCTTCACTACCGTGAGCGAGACAAATGAGAGCTGAGGCGTTCATATTCGTCCTCCTGTCGTTTGATATAACGATAAATTTGTGCGTTTTCTGTCAGTATCAGCCCATGTACACGGGCCCGAGTTAGTAGAAAACCAGTAATGTAGTCTATTTCCGTACGTCGTTGTGAGCGGATATCCTGCCGCATAGATGAAGAGTTTTCTGATGTCCTCGTGATGATATCCATAATGTAATCTATCAGTGTCTGCTTGGAGACTTGAATACCATCATGCTTCATCACTTGATGAACCTCATCACATAAAGCATGGACTTTAGCAATATGATTTAGTAATCCACCATTTTTGCAATCGTAAAGTACGGTGAGCGGATTGATAATGCAGTTCGCAGCAAGTTTTAGCCAGCTGATAGCATAAATATCATTGCTCCAGACTACCTCTGGCAGAGCATCGTTCAGAATATTTGCTAATACACTGAATTTATTGGTATCAGGTAGTATAGAGCCAATTTGGGTTATTCCTGGTGATTTATGATAAACAATACCATTTTCCTGATAGGCTCCATGAGTCGTTACTCCGGATAAAATAGGGTTAGGTAGCGGTAAAAGTTCTTCCTGTGTTCCCATTCCGTTATGCAGTAACAGTATCGGGCAATCAGGGGAAAGTTTAGGGGAGAGATTATTAATAGCATTGGGAACCTGCCAGGCTTTCAGACAAACAAGCAGTAGCTCGCTTTCAGCAAGATGCTTTTCATTATTGGCAAGGACTTGCTGTTCAAATGTTCTATTTTGTAATGTATTAATATGAACAGCTAACGAAGGTTGTGGAACTTTTAGCCATGCTTGAACATGATGCTGTTGTTCAGACAAGGCGGCAAGCCATAATTTTCCTATGGCACCACAACCCAGAACAGTTATTTTCATTGTTCTTCCTTGAGAGATACTTTCATCGGAAACGTTAAAATTATGCAAGTCTTACATAAATCTCAAACTACCTAATGTCGCGGAAATCAGAAAGATCACTTAGCCTGAGAAGTATAGATCTTTTGCCAATAATGGAAAGCGGTTATCATGCCGGATTATTGATTAGCTGGAGGTGACTGGTAATGCCATCATTTGATATTGTTTCAGAAGTTGATATGCAGGAAGTGCGCAATGCAGTAGAAAATGCGCAGAGAGAATTAACCAATCGCTGGGATTTCCGCAATGTCAATGCGAGTTTTGAATTAAACGAGAAGAACGAATCCGTTAAGATCGCGAGCGAATCTGACTTTCAGGTTAACCAACTTATCGATATTCTGCGTGAAAAATTTGCCAAACGAGGAATTGATGGCTCGGTGCTGAATGTTCCTGAAAATATGGTTCATAGTGGTAAAACCTACAGTGTGGAAGCAACCATGCTACAGGGTATTGATACACCGCTAGCGAAGAAAATCGTTAAGCTGATTAAAGACAGTAAGCTGAAAGTTCAGGCCCAAATTCAGGGTGAACAAGTACGAGTTACTGGTAAAGCCCGTGATGATCTGCAAAGTGTGATTACATTAGTTCGCGGTGCAGAGTTGGGCCAGCCTTTTCAGTTTACTAACTTCAGAGATTAACCGTAGTATAAGCGGATTATTCTTTTTGGCCTGAGCCAAATATTTAAGGGAAGCCCGTAATTATTTATTACTGTTGCTTCCCTTAATTCTGTACAGATATCGGCTATCCTGAACTTTATTATGAATGGGCAATTACAATCTGTTCTAATTGTTCACGGTTAGTCTGCTTAGTATCTACCTTTATATATGCGCTGAGTTCCTCTGGTACAATCACGACATCTTTCACACCCACCTGAGACCGTATTTCTTTTTCCAGAACGTCAGGAGCACTTAATTGAGCAGGCAAAACTAGCCTGATGCTACTGACATAAGGTGGCTGACGCATAGTAAGACTGAGAATAAACCAGAATAGAGTAAGAATGATTCCAGCCATAAAGACTAATGATGCACCTTGTATTTCGTATAGCATACCGCCAAGACTTCCGCCCAACGCCACGCCGATAAACTGGCTGGTGGAATAAATCCCCATTGCTGTACCTTTATACCCTGCCGGCGCTTCTTTACTGATTAATGAGGGTAAAATGGCTTCCATGATATTAAACGCAAGGAAGAAAATCTGAATACCGGCAAATATTCCCCAAAGATGTGAGCCTAAAGACCACAATACAAACTCAGCGATAAACAACATGCCGATACAAAGCAGGAAGACCTGTTTCATTCGGCGTTTCTTTTCTGCATAAATAATGAATGGTAAAACAGCAACGAAGGAAATAAGCGTAGTAATTAAATAAACTTTCCAGTGTTGCTGGGGAGGAAACCCGACTTTTTCCATAATAAGGGGTAGGGCAACAAAACTCGACATCAATAATGTATGCAGACTAAGTATACCAAAATTGAGTTTTAGCAACTGGGGATCAGAAAGTACACGCCGGAAGCTGCCGCGAACAATACCGGATTCCCGATTTAATAAGTGTTTATGTGTCGATGGTACTGCGAATAATGTTATTAAGATACCGCAACTGGCAAGGATTGCTATTGTACCAAATAAACCATTCAATCCAATCTGGTGAGTAACAATAGGACCGACGACAATGGCAAAGGCAAATGTGAGACCAAAACTGATCCCAATAAATGCCATAGCTTTTGTGCGGTTTTGCTCACGGGTCAGATCCGATAGCAATGCCATAATTGCCGCAGAAATTGCTCCCGTCCCTTGCAAAGCTCTTCCGACAATAACACCCCAGATGGAGTCACTAAAGGCGGCAATAATGCTGCCTAAGACAAAAATAAGCAGTCCAATGATGATTAAAGGTTTTCTACCGATTTTATCTGAAAGTAGCCCGAATGGGATTTGAAATATAGCTTGTGTTAAACCGTAGATGCCAATTGCAATGCCGATCAAAGCTTCGGAGGCGCCCCGTAACTCTAAACCGTAAGTTGTCAGGACTGGTAACACCATGAACATGCCTAACATGCGTAGAGAAAAAACGGAACCTAAACCCCATGTTGCTCTAAGTTCAAGGGGAGTCATTTTATTATCGTTCATGGGTACCTCATACCTTCAAAAATTCGATATGACATTTTAGCTAGACAGGAGTAAAGCAATGTTTGCAAGAGAAAAGGAAAGAAAAATGGCAGGGAAAACCTGCCATTTGAATACTACCGGATGTAAGTTAGCGCTATTTCTGGAGATGCCGCAGAATCCACAGACATCATGATACTCAAAGACATGATGGCGACAATAGAAAATATAAATAACTTACGAGCCCAAGCTCGATCATTTGTGGTTTTATAACCTGATAATGCCATCCCCAGCCACCAGATACTTACTACTGCAGCAACGATGAGGTATTTATAACCTGCATAGCCACTGATTGTCAGCATCAGCGTAGCAACCATAAATGCCAGAATATAGAGAGTAATGTGGTTTTTTGCCACAGAGATACCCTTAATAACAGGCAAAACTGGAATATTGGCGGCCTGATAATCTTTGAACCGAAAAATAGCAATGGCGTAAGAGTGGGGCATTTGCCATAAGCTGAAAATCAGCAATAGAATCAATGCTCCCATGTCAAACTGCCCTGTTACGGCACAATAACCAATAACAGGAGGTGCTGCACCTGACAAGCTACCTACCAGCGTGCCATAAATAGACTTCCTTTTCATGTAGAGGCTATAAACCCCTACATAAATGACAAACCCGATGAGAGCTAACTGCATTGCTAAGGCATTGGCTGCTACATAGAGCAGCACCATGCCAGCAATACCTAACACTGAGGCGTAAATCAGGCTGATTTTCGGATTGATAAGCCCTTTAACAAGGACCCTTTCTTTTGTTCTTTCCATGATCCTGTCAATATCGCGGTCAATATAGTTGTTAAATACACAACCTGACGCTACTACCAACGATACTCCGACCATTGTTGCAAAGAACAAGGGGTAATCTATTACGCCCTTGGAAGCGAGTAGAAAACCACCAATCACAGAAATTAGATTTCCGAAAATAATTCCTGGTTTGGTCACTTGTAGGTATTGCTTAATCATTCAAATCAACTCTTAATCAACCATCATATTGATATTCAGGTTGTACATAATCCACAGTGAGCCAACGACAACGATGGCAATAACCAACAATGTGAATATTAAAGCAACAAGGTTCCAGCGTTCTTCAGATGATGTATTCATATGCAGGAAGCAGATGAAATGTACAAAAATCTGAATAACAGCCATGACAACCACGGTGACGAGGATTGTACTGTGTGAAGCAGTACCATCCATTACCATCCAGAATGGGATCACGGTCAATATGACTGACAGGATAAAGCCAATCATATAAGTTTTGAAGCTACCGTGGCTGGCGCCGGTATGAGAAGTATTTGGATGACTCATCACATAGCTCCCATCAGATAAACGACAGTAAATACACAGATCCAGACAACGTCAAGGAAGTGCCAGAACAGGCTCAGGCAGTTCAGGCGAGTCTGGTTCACGTCAGTCAGACCACGGCGTGCAACCTGAACCATCAGGACAATAATCCAGATCAGACCAAAGGTAACGTGCAGACCGTGAGTCGCAACCAGTGCGAAGAAGGATGACAGGAATGCACTGCGGTCAGGACCAAAACCTTCTGAGATCAGTTTATGGAATTCGTAAACTTCCATTGAAACGAAGCCCAGACCCAACAGGAAGGTAACGAACAGCCACAGGTTTACCTGACCAGCTTTACCTTTGTTCATGCCCAGCATGGCAAAACCGTAAGTGATACTACTGAACAACAGCAGGAAGGTTTCTACCAGCACAAATGGCAGTTCAAAAATTTCTTTACCTGACGGACCACCCGCTGTGCCGTTAGCAAGTACAACATAAGTTGCAAACAGGCTTGCAAACAGAACCAAGTCACTCATCAGGTAGATCCAGAAACCAAATACTTTGTTGGCTCCTGTATCGTGGTGCCCATGAGCGTCATGGGCGGCTGTGTTATTAAGGGTTTGAGTCGACATTATTTCGCACCTGCCTTTCTCAGTTCTTCGTAACGCTGATCTTCAATTTTTTCGACTTCAGCTACAGGAACGTAGTAATCAACGTCTTCGTCAAAGCTTTTCACGATGCAGCTGATGACAATACCTGCGAAACTTGCAATAGCCATCCACCAGATATGCCAGATAAACGCAAAGCCCAGCACCAGACAGAATGCACTGATAATCACGCCAGCACCTGTGTTTTTAGGCATATGAATTTCTTCATATTTAGCAGGACGCTTATATTCAGTACCTTTTTCTTTCATATCCCACCACGCATCACGAGTCTGGATGTGTGGAACTTCCGCAAAGTTATAGAACGGAGGTGGGGATGAAGTTGACCATTCCAGAGTACGGGCACCCCATGGGTCACCAGTCAGATCACGATTCTGCTCACGGTCACGGATACTGACGTAGAACTGGATAACCTGACACAGAATACCAAGAGCAATCAGGACAACACCACCTGCTGCAACTACCAGCAAAGGATGGAATTCTGGGTTGATATCCTGGCTCAGACGGCGGGTCATACCCATGAAGCCCAGCGCATACAGCGGCATAAAGGCAACGAAGAAACCGGTGATCCAGAACCAGAATGCACGTACACCCCATTTTTCATTCAGGGTGAAACCGAATGCTTTCGGGAACCAGTAAGTTGTACCAGCGAAACAGCCGAATACCACACCACCGATGATAACGTTATGGAAGTGAGCAATCAGGAACAGACTGTTATGCAGTACGAAGTTTGCACCCGGAACAGCTAGCAGAACACCGGTCATACCACCAATGGAGAAGGTGACCAGGAAGCCGACAGTCCACAGCATCGGAGTTTTGAATTCGATGCGACCACGGTACATGGTGAACAGCCAGTTGAAGATCTTAACCCCGGTCGGGATGGAGATAATCATCGTGGCAATACCGAAGAAGGCGTTAACGTTCGCGCCGGAACCCATGGTAAAGAAGTGGTGCAACCATACGATGAACGACAGAATGGTAATAACAATTGTCGCCCATACCAGAGAGGTATAACCAAACAGACGTTTTTTCGAGAAGGTTGCCGTAACTTCAGAGAAGATACCAAAGACAGGCAGAACCAGAATATAAACTTCAGGATGACCCCACGCCCAGATCAGGTTGATGTACATCATCATGTTGCCGCCCATATCGTTAGTAAAGAAATGGGTGCCCAGATAACGATCCAGGGTTAACAGTGCGATTGTCACTGTCAAAATAGGGAATGCTGCAATAATCAGTACGTTGGTACACAGTGAAGCCCAAGTGAAAACAGGCAGTTTCATCATGGACATACCTGGCGCACGCATACGCAGGATAGTCACGAAGAAGTTAACACCAGTCAGCAATGTACCTACACCGGAGAGCTGAAGACTCCATATCCAGTAATCAACACCAACTCCCGGGTTGTATTCCAGACCGGACAGAGGCGGGTAGGCCAGCCAGCCAGTTTGTGCGAATTCACCGACCCCCAGTGAGAGGTTGATCAGAACGACACCCACAACAAACAACCAGAAGCTCAGGGAGTTCAGGAATGGGAATGCGACGTCACGTGCCCCGATTTGCAGAGGAACCACGATATTCATCAAACCAACAACGAAAGGCATCGCCATGAAGAAAATCATGATTACGCCGTGCGCGGTAAAAATCTGATCATAATGGTGCGGGGGCAGGAAACCTGCTTCACCAGCGGAAGCCAGGGCTTGCTGTCCACGCATCATGATGGCGTCAGCAAAACCACGCAGCATCATTACCATGGCAACAACGATATACATGACACCGATTTTTTTATGGTCAACACTTGTCAACCATTCGCTCCAGAGCCATTTCCATTTGCCGAAATAAGTTATGGAACCAACTACTGCCAGTCCCCCGAGAAGGATCCCCAATAAAGTAACCACAATAATGGGTTCATGTAATGGGATCGCATCAAGTGTTAATTTTCCCCACATGTCTTTATTCCTCAACACCTGCATGAGCCGGTTGACTCATATTCATATTATGACCCGCAGCTTCACCATGTTCTGCTTTGTCATGGCCTGTTTTGCCGTGAGACATACCAAACATACCGCCATGACCCATATCACCCATAAACTTGGCGATAGTTTCCTGGAACAGTTTTGGTTTCACGCTTGAGAAGTATTCAACTGGGTTGTTCTGGCTAGGTTTTGCCAATGCATTGAATGCCTGCACTGTGTCCAGAGTTTTAGGTGACGCTTTAACTTTTTGTACCCACTCTTCAAACCCAGCACGATCTTCAGTTGCAGTTGCGGTGAATTTCATGCCAGAGAAGCCATGTCCACTGTAACTGGCTGAGAAGCCATCGTATTTGCCTGCTGAGTTAGCAATCAAGTGCAGTTTTGTCTGCATACCTGCCATTGCATAAATCTGACCGCCTAACTGTGGGATGAAGAAAGAGTTCATCACAGAATCAGAGGTGATTTTGAAGTTAATTGGCACATCTTTAGGGAATACAATTTCATTTACGGTTGCAATACCCTGCTCCGGATAGATAAACAGCCATTTCCAGTCGAGGGAAATAACTTCAATCGTTACCGGCTTCACATCGCTGTCCAGTGGCTTATATGGATCGAGCTCATGAGTCGTTTTCCATGTAATCGTGGCCAATACGATGATAATCAGGATAGGCACGGTCCAGACAACAAGCTCAATTTTATTTGAGTGTGCCCAGTTTGGACGATAGGTTGCAGATTTGTTGGCTTCCCGGTAACGTAAAGCAAAGACGATTGCCATTACGATAGCCGGGATAACAACGATCAGCATCAGGCCAAACGCTGTCAGTATCAGCGTTTTTTGCTCAACGCCGATCGCCCCTTTGGGATTCATCAATACCATATCACAACCACTTAGCATTAAAGTGGCTGCGAGTAGTGACGATAACCCAATAGTTTTTTTGTATTTCATAAGTCTCATTAGAGCGACCCCAGATAACAAAAGCTTTATTGTCGTTTCATCAGTGCGGGCATTCTACGGTAAGGTTACCGGAGTGTAAACAATTGTAATAGAAGCAGGATGGCTTGTAGGCTTTTTATGCTAGAGGGATCACATGCAATATGAGATTTAACAAAAAGTTAACTTCGGGTGGTTATTGTATCCAATAAATCAAAATAGGCAATATTTTTTATATAACCATCTATTTTTAAATAAACTTTTCTTAATGAAAATTACAGGTAACGTTTTTAAACAGACAATGTTTCAGTAAATAAATCATGACTTTTAATCTTGGTGAACAGTTTTGAACTGTTCACCAGTTAAACTAATTATCAGAAGTTATATTTTACACTGTAAACAATACCATCCTGAAGGAAATCTTCCCCTAATTTATTGTCAGCATAACGGTATTGAATTCCGGCAGTAAAAGAAGGGTGTGGATTCCACCATAACCCTACTGCGCCGTTGACTCCGTCAGGGCCACCGTTGCCGTAACGCTTATTGCGGTTTAATTCAATTTCATTCCAGTTTGTGACGCTGAATTTTTGTTCCCACAGGTTGAAATCGTATCCGGCAACCCAGCCTACAACGTATCCGTTGTTTCCTGAGTAGAACTTGTTGTCGGTATAATTTAAAGCGACGAACGGTTTGAACCACAGACCAGCGAAGGTTGTATTATAACCTAATCCATAGAGTGTATTGACTTCATGGAAGTTTCCGCCGTTTCCGGGAAGAGAGTAGCTTCCGTAAACATGTCCGTAAAGATTGAAACCTGTCTCTCCCAGATAATAACGACCTGTTGTTTTGAAGGCGTATCGTAGGTTATCACCGGGTTGTGCAGTCTTGCTGTTAAATGGATTCTCTAAATCAAAGAAACCATATAGCTCTCCCCAGCTGAAGCCCGCTCCACCTTCTAGCTCCATATAGGCAAAGTCATCTTTGTGAGAAGACTGCCCGGTTTTGTGTGTTGTGTGTTTGCTCCAGTCAAGGTAGTTCATGCTGACATTGGCAAACCCCCACTGGTATTCCGCGCTGGCTGAGGCAGAAACCAAGGCGGCAGCAACTGCTGTGAGTGTCAAAATATGTCTTTTCATAAATTCCCTTTATATGGCTTTAGATAAATAAAGATATTTTGGATAGTTCGAAACAAAATAAATATGAACGTGAGAATAATAATATTTATTAGTATAAATATAAATGTTCCCCCTCTAGAAAAGATGTTTCTTGGGTCACATAATTTTAGTTTTTTACTATTATTGTGATAATAATCACTAAATAAGAGCAACAAAAGACTGAACTTTGTCAGCCTTTTGTTGTAGTGGCAGGAATTTTTAAGCAAATTTACTTTTTTTCAATGCGATGTAGTCCAGAATACCACCCAGCAGTAATCCTATAACACCAATAACAACGCTCCAGGACAACATAGGGTATATAAAGTCACTTATGTTATTACAAAGATCGATATATCTTGGAGAGATGTAAAGCACCAAAGTGACAATATGCGTTATTACAAACAACAGGCTATTTATAATTAACCAGGCAGCAAAAATAAGTGCAGCCAGAGTCATCGTCAGGAAGGCTAGCCGATAATAGTTACTGAATAGTGTCCGGGGAATAAAACTATCCGTTTTTTGGGTATAAGCTAGTGTACTACGACAAACCAGCAGTAGAGCCAGGCCCGGAAATCCAATCACAATGGAAAACAGATAAAACATTGACCAGCCATGAGCTTCAGCAAACCAGCCTGCAACCGGGCCAACATACACTCGTCCTACCGCGGCCAACGCTGAAAGAAGAGCAAATTGTGTCGCTGAAAAAGACTTATTGCAAAGTGTCATGAGTAGGGCAACAAATGCTGCTGTGCCCATACCACCACAGATATTCTCCAGAAATATAGCCCCTCCCATGACATAAATATCTTTAGGGGTGACGGCAAGTATCCAATAACCGAAATTTGAAATGGTTTGCAAGATCCCGAAGATCATCAATGCACGGAACAGACTCCACTTTTGCATTAAATAACCACCATATAGTGCTCCTATAATGGTAGCGGCCAGTCCAAGGGTTTTATTGATCATACCAACTTCGGCCGGATTAAAACCAACTCCTCGGATAAGAAAAGGAGTGCTAAGGGAGAGGGCGAAAGCATCAGCCAATTTATACATAACAATTAGCAGAAGGATAAGCCAGGCATTATTTCGACTAAAAAAATCAAATAAAGGTTCTACAACGGCCTGGTGCAATGTTTTTGGTGGCGCTGTATCTATTTGGGGTTCTTTAGCCGTAAGAGTAGCATAAACACCAATCAGCATCAGACCGGCCATAAGCCAGTACATACAATTCCAGCCAATATAAGTTGTTACCCATAGGGCTAAACCGCCGGAAACCAGCATTGCCAATCTGTAGCCTAATACAGAAATCGCAGCTCCGGCACCGCGTTCTTCTTGCTGAAGCAGGTCAGTTTTATAGGCGTCGAAAATAATATCCTGAGAAGCGGAAAAGAAGGCGACAGCAACAGCTAATGCGGCTAACCACCATAAATGTTGTGAGGGATTTAGAAATCCCATGCCCGCGATACTGATAATGAGCAAAAGCTGGGTAACAAGCATCCATCCACGTCGCCGTCCCAGAAATGAAGGGGAATAGCGATCCATGGCAGGTGCCCAGAGAAATTTAAAGACATATGCCTGACCGACTAAAGTGAAAAAGCCGATAGTTTTGATATCAACATCTTCCACTGTCATCCATGCTTGTAATGTGCCTGCTGTAAGAGCAAGAGGAAGGCCTGATGCAAAACCCAGTAAAAGAAGAATGCGATAGTTACGTATTGCTGATAAATTAAGAGCATGATTTGCCATAAGCCCCTCCAATACTTTCTGCCTATAGTCTACTGAAAGTCACTTCAATAGAATCAGGCAGAAAGCATATTCATATTCTGTTAGCGAACGTTTTGTTTGATGAAGGTGCTGATTGACGAATCTTGGGCCATATCTGCGATAACATCTGATAATACAGTATTAACAGCATCAGCAATTTTTGCGTTAGTTGCACTTAATGGAGCCTGCACATTATAGCTGGTGCGATAGTTCTTGATTTGTTTATTGCCATCCTGAGCATAAACGATCACTGAAATTTCTGCTTTTGCTGAAATATCGTGACGTAAACTGCCTTCTTTAACATTGGCATAAAGTTGATTGACAACAACTTGCAAGTTGGCATTAGCCGGAGAGCCAATCATATAACCACGAGCGACCATTTGCTTTTCCAGCGCTTCTTGCAGTAAAAAGCGTAAATCGCGTGAAGGTAGCAGCGTGACTAATTTTGCATCCCGGTTTACTTGAGCCAGGGCTTGAGATTGCCGCTGGTCGACCCCACTAATATTGATTGTGATAGCTTTCATCGTCGGGTCTGCTGATGGCAGGGCAATTTTAGGCTGAATAGCGAGTGTATTGCTGGGGGTTGCACAGCCAGTCAGATTGGCTAAAAAGAGAAGTGCGGTAAGTGGAATAAGTATTTTCTTTAGCATGTAAATGGTCTCATTCTGGATACGGATACCCGGTATAGTAATACAGATAGTACAAACCGTTGCAATCATAACACTGCGATAGGTAGTGGCATATCCCTAATGCTTACTAATTGAAAGATATAGATAAATAAACAAAATGTATTTGGTTTAAGATAATTAGATGTTTGAATCCTATAAATCGCGGGAAATAAACTAAAATCAATATATGGTTGATTAATAACCTTTGGTGACTAAGGAGAATGAGATGGTTCGTCAGGAAATAGAAACAAAGTTACGGGCGGCATTTAAGCCTTCTCATCTGGAAGTTATTGATGAAAGTTATCGTCATAATGTACCAGCAGGTTCTGAAAGCCATTTTAAAATCATTGTAATCAGTGATGCATTTATTGATCAGAGGATGCTTAATCGTCATCGCTCAGTATACAGCACTCTGGTTAATGAGATGGCTGGAGGAGTACATGCTCTGGCACTTCACACATATACAGAAAAAGAGTGGATGGAATTGGAAGATACCGTTCTGAACTCGCCAGCATGCCGGGGAGGAACGGCGACGACTTCATGATTTTACAGAGTAGCGAGCTTGTACTTACTTTTTAATTAATTTGGTTTTCACGTTAAACTACAGCCTTCGGGCTGTATTTTTGTTTATACCCGTCATTTTAAGTTATAGCGTTGCTGGTCATGCATGTCCACCCGGTTACATCATACATTATGTAACCGAGGAAATTATCTTGCCGTCGCGCGCTATCTTGAAGTCTGTGGGGATATTCATATCGAATAACCAATGGCATGATGTGGTTATTGAGCAATGCTTATCACATAAGTCAACGAATATTGCACGCTTTTGCCAGCAATTCTCGACTCATACTGTCTGCATCGCTATAATGCTGCGTCTAAATTTTTACAATAGTTTCGGGGCGCTTCTGATCACAGGGATTCTCGGTTTTTAAATGCGACCACCCCGGTTCTTGAAGAGTGCTGCAATTTGCTCGTATCAGGCGTTGTGCCATTCTGAAGTTGACCGAGCACTATGATTTTTTTGAGGTAACAAGATGCAAGTTTCTGTTGAAACAACTCAAGGCCTAGGGCGTCGTGTGTCAATCACCGTTCCTGCTGCCGACATTGAAAAAGCAGTTAACAGTGAGCTGGTTAATGTAGCGAAAAAAGTACGTATTGACGGTTTCCGTAAAGGTAAAGTACCTATGAAAATCGTTCAGCAGCGTTATGGCGCCTCTGTCCTGCAGGATGTACTGGGTGATCTGATGCAGCGTAATTTCATCAATGCGATCATTGAGAATAAAATTAATCCAGCCGGCGCACCAAGCTACAAACCAGAGCAGTTTAAAGATGGCGAAGACTTCGTTTACGCAGTTGAATTCGAAGTATACCCAGAAATCGAACTGAAAGGTCTGGAAGAAATCGAAGTTGAAAAACCTGTTGTTGAAGTAAAAGATGCAGACGTTGACACTATGCTGGAAACTCTGCGTAAACAACAGGCTGACTGGAAAGAAACCGATGAAGCAGCAGCTGCAGAAGATCGCGTAACTGTAGATTTCAATGGCTCTGTTGACGGGGAAGAGTTCGAAGGCGGCAAAGCAACAGACTTCGTTCTGGCAATGGGCCAAGGCCGTATGATCCCAGGTTTCGAAGAAGGTGTTGTTGGCCACAAAGCGGGCGACGAATTCACTATCGATGTGACTTTCCCTGAAGATTATCATGCTGAAAACCTGAAAGGTAAAGCGGCGAAATTCGCAATTAACCTGAAGAAAGTTGAACAGCGTGAACTGCCAGAACTGACTGAAGAGTTCATCAAGCGCTTTGGTATTACCGAAGCGACAGTTGATGGTCTGCGTGCAGAAGTTCGTAAAAACATGGAACGTGAACTGAAAAATGCAGTACGTAACCGCATTAAAACTCAGGTTCTGGATGGTTTGGTTAAGGCTAACGAAATCGACGTTCCTGCTGCGGCTATTGATGGCGAAGTTGATGTATTGCGTCGTCAGGCGGCACAGCGTTTCGGTGGTAATGAAGCGCAGGCTCTGGAACTGCCTCGTGAGCTGTTCGAAGAGCAGGCAAAACGCCGTGTAGTTGTTGGTCTGCTGTTAGGTGAAGTTATCAGCAGCAATGAGCTGAAAGTTGATGATGAACGTGTTAACGCACTGATCGAAGAAATGGCTTCTGCATATGAAGATCCAAAAGAAGTCGTTGAATACTACAGCAAAAATAAAGAAATGATGAACAACATCCGCAACGTTGCTCTGGAAGAGCAAGCTGTTGAATTGGTTCTGAGCAAAGCGAAAGTTTCTGAAAAAGAAACTGGCTTTAATGATTTGATGAATCAGAATCAAATGGCATAAGTTTCATTTATTGATTACCTGAGATGATAAATTCCTCTCTCAGTAATGCAAACCCGCAGGCGAAGCTTGCGGGTTTTTTTTATTGTTCTTGAAAAAAACAGATTTAACCTCATATCCTTTCTTACTATTATGTAATGGCTTACTACTTTTTATAGAGGGAAGCCCTCTGTTAGTTAACTTTGGATCATGGTCATCATCGCTTATCTCAAGTAGAATCAGTTATGAATGGCACCAGCGTGAGTTCTATTAGGAGACGGAAATGTCATACAGTGGCAAGCAAGATCAATATGCACCTAACATGTCTTTGGTGCCGATGGTGGTTGAACAGACAGCACGTGGGGAACGTGCATTTGATATTTATTCCCGCTTATTAAAAGATCGAATTATTTTTCTGACTGGTCAGGTAGAAGATCATATGGCGAACTTAATTGTCGCTCAGATGCTATTCCTGGAAGCAGAAAACCCAGAAAAAGACATTCACTTATATATCAACTCGCCGGGTGGGGTTATCACAGCTGGTATGTCTATTTATGACACCATGCAATTTATTAAGCCAGATGTGAGTACTATTTGTATGGGACAAGCCTGCTCAATGGGGGCGTTCCTGTTAACAGCTGGTGCGAAAGGGAAACGTTTCTGTTTGCCAAATTCCAGAGTGATGATCCATCAGCCATTAGGTGGGTTTCAGGGGCAGGCAACAGATATTGAAATCCATGCGCAGGAAATACTCAAAGTTAAAGCACGTATGAATGAGTTGATGGCAAAACATACGGGGCAATCGCTTGAGAAGATAGTCGAAGATACAGAACGTGATCGTTTCTTATCAGCCGGGGAAGCCGTAGAATACGGATTGGTTGATAGCATATTCACCCAGCGCAACTAATTTATTGATAATTAATTTATTACTCCAACACTATAATTTAAAGGTGGATTTTTGTACAATCACCTGATTATGCGGAGTAATGACAGCGTTTTTTCTGTTATGCCAGATAGACTGGGATAACAGCTCATAAAGTGAGGTTGACTGATGACAGATAAGCGCAAAGACGGTTCAGGAAAGCTGCTGTATTGCTCTTTCTGCGGGAAAAGCCAACATGAAGTCCGGAAATTAATAGCTGGCCCGTCAGTGTATATCTGCGATGAATGTGTCGATTTATGTAATGATATCATTCGCGAAGAAATTAAAGAGCTAGTACCACATCGTGAGCGTAGTACATTGCCTACCCCTCATGAAATTCGCCAACATCTGGATGATTATGTCATCGGTCAGGAAATGGCGAAAAAAGTACTAGCGGTAGCCGTTTATAACCACTATAAGCGCCTGCGTAATGGGGATACTAATAACGGTGTGGAATTAGGCAAAAGTAATATTCTGCTAATCGGGCCAACCGGTAGCGGTAAAACTTTGCTGGCAGAAACACTTGCCCGTTATTTAGATGTACCATTTACCATGGCTGATGCTACGACTCTGACTGAAGCAGGTTATGTTGGGGAAGACGTAGAAAACATTATTCAAAAGCTTTTGCAAAAATGTGACTACGATGTACAGAAAGCGCAGCGTGGTATCGTTTATATTGATGAAATAGATAAAATCTCCCGCAAATCTGATAATCCTTCAATAACACGTGATGTGTCAGGTGAAGGCGTTCAGCAGGCACTGTTGAAATTGATTGAAGGCACAGTAGCAGCTGTTCCTCCTCAGGGTGGTCGTAAGCATCCACAGCAAGAGTTCCTTCAGGTTGATACATCTAAAATTCTATTCATCTGTGGCGGCGCATTTGCCGGGTTGAGCAAGGTTGTTAGCCAGCGTTTGAATGTCAGCTCCGGAATAGGTTTTAGTGCTACAGTTAAAGGTGAATCAGAGAAAGCAACTGAAGGTGACTTGCTTGCTCAGGTTGAACCGGAAGATTTAATCAAATTCGGCTTGATTCCTGAGTTCATTGGCCGTCTGCCGGTTGTGGCAACGTTGGGTGAACTTAATGAAGAAGCTTTAATCCAGATTCTGCAAGAGCCAAAAAACGCGTTGACAAAACAGTATCAGGCTTTATTTAATCTGGAAGGCGTTGAGCTGGAGTTCAGAAAAGAAGCTCTGACAGCGATTGCTAAAAAAGCAATGGTGCGTAAAACGGGTGCTCGTGGTCTTCGCTCAATTGTGGAAGGTGTTTTATTGGACACAATGTACGATCTCCCATCAATGGAACATGTAGAAAAAGTTGTCGTTGATGAGACGGTTGTTGAAGATAAATCCGCACCATTATTGATATATAGCAAACCGGATGCTCAAGTTTCTGGTGAGTGATGAAAATAGGGTAAGAAGTACCGGCCATCAATTCGCATTGAAAAAATAAAATGAGGGATTCTCCCTCATTTTGCTTTTTGCAGACTCAGGCTATTGAATGTCGGATTCCTGTCCCCATATATTTTATATTCTTTGAAGTGAAACTCGTGAAAACCGTGTTTCACGAGATTCCTAAAAACTGGCGAAAGCTAAACGAAGAGAGAGCTCTATGAATCCTGAGCGTTCCGAACGCATAGAAATCCCTGTATTGCCTTTGCGCGATGTAGTGGTTTACCCACATATGGTGATCCCTCTGTTTGTTGGGCGAGAGAAGTCGATTCATTGTCTGGAAGCAGCAATGGATCATGACAAACAGGTCATGTTGGTAGCGCAGAAAGAAGCATCCACTGATGAACCGGGAGTCAATGATCTATTCTCCGTAGGTACAGTGGCTTCTGTTCTACAGATGCTGAAATTACCAGATGGCACAGTGAAGGTTCTGGTTGAAGGCTTGCAGCGTGCCCGTATTACGACACTGACAGATAACGGTGAATACTTTTATGCGCAGGTTGAATATCAGGACTCCCCTATCGTTGATGAGCGCGAGCAGGAAGTTCTGGTAAGAACCGCGATTAATCAGTTTGAAGGCTATATCAAACTGAATAAAAAAATTCCGCCGGAAGTGCTGACATCACTACACAGTATTGAAGATGCCGCAAAACTGGCTGATACCATTGCTGCTCATATGCCATTAAAAATCAATGACAAACAGGCTGTTTTAGAAATGTCTGATGTTGTTGAGCGCATTGAATATCTGATTGCAATGATGGAATCAGAAATCGATCTGCTACAGGTAGAAAAACGAATTCGTAATCGCGTTAAAAAACAGATGGAAAAAAGCCAGCGCGAATACTATCTGAATGAGCAAATGAAGGCGATTCAGAAAGAATTAGGTGAGATGGATGATGCACCTGACGAATATGAGACGCTGAAACGTAAGATCGAAAATGCCAAGATGCCTAAAGAGGCACGGGAAAAAGCAGAAGCTGAGCTGCAAAAATTAAAAATGATGTCCCCAATGTCAGCAGAAGCGACGGTTGTGCGTAGCTACATTGACTGGATAGTGCAGGTTCCGTGGAACGCACGCAGCAAAGTGAAAAAAGATTTGGTGAAAGCCCAGGAAATACTGGACACTGATCACTACGGTTTGGAGCGAGTTAAAGAACGTATCCTTGAATATCTGGCTGTACAAAGTCGTGTCAGTAAAATCAAGGGACCAATACTTTGTCTGGTTGGGCCTCCGGGTGTGGGTAAAACCTCACTGGGGCGTTCCATTGCTCGTGCAACTGGCCGTAAATACGTCCGCATGGCACTGGGTGGAGTACGTGATGAAGCAGAAATACGTGGTCATCGTCGTACTTACATTGGCTCAATGCCGGGTAAGTTAATCCAGAAAATGTCTAAAATCGGGGTTAAAAACCCACTGTTCCTGTTAGATGAAATTGACAAAATGTCGTCTGACATGCGCGGTGATCCAGCATCGGCTTTGCTGGAGGTTCTTGATCCTGAACAGAACGTGACATTTAACGATCATTATCTTGAAGTGGATTATGATCTGTCTGATGTGATGTTTGTGGCGACATCCAATTCCATGAATATTCCGGCACCTTTGCTGGATCGTATGGAAGTGATCCGCTTGTCAGGTTACACCGAAGACGAAAAACTGAATATTGCCAAGCGTCATTTGTTACCTAAACAGATTGAACGCAATGCATTGAAAAAAGGTGAACTGACCATCGATGATGGTGCGATTCTCGGCATTATCCGTTATTACACCCGTGAAGCCGGTGTACGTAGTCTGGAACGTGAAATTTCCAAACTGTGTCGTAAGGCGGTTAAAGCATTGTTGATGGATAAAGCGCTTAAGCATATCGAGATCAATGCTGATAACCTGAAAAATTATCTGGGTGTTCAAAAAGTGGATTATGGTCGTGCTGACACCGAAAACCGTGTTGGTCAGGTAACCGGGCTTGCATGGACTGAAGTTGGTGGTGATCTACTGACCGTGGAAACAGCCAGTGTTCCGGGTAAAGGCAAATTGACTTACACCGGTTCATTGGGAGAAGTCATGCAGGAATCTATTCAGGCTGCATTGACAGTAGTCCGGGCTCGAGCGGATAAGCTGGGCATCAGTTCTGATTTCCACGAAAAGCGCGATATTCACGTTCATGTGCCTGAAGGTGCAACACCTAAAGATGGCCCGAGTGCAGGTATCGCAATGTGTACAGCGCTGGTTTCCTGCCTGACTGGTAATCCGGTTAATGCCAATGTGGCGATGACTGGTGAAATTACTCTGCGTGGGCTCGTTCTGCCTATTGGTGGTTTGAAAGAAAAATTGCTGGCAGCTCATCGTGGCGGAATTAAAACGGTCATCATCCCTGATGAGAATAAACGCGATCTGGAAGAAATCCCTCAGAACGTGATTCAGGATTTGGAAATCCACCCTGTTAAGCGTATAGAAGATGTTTTGACTATTGCTTTGCAGGAGCCTGCATTTGGTGCAGAAGTGATATCACTAAAGTAGTACAAAAATAGTGAGCTGAATCAATACACTGTATGAAAATAAGGTTGGTAAGCTAATTCAGGCTTGCCAGCCTTTTTTTGTCTCATTAAGTTATCTTAATCTAAAGATCTGATTAAATATTTTGCTGTTCTATGATTTCTTGCTAATACTGGAATTGATTGATATAACGGCAAGACTGTCGTGTTAGCCGTTATAAATAGGCGTTTGTTACGATAGTAAAACTAAATGGGGATGATAAGCGTGAATAAGTCACAACTGATCGACAAAATTGCTGCTGATGTGAATATCTCTAAAGCAGCAGCCGGGCGTGTAGTAGATGCATTCATTTCTTCAGTTTCTGGAGCATTGAAAGGCGGTGATGATGTCGTTTTGGTAGGGTTTGGGACATTTACTGTACGTGAGCGGGCCGCTCGCATAGGACGTAACCCTCAGACAGGGAAAGAAATCAAAATCGCAGCAGCAAATGTACCTGCTTTCCGCGCCGGAAAAGGCTTAAAAGATGCTGTTAACGGGTAATTGTTAAATAGCCACCTTATTTACCATTACAGGTATACCCTATGGGTTCAAGATGTCGTCAAACAGAGCTGCCATTTGTAAGTACCGTGCAGATTAGACTGACTAGCTGGAATCGATAGGTTAAAATATAAGCGCGTCACTTGATTGATGCGCTTTTTTTCTCTTAGCGTTCGAATTAGCGTAATATGGCAGTTTCTTTTTCACTAAAGCGGAGTTTTACGTCTTTATGATGGACAACCTACGCACAGCGGCAAATGGCCCAGTGCTTAAAATCGTGTTGGCTCTAATTATCCTGACCTTTTTGGTGACGGGTTTAACAGGCTACCTGTCAAGTGAAGGCGGTAATTATGCTGCCAAAGTGAATGGTCAAACCATTAGTCGTGCTCAGTTAGAGCAGGTATTTCAACAAGATAAAATGTCACTACAAGAAAGGCTGGGAGATCAATTCTCTGCCCTGCTAAGTAATGAGCAGGAAGTGAGAGCTTTGAAGCGCCAGTCATTGGACAGTATTATCAATACCGTTTTGCTTGAACAATATGCAAATAAGCTGGGACTATCAGCTAGCGACGAACAGGTAAAGGAAGAAATCCGTAAGCAGAGTTATTTCCAGACTGACGGTAAATTTGATAACGAAAAATATTTACAGGTGCTCACAAACGCCGGTCTGAATCCGGATAATTATGCGGAGCAGATTCGACAAGATCTGATTTCCCGCCAGCTGCGTACAATATTAATGAGTACCGAAATTGCTTTACCAGCAGAAATTAAGCAGCTTGCTGAGTTATCGCTACAGGAAAGAACCGCTCGTCTGGCAACTCTTGAACTGCAATCAATCGAAGCACAGCAGTCTGTGACAGATCAAGAGCTGAAAAATTACTACAATATGAACAGTAAGCATTTCACTGTTCCTGAGAAAGTCAAAATCAGCTACATCAAGATGGATGCTGCGGATGAACTGAAAAATGTTACCGTGACTGATGCTGATATTGAAAAGTACTATAAAAACAACCTGTCAAAATATACTCAGCCAGAAAGAAAGAAATACAGTCTTATCCAGCTGGCATCTGAAGCTGATGCAAAATCGGTTCTGAATGAATTGAAAAAAGGGTCTGATTTCAGCAAATTAGCAGAAGAAAAATCAACAGATAAATATTCTGCTAAACAAGGAGGGGATCTTGGTTGGATGGAAGATAGCTCCTCACCTGACGAAATCAAATCAGCTCATTTAACAGAGAAAGGGCAACTTTCTACTGTTATAAAATTGTCTAATGGTTATGCAGTTTTCCGTCTGGATGATATTAAGCCTCAGGTAGTGAAGGCACTTGCTGATGAGCGCTCAGCCATAGAGAAAACGGTTAAGCAGGAAAAAGCGATTGATGCATTTTATGCATTACAAAGAAAAGTGAGTGAAGCTGCAGCCAATGATAATGAGTCTTTAGCAGCGGCAGAGCAGGCGGCAGGTTATAAAGCAGTCACTACAGATTGGTTTGATAGAGACCAGGTTCCGGCAGATATCAATTTCAGCCAGGTCGTTCAGGCTATTTTCTTTGGTAATTTGGTTGATGATAAAAGCCCTTCAGGAACTAATTCTGACGTGATATCTGTTGATGGTGACAGGGCCTTTATCATTCGCGTTGATGAGGTTAAGCCTGAATCTGTTTTGCCATTTGAAGAAGCCAAAACTGAAGTGACTGAGTTGGTTAAACGCCAGAAAGCTGAAAAACAGTTACAGATTGATAGTGAAAGTCTGCTTACAGCATTAAAAGCAGGCAAGGGCGATCAAGCACTGAAAACGGCAGGAATTCAGTTTGGTGAACCAACGGTAATGGCACGCAAAACCAGTCCGGTTACTGATGTATTATTTACGTTGCCTCATCCTAAAGACGATAAACCTGTATATGGGTTAGCGTATGATGGAATTGGTAATGCTGTTCTGATTCAATTAGATAAAGTCATTCCAGGCTCTATTTCGGAAGAGCAGATTAAACAGGCAATGATGATGGAGCAGTATCAGATTAGTAATACTATGTTTGAATCCCTGATTAATAATTTGCGTGATAATGCTGAGATTAAATTAGGGCAAATTGATTAAATTGCGATGCTATTCGCAATTTATCTTGCAAGATAGTAATTGAAAAAGGCCACTTTCGTGGCCTTTCGCATATCTGGATCTTCCCTGTTGTGTTGAAATTTTGTTATGGCACTCTTTTATCCGTCAACAAAACATGGAGGAATTTTTATGAAGTATCTAAAGGGACTATTTAATTCATTTGTTCTTATTTTTGGGATCAGTATGCCGTTATCTTATGCTGTTGCAGCAGGAGAGCTTGTGAATAAAACGACACAGGTTCAACCAACTGACCCTCATAAGATAACGGCTGAAAAAAGTGAATTAAATAACAAGGAAGAAAAAACGCTTTCAGGCAAAATCAATATCAATACAGCGAGTGCTGAACAATTAGCGAAAGAACTTAATGGTGTTGGTGCCAAAAAAGCACAGGCGATTATTGAGTATCGTGAAAAATATGGCTCATTTACAGCCATTGAGCAGCTACAGGAAGTGCAAGGTATTGGTCCAGCATTTATAGAAAAAAATCGAGATAAATTAATCCACTGATTAAAAGCCTTCTTGGTGAATACACAAATGATTTTATCAAGGGGGCTGTGATACTGATCAAGAATCATTGATTAAACATTATTGTAATTAAAATGTTCTGCTATTGTTAATCACTTTCTGGTCAGATGAGTTTAAGGAAAAGAGTAATGAGTACAATTATCAAAGTCAGAGGTTATCATATTGATGTTTTCCAACATGTGAATAATGGGCGTTACTTAGAGTTTATGGAGGCCGCTCGTTGGGATTTGTTTTCTGACAGTGACACGTTGCAGTGGTTAAATAATAACAAGGTTGCTTTTATTGTAGCCAATATTAATATTAACTATCGCCATCCAGCCGTGCTAGGAGATGAATTGGAAGTGCATTCATCCATGGAGGAATTACGTAACAAAAGTGGTACTTTTTTTCAGAAAATTATACGTAAAGGTGATAACAGGATTATCGCTGATGCTTTGAGTACATTTGTTTGCGTTGATTTAAAGACACAACAGACGTTAGTGCTGGAAGGTGAATTACGCGAAAGATTAAATGAGTTTAAAAATGAAACAGTGAAGTGAGAGATATTTGGTATCTCCCACTGATAGACTGAATTATTTGTATTAGTTCAGTTGCGTTTTGGATTTCATTTCTGCCATTGTCGACTCGGCATTATTTAAATAAACATTTAATCCGTTAGCACGAAGATGGCAGGCTGCGCACTCACCACAGCCATCTCCCTGGATACCGTTATAGCAAGTGAGAGTCTGAGAACGAACAAAGTCCAGTTTTTGGTAATAATCCGCTAACGCCCAGGTTTCCGCTTTGTTGAGCCACATTAAGGGAGTTTCAAAGCGTATATTGCGAGCGATGCCAAGACAGACTGCATTGTTCAGGGATTTGACAAATTCATCACGGCAGTCAGGGTAACCGGAAAAATCAGTTTCACAAACGCCAGTAATAACGGCTTCAGCTTCAACCTGATATGCATAAATTGCAGCCAGAGTTAAGAACAGTATATTGCGGCCAGGAACAAACGTATTTGGTAGGCCATTTTTTTCGCTTTCACTAAAATCGGGTACAGGAATGTTATCTCTTGTCAGGCTGCTGACTGCAAGCTCATTCAATAAAGTAACATCAAGTACCTTATGGGCGGCTGCACCAAGCTCTTTACTGATGCGGCTGGCAACATCAATCTCAGCACGGTGGCGTTGACCATAGTCAAAAGTGACACAATGGACTTCATCATATTGGCGGAGTGCCTGAATTAAGCAAGTGGTGGAATCTTGCCCACCACTGAATACAACAACGGCTCGTTTCATGATACCTACCTTTTTAAATTGAAGGAGGTATGTTACTCATAACTATTTAATTTGGGTAGTTGTGTGAGATATTGCGTGAGGTCACCGATATTATTTTTTACCCAGTCAGGATTGTAATAGGTATCAAGGTAGCGTTCGCCGCTATCACATAACAAAGTTACGATGGAACCTTGTTGGTTGTTATCATGCATTTGCTTGGCTAACTGTAAAGCTCCCCAGACATTGGTTCCTGTTGAGGCACCTGTTTTTCTGCCAATGAGTTTTTCCAGCCAGTGGATAGTGGCGATAGACGCACAATCAGGAACTTGCATCATGCCATTGATTACATCGGGTATAAAAGAAGGTTCAGCGCGAGGGCGTCCAATACCTTCGATTCTACTGCTGGTACTGCTACGGAGTTGTCGGCAATTCTGCTGGTAGCAATCATAGAAAACGGAGTTTTCAGGATCAACAACAATAAGCTTGGTAGCGTGTCCCTGATAGCGCATATAACGGCCCAGTGTTGCGGAGGTTCCGCCAGTTCCTGCTCCCATCACAATATAAGTTGGTTCAGGAAAGGGCTCTAATTCCATCTGGCGGAAAATGCTTTCGGCAATGTTATTGTTACCTCGCCAGTCAGTTGCGCGTTCAGCATAAGTGAATTGATCCATATAATGGCCATTCAATTCTTTTGCCAGACGTTCTGACTCTTCATAAATAAGGGCTGAATGTTCTACAAAGTGACATTTTCCACCGTAAAATTCTATTTCCTGAATTTTGCGTTTAGCTGTGCAGGTAGGCATTACTGCAATAAAAGGCAGGCCAAGTAAACGGGCAAAGTAAGCTTCAGAAACAGCGGTGCTGCCGGATGAGGCTTCAATAATGGGAGTTCCTTCATCTATCCAGCCATTACTGAGTGCATAAAGGAAAAGTGAGCGAGCCAGTCGGTGTTTAAGACTACCGGTAGGATGAGTACTTTCATCTTTAAGATACAGATCAATCCCTGGAAACATGGGTAGATTGAGTTTAATTAGATGGGTATCAGCACTACGTTGATAATCAGCTTGAATAGATTTTATGGCATTAGCAGCCCATAAAGATGACATAAATTGACCCTGGGTAAAATATATTTTCAATGTATAGAATACTCTTACATTTGGAGAAATAGGTTGTTATCTTTTTGAAGCTGTTCTTTATTTTTAGGAAAATTTTCTACAGGATATAGGTATGTTAGATAAAACAGACCGCAAGCTATTAAAGCTGCTCCAACAGGACTGTAGTCTGTCCTTGAATACGTTGGCAGAAGCCGTTAATTTGACTTCTACACCTTGCTGGAAACGTCTTAAACGGCTTGAAGATGAAGGATATATCGTTGGAAAAGTTGCGTTGCTTAATGGAGAGAAGCTTGGATTAGGCCTGACTGTGATTGTCATGATAAAAACTCAGCAACACAGTAGTGAGTGGTATGAGCAGTTTGTTACTTTTGTCAAAGAGATGCCGGAGGTTTTAACGTTCTATCGTATGGCTGGAGAATATGATTATTTAATGCATGTAGAAGTTGTTGATATGAAAAGTTATGATCAGTTTTACAAACGCATGGTTAATGGGATACCTGGCTTGATAGATGTGACCTCAAACTTTGCAATGGAAAAAATAAAATATACAACGGCGTTACCTATACCAGATTAGACAATGACTAAAATCTCTTTGGTGAAGTGGGCGCTGATCCTTTCATTTTTTACCTCGGGAATAGTTTTGTGAGATTATTTTCTCAATTACGTTGGTATTTTCTTAGTGAATGGCGCCGCTATTTAGGAGCCATTATTTTTCTTGTGATGGTTGCGATATTGCAATTAATTCCTCCACGTTTGGTTGGAATTATTGTTGATGGCGTTAGTACCAAAACAATGTCATCCAATCAATTATTGATGTGGATAGGAATCATGCTTGTTATAGCGGTAGCTATATATGGCCTGCGATACGTTTGGCGGGTATGGTTATTTGGAGCTTCCTATCGTTTGGCTGTTAAGCTGCGTAGTGATTTTTACCAGAGATTGAGCCGTCAGGATCCTGAATTTTATTTACGTCACAGAACGGGGGATTTAATTGCCCGGTCAACAAATGACGTTGATAGAGTTGTTTTTGCAGCAGGTGAGGGAGTACTTACTTTCGTTGATGCCTTAGTCATGGGATGCGCTGTACTTATTGTGATGAGCGTAGAGATAAGCTGGCAATTAACTCTATTATCATTGCTACCTATGCCTATTATGGCATTAGTAATTAAACGGTACGGTCAACAACTTCACCATCGTTTTAAATTAGCCCAAGGTGCTTTTTCTGCACTGAATAACCATGCTCAGGAAAGTTTAACCAGTATTCGAATGATCAAAGCTTTTGGATTGGAAGACCTACAATCCAGTCAGTTTGAAGAAGTAGCCACCGAAGCTGGCCGCAAAAATATGCGTGTTGCACGAGTGGATGCTCGTTTTGATCCCACTATCTTCATTGCCATCGGTTTTTCTAACTTACTGGCAGTCGGTGGAGGAAGTTGGATGGTAGTAAATGGTTCTCTGACACTAGGTGAATTGACAAGCTTTGTTATGTATTTAGGGCTGATGATTTGGCCTATGTTAGCGCTGGCATGGATGTTCAATATTGTTGAGCGTGGCAGTGCGGCCTATACGCGTATTCTCAGTCTATTACAGGAACCTTTGGTGATCGAAGACGGTTCACACGCCTTATCTGCGGAGCGTGGTACATTAACTGCGGATATCAACACCTTTATTTATCCCGGTTATAGTGAACCTGTTTTGCAGAATATCTATTTTCAGTTATTGCCGGGGCAATTATTAGGCATTTGTGGGCCGACTGGGTCAGGAAAAAGTACATTACTCGCTGTATTGCAACGTCAGTTTGATATTACTGATGGTGAAATTCTATTCCAGTCCCAAAATGTTTCTACATTGAGGATGGATGAATGGCGCTCACGGCTGGCTGTCGTGAACCAAACACCTTTTTTATTTTCCGATACGGTTGCAGGGAATATTGCTTTAGGGCGTCCAGATGCTACTCAAGAACAAATTGAGGAAGTTGCCCGTTTAGCAAATGTTCATGATGATATTCTGCGGTTACCACAAGGTTATCAAACAGAGGTCGGAGAACGGGGTGTTATGCTTTCAGGCGGTCAAAAGCAACGCATCTCTATCGCAAGAGCACTACTATTAGATGCAGAAATTTTGATTTTGGATGATGCCCTTTCTGCTGTAGATGGTCAGACTGAGCACCAGATCATGAAAAACCTCAGTCAATGGCGGCGGCGGCGTACTGTTATTATCAGTGCGCATCGATTATCGGCGTTAGTAGAAGCGGATAATGTTCTGGTTATGCAAAATGGCATGATTTCTCAACAGGGGCAGCATAAACAGCTCATTGCACAATCTGGTTGGTATTCAGAAATGTATCAATACCAACAACTTGAAGCTGCATTGGATGGTGAATATGAGTAACACTGGTATGGAAAAGCCTAATACACGCAAACTCTGGCCGTCTTTAAAGCGCCTGCTGTCTTACAGTAAACATCATCGTAAGCCCATTATTCTGGCTGTAATTATGTTATGGGTAGCTGCTCTGGCAGAAGTCAGTGGTCCAATGCTCATCAGTTATTTTATCGATAATATGGTTTCAACCGGCCACATCCCGCTTGGTATTGCCAGTGGCCTTGCGGTTGTATTTTTGATATTACAGGTGGTGGCCGCTGCATTACATTATTTCCAATCTCTATTGTTTAATCAGGCATCTGTAGGAGTAGTGCAACAAATTCGAACAGATGTTATGGATTCAGCTCTGCGTCAGCCGCTAAGTACTTTTGATAACCAACCTGTCGGGCAGTTAATTTCCCGTGTGACAAATGATACGGAAGTTATCAAAGATCTGTTTGTGAATGTCATTCCTACGGTTTTTCGTAGCGTTGCACTGATTGGCGCAATGCTAATGGCAATGTTCTTTTTAGACTGGCGTATGGCGAGTGTTGCGCTGACTATCTTCCCTGCTGTTTTTCTGGTCATGATACTTTATCAGCGTTTCAGTACGCCCATTATTCGGCGGGTAAGAGGATACCTTGCTGATATTAATAATGTGTTTAATGAAGCCATTAATGGTATGACTGTTATCCAGCAGTTTCGTCAACAGGCGCGCTTTGGTGAGAAATTGTTTGCTACTAATCGGGCTCACTATCAGGCGCGAATGCAAGCATTGCGCTTGGATGGCGTTCTGTTAAGGCCTTTATTGAGCCTGTTTTCTGCTGCAGTATTGTGTGGTTTATTGCTGTTGTTTGGTTTTCAGGGAACAGACTTTATTGGGGTAGGGGTATTGTATGCATTTATCAGTTACCTTGGGCGCTTGAATGAGCCACTGATTGAACTGACAGCGCAGCAGTCGTTATTGCAGCAGGCGGTGGTTTCAGGTGAACGCGTTTTTGAATTAATGGATAGCCCTCAGCAGAAGTATGGTGTTGATAAACAGATTCTAGCGAGTGGCAGAATTGATGTTGAAAATTTAAGCTTTGCTTATCGTAATGACAAAGTTGTGTTAGATAATATCAATCTGCATGTACCATCACGGGGTTTTATTGCTTTAGTTGGGCATACTGGAAGTGGCAAAAGTACATTGGCTAATTTGCTGATGGGGTATTATCCATGGCAGAGTGGTGAGATTTATCTTGATGGGCGGTCGGTATCTTCGCTTTCTCACACCACCTTGCGCAATGGTGTGGCAATGGTTCAACAGGATCCTGTTATTCTGGCTACCTCATTTTTCGATAATATCACGTTAGGACGAGATATTTGTGAGGAAAAAGTCTGGCAGGTACTTGAAGTGGTGCAACTGGCAGAATTTGTACGCAAATTACCGGAAGGTATTTATTCAAGACTGGGAGAGCAGGGAAATACGCTTTCTGCCGGGCAAAAACAACTTTTGGCAATGGCCCGTGTCTTGGTGCAAACACCACAAATTCTGATTCTGGATGAAGCTACAGCAAATATTGATTCAGGGACAGAACAATCCGTTCAACAGGCATTACGGCTGATCCGTAAACAGACAACCTTGGTAGTTATAGCTCATCGTCTTTCAACGATTGTTGAGGCTGATTCCATATTTGTGCTGCATCGTGGTGCAATTGTAGAGCAGGGGCAGCATCAACAGCTACTGGAAAGGCGTGGCCGTTATTACCAGATGTATCAGCTGCAACAAGTAGGCGAAACATTAAACGAACCTCTGCACATTTAGTGTGCATATCGGGAGTGGCTGAACAGGTTACTCCCGTTCTTACATCTTCTTTCAGTACAATTCATTTATAACTTTTTGACTAAAAATAACTTTTAATTTTTGGCATTCCCTTTGCAATTATCTCCTGTAATTCATTCTTGTAAATACTATTTGGTAAGTACAGATAAAAAGCGGGGGATATATGAAGTTGATCACTACCATCATTAAGCCTTTTAAATTAGAAGAGGTAAGGGAAGCCCTTTCAGATATAGGCATACAAGGCATGACTATCACTGAAGTAAAGGGTTTTGGTCGTCAAAAAGGTCATTCAGAGCTTTATCGGGGAGCTGAGTACAGTGTCAACTTCCTACCAAAAGTAAAACTTGATATTGCCACTCATGATGAACGAGTAGAAGAAATTATTCATGTGATAAAGCAAGCTGCTTTCACGGGAAAAATGGGTGATGGCAAGATCTTTGTCTTTGAATTACAGCATGCCGTCAGGATCAGGACAGGTGAAGTTAATGACGCGGCATTGTGAATGGGGGAAGAGAAATGAGAAAACAGCTATTAATTATGGCCAGCCTTGTGGCTGGTGTTCCTTCTTATGCTTTTGCGGCGGGGAATTTGGTAGATAAAGCTGATACTGTATTTATGCTGATAAATACAATCCTTGTGATTTTTATGACTATACCCGGTATAGCTTTATTTTATGGCGGATTGTTGCGCCGTAAGAATGTTTTGTCATTGATGTCACAAGTGATTGTCAGTTTTTCAATCGTTTGGGTTCTTTGGATTATTTATGGTTATAGTCTTTCTTTTGAAGCTGGGAATCCTTTTTTCGGTGGGTTTAAGCAAGTTATGCTGAAAGGTATATCCATCACTGATTTGAGTGGTAGTTTTTATCAATTAATTTATGTCGTTTTTCAGGGGGCATTTGGATGTATTACTGTGGCTTTAATTGTTGGAGCCTTGTGTGAAAGGGTCCGTTTTTCTGCATTACTGATTTTCATAGTATTGTGGTTTACTGCCTCTTATATTCCTATGGTTCATATGGTGTGGGGTGGTGGCTGGCTGGCTCAGGATGGAGCTCTAGATTTTGCTGGTGGAACAGTCGTGCATATTAACGCCGCTGTTGCAGGTTTAGTTGGTGCTTACTTACTAGGGAAACGCTCTGGATTTGGCAAGGAATCCTTTAAACCGCATAATCTGCCTATGACTTTTATTGGCACGGCGATCCTTTATATTGGCTGGTTTGGATTTAATGTCGGCTCGGCTGGAGCAGTAAATGCTATTGCAGCATTGGCACTTGTGAACACAATGGCAGCGACGGCAGGAGCCGTGTTGTCATGGGTTTTCTCAGAATGGATATTCCGCAATAAACCCTCCCTTTTAGGTGCATGCTCTGGCTGTATTGCAGGGCTTGTTGCCATAACTCCCGCAGCTGCGACTGTTGGCATTGGGGGGGCTCTGGTGATTGGTATAATCGCTGGTATCACTGGCTTGTGGGGCGTTGTTGTATTAAAACGCTGGTTGCGTGTCGATGATGTCTGTGATGTCTTTGGTGTTCATGGCGTATGCGGCATTATTGGTTGTTTATTAACGAGTATTTTTACTGCATCTACTTTGGGCGGGACCGGTTTTGCGGAAGGTATGACGATGCTTAGACAGATTGGTGTACAGGCGGTTAGCATCTTGGTGTGTGTTGTCTGGTCAGCTGTAGCCGCTTACATCTCATTCAAGATTGCTGATAAGGCAATCGGGTTACGTATCAGTATTGAATCAGAAAGAGAAGGGTTAGATATTACTGCACATGGAGAAAGTGCCTACAATTGATGTGTTGTTTTTCCTGCAAAGCATACAGCTGTCTACAATGTTCCTAAAGACTAATTAGAGGCTTTAGCCTCTACCGGAGGCCAGTCTTTGGCTGGTTCCGGTCAACTCTTTGTTCTCTTATTACTTAAAACCTGATGAAATCCATTGATATACATAATTTTCAATTGATATTTTATGTTACCGAATTTATTTATTGATTGTTACATTTATAGTCGTATTAGTCATTTTTATTGGTTGGTTATTTAGTTTAATGATTGTTTTGCTATGCCTGAGTAATAAATTTTTAAGCGTAATTCTTTAAATATCATTTTTTTAATATGGTGTTGCTTAAATCTATTTAAATAGAAAGTCGCTAGTGAGTAATCTTATTAAACTATTTTATTTGTTATTTTAATTAAGAGCATGATTATAATTTTCATGAATTATACTCTCCACCTTTCCTGGTTGCTTCTTTTGCTGGGGGCATTTACGCTGGTATCAACATACGACTCGGTTATTTATGTTATCGGGGGGACTCTTTGGTCACTATTGATGAACTTAAAAATTCATGCGTAGAGTCTGCAATTGACATCACGGTAATGCGACTCAGTCAAATAAATGAGTTGTCACTGGGTCTGTGTTATGGATAATAAATAGACATTTAGACCAGAGTGGCTTGCTATTTTTAATAGTATGCAAGATAATGAGCGCCGCTTTGAAGTTGAAAGCAAACGTCAATGAGGGCTCTATTGGTTCTCCCGCAATGCTAACTTGTTAACTTGGTCAGATCTGGAAAGAAGCAGCCATAGCAGGGGATGTGTGTGCTGGGATGTCGCTGATAGAGCCCTCACCCATTTTGGTTCGCTATTTTTATCCCATACTCAGTTCAATCAAGAAATAACCAATATATGGGAGCCGATAATAGTTACCGGCCTTCACTACTTCCTATCTGATCACGACAACGTATTATCGAACAAATTTCCAGACAGACGATGGGATTTTGTCATAGAGTTTATTCATGGTCAGTTCAGCCAGGCGGTGGTCAGCTGCGGAATAGAACAATTCCAGTTCATCGTCCGAAAGCTCATATTTGTTTTTTTCAATTACACGTTCCAGCGTTTCAATAGAAGTGCATTTTCTCAAACGCATCAGATAGTCAGTTTTAGTCATGGTCGCCTTATCTTATTTGGTATAAAAATGGTTAAGAATATATTTATCAGATTTTGCTTAAAGAAGCGTTCAAATCATGTAGTAGAATACTCGTTAAGTGTTCGTTTGTTCTTTGCCAGTTTGTTAGTTCAACAAAGCTTATCTTATCACTACCAAACAAATTATATGTTTCATCCAGATATTTATCAATTAAGGTACTGAGATTGTAGTTATCAGTATATTTAATTTTAAAACTCCAGACAAACGCCGTAATGTGCTCAATCAATTCGTTTAGTCTTAAGTTCTTTTCGGAAGTCAGATCATTGATCCAATGATTATCAGTGCGATTCAACACTGAAAATGCTTCGTGAATTAAATTTTCACATAAGTACTTTAATTCCGCAATATCATGTCTTCTTGGTGAATATTCATCCATAAACACCCTCCCGTAAACAACGCACGGCTTATTTGAACTAAGGCTTATACATATCAATTATTATAGTCGTTCTTTTAAAATTAAGCCTATCAAAACATGATTATTATTTATTAATAATAAAACTCTGTTTTTCTGTTCACCACCAGTTCATTTAAACGATTGCCAATTTACTTCAGGCTTCGGCCAAAGGCTAGCTATCAGCTAAAAGGTGGGTGTAAACGCATGTGTCATTGAATATATTGAATTATACTAATATAGTGAATGTTATAGCAATAGGCACGCAAATCATTATATACCTACCCTCTTTCAAATTGCTACTTTTTTGCTGGCTGCCCTGTTAGCAGTACTCACTTACATAGCATCTTACACATAGTTATCTATCATAGTGTTTATACGCCGGCTTTATGCTTGCAACTTGAGTTTGGTCTATATATGAATTGTATTGCAGCGTTAAAAATGAATGTTATGCCATTATTGCATATGTCATCAGTGTGGGGGAACATTTTTTATCATTAAATGGCTAATCAGAAGAAAAAGATGCTAAGTTCCCGACTTATCTTCCCTTTATTATAAAAAACGTAAAGGTATCACTTTTAAATGTAAGGTATTTTTTATAAATATTTATTTTGCTTACTGTAAGAGTGTTTGTCTTTTGTTGAAATATCAGTAAAAAATTTTTTCATCTAATGCCATTTTTCCAATATAAAAGGCCACCGGAGTGGCCTTTAAAGTTATTTATTGAATTTAATGAGGAGATGAAATGTGTTCAGTATCCTCATTTTTTTTGCTAAAACGGCGTTTAATCACAACGAAGAATACAGGGACGAAGTAAATTGCCAGAGATGTCGCTGCAATCATTCCACCCAGTACGCCAGTTCCTACGGCATTTTGAGCACCGGAGCCTGCACCGTTGCTCAGTACCAGAGGCATGACACCTAACATGAACGCCAGAGATGTCATCAGAATAGGGCGTAAGCGCATTCTGACTGCTTCCATCGTTGATTCAATAAGCCCTTTGCCATCTTTTTCCATCAAGTCCTTGGCGAATTCAACAATAAGGATGGCATTTTTTGCAGATAGGCCGATTGTTGTCAGCAAACCAACTTTAAAGTAGACGTCATTATCCATACCACGCATAAAGGTTGCCAGTAATGCACCAATAACACCTAATGGAACAACCAACATTACAGAGAATGGTATGGACCAACTTTCATACAGGGCTGCCAGACAGAGGAATACCACAAGCAGAGACAGGGCATATAAAGCCGGAGCCTGATTACCTGAAAGTCGTTCCTGATAAGACATTCCCGTCCAGTCATAGCCAATACCTGCCGGCAATTGTGACGCAAGTTTTTCCATCAGAGCCATTGCCTCACCAGTACTTTTTCCAAGTACGGCTTCACCGACAATTTCCATGGATGGCAATCCGTTATAGCGTTCAAGGCGCGGGGGACCGTAGATCCACGGTTCTTTGGTAGTGTCCATGAATGTCGAAAATGGCACCATTTCACCGTAGAGGTTACGGACATATAATTTGGAAATATCTTTTGGCAGCATACGGAAACGGGCATCAGCCTGAACGTAGACCTGCTTAATACGGCCACGATCAATAAAATCATTCACATAGGTACCGCCAAACATTGTACTGAGCGTGATATTAATGTCATTGATAGAGACACCCTGTGCTTCTGCTTTCTCCTGATCGATATAGAAGCGGTATTGAGGTGTATCATTCTGGCCATTAGGGCGCACACCGGTCAGCATATCTGGATTCTGAGCCGCCATGCCCAGTAATTGATTACGGGCATTTGTCAGTGCTTCATGCCCAAGGTTTCCTTTATCAATTAACTGGAAATCAAAACCACTGGCAGAGCCTAATTCCACGATAGACGGAATGTTAAATGCGAATACCATCCCTTCTTTAATTTGTGAAAAACGAATATTAGCTCGGTTTACAATTGCCGGAACCTTATCTTTGTCTTCCTTACGTTCATCCCAGTCTTTTAAGCTGACAAACGCCAGCCCCATATTTTGCCCCTGACCGGCAAAACCAAAGCCGTTTAAGGTAAATACAGACTGAACAACGTCTTTTTCATTGGTATGGAAGTAATCATTAATTTCATTCAGTACCTTCTGTGTTTGCTCCTGAGTTGAGCCGGAAGGTAACTGAACCATTGCCAGCAATACACCCTGATCTTCTTCTGGAAGGAAAGATGCCGGGATACGAATGAATAACAAAGCCGTTCCTGCGATGAGCATGACATAAATCAGCAGATAACGCCTTGTACCGCGCAGCATGCGCCCGACACTGTCAGTATAATGATGAGTGCTTTTTTCGAATAAACGGTTAAACCAGCCAAAGAAACCTGTCTGAATACCGTGGCTGCCTTTGGCAATCGGCTTAAGCATCGTTGCACAAAGTGCTGGCGTCAGGATCAGGGCAACAAATACAGACAAGATCATTGCCGAGACGATGGTGATGGAGAACTGGCGATAGATTGCCCCTGTTGCGCCACCAAAGAATGCCATCGGAACAAATACTGCGGAAAGAACCAGCGCGATACCAACCAGAGCACTTTGGATCTGTCCCATTGATCTTTTTGTTGCTTCTTTTGGTGAAAGCCCTTCTTCCTGCATGACGCGCTCGACGTTTTCTACTACGACGATTGCGTCATCAACAAGCAGACCGATGGCTAATACCATGGCGAACATGGTTAATGTATTGATGGAATAGCCAAATGCAGCCAGAACAGCAAATGTCCCCAGCAATACGACCGGAACAGCAATGGTTGGGATCAGTGTAGCCCGGAAGTTTTGCAGGAACAGGTACATGACAACAAATACCAACAGAATAGCTTCTATCAGTGTTTTCACCACTTCGAAAATAGAAATCTTAACGAAAGGGGTGGTGTCATATGGATACACAATATTTAAGCCATGCGGGAAGTAAGGCTGCATTTCTGACAGTGCTTTCTTGACCGCTTTAGAAGTATCCAGCGCGTTAGCACCTGTTGCTAATTTGATACCTATACCTGATGCCGGTTTACCATTAAATCGGGCAAGAAAACTATAGTGCTGGGCACCGAGTTCAACAGTGGCAACATCGGCCAGAGTGATTTTGGAACCATCAGGATTAACCCGCAGCAGGATCCGACTAAACTGCTCAGGAGAGCTCAGGCGAGTCTGGGCAATGATAGAAACATTCAGACGCTGACCGGGAACAGAAGGGGCTGCCCCTAATTGTCCGGCGGCAACCTGATTATTCTGCGCCTTGATGCTCTTCATGACATCCAGCGCGGTAATTTTATAGTTGAGCAGTTTATCGGGATCGAGCCAGATACGCATGGCATATTGAGTACCAAGCAGCATGGCTTCACCCACTCCACCTACGCGGCTCAGGGAATCTTTGACATTGGCTCCAACGTAATCGGAAATGTCCTCCTGAGACATGGTATTATTCTCAGAAATGAAACCCGCAACCATTAAAAATGAGCTGGTTGTCTTCTCAACGCTAACACCTTGCTGTTGGACTTCCTGAGGTAACAGAGGGAGCGCCTGCTGTAGTTTGTTTTGTACCTGAACCTGAGCTGTATCGGCGTTGGTTTCTGCTTCAAAAGTAAGAGTGATACTAGTACGGCCTGCTGAGTCGCTGTTGGAAGACATATACACAAGGTTATCGATACCATTCATATTTTGCTCGATAACCTGAGTGACCGTATTCTGTAACGTTATTGCGTCAGCGCCCGGATAAGTAGCCGAAATAACAATCGATGGAGGAGCAATGGCAGGATATTGCTCCACAGGTAATTTCATTATCGCCAACAGACCAGCGAGCATGGTGATAATCGCAATTACCCATGCAAAGATTGGTCGTTCTATAAAAAACTTAGGCATGAATCCCCAACTCCTTTATTGAGATTTTTTGGCTGATTCAGTTTTATTTGTTTCAGGTTTGGCATCCAGATCCACTTCTGTTGGCTGAACAGTAGCTCCCGGCGCGGCTTTAAACAAACCTGTGACAATCACTTTATCTCCGGCCTTCAACCCTTCAGTGACGAGCCACTTATTACCAATTGCCTGAGGAGCTTTGAGATAACGCAATTCTACTTTGTTATCTTTATCAACAATCAGTGCTGTTGCCTGCCCACGAGGCGTTCTGGAAATGGCTTGTTGTGGTACCAGAATCGCATTATGGCGAACACCTTCCTCCAGCTTGGTACGGACAAACATACCCGGTAGGAGTTCTTCATTCGGATTTGGGAAAACTGCGCGCATTGTGATGGTACCTGTTGTTTCTTCAACGGTAATATCAGAAAACTCAAGGTGGCCCGTCCGGCTATATTCCATTCCTGTATCTGTGACTAAATGAATTTTGGGCTTGCCGTTTTCTCGCTGGATCGTACCTTTTGCGATTTCATTTTTAAGCCGCAGATAATCATCACTCGATTGAGTGATATCAACATAAATCGGATCCAATTGTTGAACACTCGTCAGTGCCGTTGTCTGGCCGGCAGAAACCAAAGCACCTTCAGACACAGCCGATTTACCTATACGTCCGGAGATAGGCGCAGTGACTTTGGTATAGGCTAAATTGATACGGGCACTTTCCAGCGCTGCTTTAGCAGACTGAACATCTGCGACAGCCTGAGCGTAATCAGAGTTAGCTTTATCAAATTCCTGCTTACTGACATATTGTGTTCCCAGCAGTGGCTTATAGCGTTCAACAGTTAAATGGCCGACGTTTTCATTTGCTGTTGCTCTGGCTAAGTTTGCTTTGGCTTTATTGTAATCAGCCTGATAGCTTGCTGGATCAATTTGGTAGAGTGATTCTCCGGCGGTGATATCACTGCCTTCTTTGTAATTACGTTTCAGGATGATGCCACTGACTTGAGGACGGACCTCGGCAACTCGGTAAGCTGAAGTTCTGCCCGGCAATTCAGTGATGACTGTCAGAGGTTCAGCTTTGAGCGTCACGATACCGACTTCAGGAGCCTGCTCGCCAGCAGCCCTTTGCTGAGTATTTTGATTATCGTTACATCCTGAGAGAATGAAGCTGCCTGAAAGTACCAGTAATGTGGCCAGAGGCAAAACCCCTCTGTTTTTTAGCATAAGTAAACCTCAATTTTTCAATGTAAACTCTCGAGCTTTATGAGCGTTAACGAGTGAAATTATTACTTCATTAATGAGCGGTGCTATAGTACAAACATACATGAATGTATGTAAATCAGCCTTGAGTCAAAAACAAAGTTTATGGCATGAAAATGGCACGAAAAACTAAACAGCAAGCTAACGAAACCCGCCAACACATTATCGAAGCCGCGATAAAGGTCTTTTCTGAGTGTGGTGTGTCTGCAACATCATTATCTGAAATCGCGGTTGCAGCGGGTGTAACGCGAGGTGCAATTTACTGGCACTTTAAAAATAAAACTGATTTGCTTTTTGCTGTGTGCAAAATGCCAGCAAACAAAATAGACGCGTTAGAGAAAGAGTATCAGGCAAAATATCCTAATAATCCACTCCTCGTATTGAGATATATATTAATTTTTCTACTAAAAGTCATGACGACTGATTCTCAAAATCGTTTATTAATGGAAATATTTTTCCACAAATGTGAGTTTGTTGGAGAGATGTCTTCATTAGCTGAACAGATTAGAGAAGTCTGTATTTCTGATTATCAAAAAATAGAAGACATGTTGGTTATGTGTATTCAGTCAGGAGAGTTACCTTATAATCTTGATATAAGGCGTTCAGCCGTCATGTTAAGGGCATTAATGACCGGGTTGCTTGAAAACTGGTTATTTGCACCAGAGAGTTTTAATATTCAGGCACAATCTGAGTCTCTGGTGGATGGCTTTATTGACACACTAAAATATAGTCGTCACTTGCGTCGCATTGAAGATGCATCGTACTGAGTAAGTGAAACCAATAAAAAGACAATTAAGCGGTAAAGGCTATGCATCTATACATTATGGTGATGGCTCTTTCTTAACGAGCAGAATTGCCGGTACTTCAGTGCTATCATTCCATTATCTGTAAATGATGAGTAGATTAATTCATGGTTCTATTTAACCGCAGTTTGAGTGTCTTACTCAACAAAGCGGGTCTGTTATGCAATAAAAGGCCCGATATATTATATATTCGCCAGCTGGGCCTAATCAGCCTGCTTTTTTTTCTGCTGTTTTTTCTTCACCCGGCCTCGGCTGCATTCAGCAATGATGTACCAACACGTGATGATATCCAGAATCAGCTTAAGGTGTTAACGGACCGTAATGAGCATACTCTTGAAGAGAGAGCTTCGATCGCTGATTTGGAAAAAGCACTTTCTTTCTTTGATAAGATTGAGAAGATTCAGCAGGATTCTGAGCAGTTGGAAAAAAATTTACAGCAATTACCTCAGAAGTCACAACTACTCACCGCTGAGTTAGCGAGCCTGAAAAATAATTCTCAACAAAATGAGGATGAATATAAGAATAACCTGGCGACTCTATCGCTGAAACAACTTGAATCTAAACAGAGTGTTACACTTAACAGTTTACAAAAAGCGCAGGACAATCTCGCGAACTACAATAGCCAACTGATTGGGTTGCAAACACAGCCTGAACGGACACAAAATCTGCTGTTTAATAATGTCCAAAGATTACAGCAAATCCGTAATTTGCTTAATAATGCTGTTACGGAGCAATCGGACGTTCGCCATACTGAGATTGAATTATTACAGGTAGAGCAAGCTTTCCTGACGCAGCAAAAAGAATATCAAAAATCGGCTCTGCGCGCGAATACACAGCTGCAAACTCTTCTACAGCTACAGCGCGATTATACCTCCTTCCAGATTGAACAATTAGAACGGCATGTCCAGTTTATTCAGGATATGGTTAATGGAAAGCACTTAATTGATTCGGAGGAAACCGCGAAAGAAGCCCAGAATTCAAATGATACCAGCCCCCATATTCAATCTAATCCGCTGGTCAGAGAAGAAATTATGGTGAACCGTGAATTCAGTGAGCGTCTGGTAGCGGCAACACGGGATAATAATCAACTGGTGAAGAAAAAAATTCAGGTGAAGAATTTTTTAGACAGAGCTATCCAGTCTGAACGTGATTTAAAAGAACAGGTTAAGGTGTTACGCGGTAGTTTATTATTATCGCGCATTTTGTTTCAGGAACAGCTACAGGTTCCTCAAACTGTCCTGACAAAGGATTTACCCACGAAGATTGCTGATTTACGGCTGGAGCAGTTTGAAATCTCACAACATCGTGATCAACTTTATTTAGTGGACGATTATATTAATCAACTGCTGAATCAACATGCCAATGATATAAAAAATGAATCTCAGGAAGCCGTCGGAGAAATCCGTAATGCGATAGGGCAATTGTTGGAAATTCGTCGAGAGCTGTTGAATCAATTGAATAACCAGTTGGGGCAGCAGATCACACAAGCGATTAATTTACAGATGGATCAACAGGAGTTGTTGAATGTGACACAATCGCTGGAACAGACGCTCGCCCAACAGATTTTCTGGGTTAACAGTAATAAGCCGATGAATTGGGTCTGGCTGAAATCATTGCCTATTTTAGCTCATGAAGAGCTGACTCACTTTAGTGTGCACTTTACTATCAGAGGGATTATTTCCGGGTTGCAGAACTCTGTCCATTTTGTCATTCCTCTATTACTGGTAGGTTTGTTTCTGCGTTGGCAGACAAAAAGTATTAACGCACACTTGAAGAAAATTTCAGCTGAAATAGGGCAGCTACGCAGGGATAGTCAGCTACATACTCCACTGGCTTTGGTTCTGACGCTGATAAAAACGCTGCCACTGGCGTTTATTATTCTGGCTATAGGTTATTGGTATTCGAAGTCAGAGGATGAACTGGGAGGAATGATATGGGATTTCTCCAGTCATTTGGCTTTATTCTGGGTTGTCTATGGCTCCAGTTACCAAATTCTGGAAAGAGGTGGGATTGGAGAGCAGCATTTTTCACTCGATAGAGAAGTTTGTTCCTTATTCCGCAAAAATCTGGTCAGATTATCAGTCGCTTTGCTGCCGATTTTGTTCTGGATAACTCTGGGAGTTAAGCATCCGCTTCGTTTGGCTGATGATGTGATCGGTCAATGTACAGTGTTGATTTGCCTGCTCTTCGTTTTTATCTTTGTTTTTCCGTTCTGTCGTCAGGTATGGCGTGAAAAAAGTTCGCATATGATCCGCACGATCGTGGTGACAATGTTGACTTTTTCACCACTGATTCTGATAGTACTGATGGTGTCAGGTTATTTTTACACGACGTTACGCTTGTCTGAACGCTGGCTTTACAGCGCTTATTTGCTGCTTCTCTGGCATATTTGCTATCAATCTTGTCTACGTGGATTAAGCCTTGCTGCCCGTCGTATCGCATATCGCCGTGCAATGTCTCGCCGTCAGGCACAGTCAAAAGAAGGTGCGGAAGGTGAAGTCATCGAAGAACCGCCAATGGCCTTGGAGCTGATTAATCAGCAATCATTACGTCTAACGACCATGGTGCTGTTTTTGATCTTTTTTATGGCGTTTTACTGGATTTGGTCTGATTTGGTGACGGTCTTTTCTTACCTTGATGGAATAAACCTGTGGCAATACAGCACGACAACCGATCAGGGAAATATTCTGCAACACGTTACCCTGAAAGATTTGGCACTCTCAGTCGCAATGCTGGTTATTTCATGGGTGATGATGCGAAATTTGCCGGGGTTATTGGAAGTATTAGTGCTGTCCCGCTTACAGCTACAACAAGGTTCTTCTTATGCCATTAAGACAACGCTGACTTATTTAATTATCGGTGTCGGCGGAATTAGTGCATTGGGCACATTGGGAGTTTCGTGGAATAAATTACAATGGCTGGCAGCGGCCCTTTCGGTTGGTTTGGGATTTGGGTTACAGGAAATCTTTGCCAACTTTGTTTCGGGCTTAATTATTTTATTTGAGCGCCCTGTTCGTATCGGGGATACCGTAACAATAGGGACTTATTCCGGTTCAGTCAGTAAAATCCGTATTCGGGCTACAACAATCACTGATTTTGACCGCAAAGAAGTCATTATTCCTAACCGGGCTTTTGTGACAGAACGCCTGATCAACTGGACCCTTTCTGACACTATCACACGCATTATTATTAAAGTTGGTGTCGCCTATGGCTCCGATCTCGATAAGGTGAAAGAAGTCATGTTGCAGGCGGCGAAAAGTAATCATCGTGTAATGAATGAACCGGAACCACAGGTTTATTTTATGAGTTTCGGTGCCAGTACGCTGGATCATGAATTGAGGCTTTATGTAAGGGAGCTGGGAGATCGCAGTCGTACAGTCGATGAGGTAAACCGCAGTATAGATAAATTATGTCGGGAAAATGATATTAATATTGCCTTCAATCAACTGGAAGTCTATTTGCATAACGGTCAGGGCAATAGCTTGCAAGAGGTTAAAAGGTCGATAAGTGGTGCTCAGTACCAGACTGGTGAACCTCCAACGCCTGATGATAAGCCGTTCTTACCTTAAATAATCATAATATACCCAATGAATTTCAAATTGCTTCGCGGCGGTAAGGGAGTGAGTCCCCGGGAGCATAGGTAACCGTATGTTTATAAAAACGGTGACTGGGGTGAGCGAGTGCAGCCAACAAAGAGGCAGTTTGAAAAACGACGGGTATAAAAGGGGAACATTCCGGGTTGTACAATCAGGAGTGTTCCTCAGATTGTTGAGGTAATTGTTTTAATTTTCCCTGTAGATCTTGTCTGACGATATCTAATGCTGCCAAAGCCGTTTCTGGGGAAATATCATTACATTCGAGCAGGTAAATGAGATCAACTGCAAGCTTGACCTCTGGCGGTGCATTTTCGAGTGACATAATGGGGTATTCCTCTAATAATCATTAATCAGAATGTTCCTGCTTTTCTATCGTTCTTTCTATGCGCATTAACGCTTGACGACAACGAGCCAGTCTGCCTGCCAGAGCAGCGATCTCTTTTTGCAGTTTATATTTATCGACTGCCTCAGCTTTCTGAGCCAGTTGTAATTCTCGGTCATCAATCATTGCCATTAATCGGCGTTCATAATCCTGATGTTCGGCCAGACGATGATAAAGATCCTGCTCTTGTGACTGACGCCCGAATTTATCTTCCTGTTTGCGGAGAACCTGCGTGGATAATTCCCGTTTCAAAGCTTCTATTTGCATCACTAAACGTTCAGAGAGAAATTTAACCTGTACAGTGCGATTATCCCGGACGCAGCTTTTCAGTTGATCCATATTCTGATTAATTTCCAGCATATAGCCACTGAGTTTATTCGTATGGCAGTGGAATAACGCCTGATCAAAACGAGCAATTGAAAATGGTATATCTGGCAGGGAAGATAATTCGGCTGCTAGCATACTGATTTGTTTTTCAAGCACATCTAATAAATTTTGTATACCCATCAGTATCCCGTTATAGTCGATAATCTTTTGGTTGAATGCTATTTCATCTGACCCGCGCTGTGTTTAACGATACGCAGGGATCAGCTGAGGATAAGCTTGATACATATCAACAAAAATTAAGCTACAACTTGCTTTGTTGTTGCTTTTTCCCGGTAGTTTGCATAGATTTTAGCGTTTTCATTTTTTAACTGGCTGGCATTGATTATGACCGCTAACGCACAAAAACTGCAATTTATTAAAGATAGTATCGAAACAATACCTGATTATCCGAAAGCAGGCATACTTTTCCGCGATATTACCACGTTATTGGATAATCCTGTTGCATATCAGGCGACGATCGATTTATTGGTAGCTCATTTTCAAGGCAAAGGTATTACCAAAATTGTCGGTACTGAAGCTCGTGGTTTCTTGTTCGGGGCACCAGTGGCACTGCGTCTGGGGGTAGGTTTTGTTCCCGTCCGTAAAAAAGGTAAACTACCCAGAGAGACGTTAAGTGAAACTTATGATCTGGAATACGGTACTGATACATTAGAAATTCATAAAGATAGCATCAAAGCCGGAGATAAAGTCCTCGTTGTTGACGACCTGCTTGCAACCGGTGGCACGATTGAAGCAACTGTGAGCTTAATCCGCCGTCTTGGTGGTGAGGTTTCAGAAGCGGCCTTTATTATTGGTCTTCCTGATTTGGGAGGAACAGAACGCCTGAAAAATCAGGGTATTGATAGCTACACCCTTGTTGAATTTCCAGGCCACTGATCGCTCTTGTCTTTGCATTGATTGCTCTGATTTTTGCATAATTGATACATCAGCCTCGCCGACTATGGTGAGGCTGTGCTAGCATGATAGGCAGTCGTGTTCAATTTCCCCGGTATTCATGAGCTATCAGGTACTTGCCCGTAAGTGGCGCCCACAAATATTTTCTGATGTGATTGGTCAGCAACATGTGTTGACTGCATTGGCTAATGGTCTTGAACACCAGCGCCTCCATCATGCTTATCTTTTTTCCGGCACACGTGGTGTTGGGAAGACTACTATTGCCCGCCTGTTGGCAAAGGGCCTGAATTGTGAAATAGGTATCACAAAAAACCCTTGTGGACAGTGTGTTAACTGCCTTGAAATTGAGCAGGGGCGGTTTGTCGATCTGATTGAAATCGATGCTGCGTCACGAACAAAAGTAGAAGATACCCGTGAACTACTGGATAACGTGCAGTATGCCCCAGCCAGAGGGCGTTTCAAAGTTTACCTTATTGACGAAGTTCACATGCTGTCCCGCCATAGTTTTAATGCATTACTCAAGACATTAGAAGAGCCGCCGGAGCATGTGAAATTTTTGCTGGCGACGACAGATCCACAGAAATTACCCGTAACCATTCTTTCGCGCTGTCTACAATTCCATCTGAAAGCACTTGATGTCAGCCAGATTTCAAGCCAGCTGGAACATGTGCTTAATGCGGAACAAATAGAGAGTGAAGCTCGAGCTCGTCAGCTATTGGCCCGTGCAGCGGACGGCAGTATGCGTGATGCTCTGAGTCTGGCTGATCAGGCGATTGCTCTTGGTGGCGGAATACTGACAGCAGATATTGTCAGCCAGATGTTGGGAACGCTGGATGATGAACAGCCTTTAGAAATGGTTGAAGCTCTGGTTCGTGCGGATGGACAGAAACTTCTGACTTTAGTGGAACAGGTCGCAGCCCGTGGTATGGACTGGGAAAACCTACTGGTCGAAATGTTATCGTTGCTGCATCGTGTTGCGATGATTCAGTTACTGCCTCAGCAACCAGAGATTGAGCCTTCTTCAACAGAAGGGCGCTTACGGTTGTTGGCAAGATCAATGCCACCCAGCGATTTACAACTTTATTATCAGGCGTTGTTAACTGGCCGTAAAGATCTCCCCTATGCCCCAGAGCGTAGGATGGGGGTTGAAATGGCATTATTACGTGCTCTGGCATTTCATCCAAAAACGATAATTGAAGAAGTGCCAGCCTCTAATAACGCAGATATACCGGTCTCACAGGGTACAGCATTCATGCCTACGCAGCAGCCAGTGTCTGGTAATTTTGGTTCTGTCAGCCCTGAATCTGGTATGACAGATAAACAACCCTCTGCCCAGAAACAGAAAATGGCCCCAAGGGAGGGGTTAGAACCAGTTGCTGACAGCCCGACTGCAAAATTACTACAGGCAAAAAATCTGCTTTCGCGGCAGGAAGGCACTTCCTCAAAAGGAAGTGCTCCTCCAAAAAAGGCTGAGCCGGCAGCGTCTGTTAAGGCGAAGCCGGCGAGTTCGGCACTGGAGCGATTGGTTGCAGTGGCCGAACAACGGCCTCAGTCTTTTGTTCCCAAGGCACGTGAAGTTAAACCGGTAAAGCAAGAAGCTTATCGGTGGCGTGCGAAAAATATTGAAGAAAAGAAGGTTGTTACAACACCAAAAGCTATCAAATCAGCACTTGAATATGAAAAAACACCTGAATTGGTGAAAAAGCTGGCTATTGAATCCAGACAGCGGGATCAATGGGCGGCTGAAATTGATAATCTGAATATTCCTAAACTGGTTCAGCAGGTAGCCTTGAATGCATTTAAAGAGCAGATTAATGAAAATCAGTTCTGTCTTCATCTGCGTTCAAAGCAACGTCACCTAAATTCGGCATCGGCACAGAGATCTTTATCGGAAGCGTTGACGGAATTGCATGGAAAACCTATTGAACTCAGCATTATTGAAGATGATAATCCAGCAGTAAAAACACCGCTGGAGTGGCGACAAGCCATCTATGAAGAAAAATTGGCACAAGCGCGCCAATCCATTATTTCGGATAAAACGATCCAAACACTTCAACAATTGTTTGATGCTGAAGTGGATGAAGAAAGTATCCGGCCTGTTTAACCCCGCAGTGTGTATTGATACTGTGTCTACAGCAAAGAGAGAAGATTATGTTTGGTAAAGGTGGTTTGGGCAATTTGATGAAACAGGCCCAGCAGATGCAAGATAAAATGCAGAAAATGCAGGAAGAAATTGCAAATCTGGAAGTGACTGGTGAATCTGGTGCAGGTCTGGTGAAAGTCACCATTAATGGTGCACATAACTGCCGTCGTGTCGAAATCGATCCAAGCCTGATGGAAGATGATAAAGATATGCTGGAAGATTTGATTGCTGCGGCATTCAATGATGCAGCCCGTCGTATTGAAGAAACTCAAAAAGAAAAAATGGCTAGTGTTTCCAGCGGAATGCAGTTACCACCCGGCTTTAAGATGCCTTTCTGATGCAAACCAGCCCTCTTCTTGAATCCCTGATGGAATCATTGCGTTGCTTGCCGGGAGTCGGTCCCAAGTCAGCACAACGGATGGCGTTTCATCTTTTACAACGGGATCGTAGTGGCGGTATGCGGCTTGCTCAGGCATTGACACGTGCTATGTCTGAGATTGGACATTGTCAGGACTGTCGAACGTTTACAGAACAGGAACAGTGCACGATTTGTACCAATCCCCGCCGTCAGCAAAACGGTCAGATCTGCGTGGTTGAAAGCCCGGCGGATATCCACGCTATTGAACAGACGGGTCAGTTTGCGGGGCGCTATTTTGTCCTTATGGGGCATTTATCGCCGCTGGATGGCATCGGTCCTATGGATATCGGCTTGGATCGTTTGGAAGAACGTTTATCTTCTGAAACGCTGTCGGAAATTATTCTGGCAACTAACCCAACTATCGAAGGAGAGGCAACTGCGAACTATATTGCTGAAATGTGTTCGCAATATGGTGTGACCGCCAGTCGTATAGCACATGGTGTTCCTGTTGGAGGGGAGCTTGAAATGGTAGACGGAACAACGCTGTCCCATTCCCTTGCCGGTCGCCATAGAATTACTGATTTGTGATCATACCCCCATTTTTTAATGGAAAATTCCAATGGATGGTGTTGTGAAACCCGCCACCATCCATAATTATTTGTATAACTGATTGTTTTTAAAAGTCTAAATAATTAATTTCACATTCTTCTTATTCTCTGAACTTGAAACTCTTAAGTTTTATCCCCATCTGATTACCATCGTCCGATTTTACATATCTGAACTGGATTTAGATTGAGGTAATAAATGAGCATGAAAGATCAGGAAACCCGTGGATTTCAATCAGAAGTCAAACAACTGTTACAGTTGATGATCCATTCTCTCTATTCCAATAAAGAAATTTTCCTCCGTGAGCTGATTTCAAACGCATCAGATGCGGCGGATAAATTACGTTTCCGTGCATTATCAGCGCCAGAACTGTACGAAAATGATGGTGAACTGCGTGTTCGTCTGGCTTTCGATAAAGAGAATAAAACAATTACCATTAGTGATAATGGTATTGGTATGACCCGTGATGAAGTGATCGATAACCTGGGAACGATTGCAAAATCTGGTACTAAGGCATTTCTTGAATCTATCGGCTCTGACCAGGCTAAAGACAGCCAATTGATTGGTCAGTTCGGTGTTGGTTTTTATTCTTCCTTTATTGTTGCTGATAAAGTGACTGTACGTACCCGTGCAGCAGGTGCGGCGACGGAACAGGGTGTATTCTGGGAATCAACCGGTGAAGGTGATTACACTGTTGCTGATATCGAAAAAGCAGAACGTGGAACAGAAATTACCCTGCATTTACGTGAAGGGGAAGATGAATTTTTGAATGACTGGCGTTTGCGTTCTGTCATCGGCAAATATTCTGATCACATCGCCTTACCTGTTGAAATTGAAACCCAGACTAAAAATGAAGAAGATGATTCAGTTACTGTAGCATGGGAAAAAATCAACAAGGCACAGGCACTGTGGACCCGCGGTAAAGCTGAAATCAGCGATGATGAATATAAAGAATTTTATAAACACATCTCCCACGATTTCGCCGATCCTCTGAGCTGGAGCCATAACCGTGTTGAAGGAAAGCAGGAGTATACCAGCCTGTTGTATATCCCTTCTCAGGCACCATGGGATTTGTGGAACCGTGAACATAAACACGGGCTGAAACTGTATGTACAGCGTGTCTTCATCATGGATGAAGCTGAGCAGTTCATGCCAAATTATCTGCGTTTTATTCGCGGGCTGATTGATTCCAATGACCTGCCACTGAACGTTTCCCGTGAAATTCTACAGGACAGTTCAATCACTCGTAACCTGCGCAGCGCACTGACTAAGCGCGTATTACAAATGCTGGATAAGCTGGCAAAAGATGATGCAGAGCAATACCAGTCTTTCTGGCAGCAGTTTGGTCTGGTTCTGAAAGAAGGTCCAGCCGAAGATGGCGGAAATAAAGAAGCTATTGCTAAGCTGCTGCGTTTTGCGACTACGCATAATGACAGTGCTTCACAAACTGTTTCTCTGGAAGAATACGTCAGCCGCATGACCGAAGGTCAGGAGAAGATTTACTACATTACCGCAGATAGTTATGCTGCTGCGAAAAATAGCCCACATCTGGAACTGTTCCGTAAGAAAGGCATTGAAGTTCTGCTGTTATCTGACCGTATCGATGAGTGGATGATGAGCTATCTGACAGAATTCGACGGAAAATCATTCCAGTCAGTCAGCAAAGCTGATGAATCTCTCGATAAACTGGCGGATGAAAACAAAGCAGATCAGGAAGAAGAAGATAAAAAACTGGAACCATTCGTTGAGCGTGTGAAAACACTGCTTGGCGAACGTGTGAAAGAAGTCAAGCTGACCCATCGACTGACTGATACACCGGCGATAGTGACCACTGATGCTAACGGAATGACCACTCAAATGGCGAAACTGTTTGCAGCGGCAGGACAGTCAGCACCGGAAGTCAGCTATAACTTTGAACTGAACCCGGATCATAATCTGGTTAAAAAGGCAGCTGAAATTCAGGATGACAGCCAATTTGCTGACTGGATTGAGTTGTTACTGGAGCAGGCTCTGTTTGCTGAACGTGGAACGCTGGATGATCCAAACCAGTTTATCCGCCGTATGAATCAATTATTATTAGCTGAAAGCGCGTAATATCGTTTAAATTATGCCAATAAACCACGCTTCAACGGAAAATGAGGCGTGGTTTGTTTTTTGATAAGCGCGAAAACGTTTACCTGTTTTCTTGAGCGACTACCATTCCAGTGGTATGGTGGTTCGTTTTCTTTAAAAAATACGAAAAGCAAATAGCAAGGGGATTTACGCGATGCGTATTATTCTGCTGGGCGCGCCAGGCGCCGGTAAGGGGACTCAGGCGCAATTTATCATGGAGAAATATGGGATCCCTCAAATTTCGACAGGTGACATGTTGCGTGCCGCAGTAAAAGCAGGCAGCGAGCTGGGTTTAAAAGCAAAAGAACTGATGGATAATGGCAAACTGGTAACTGATGAGCTGGTTATTGCTTTGGTTAAAGAGCGTATCAAACAAGATGACTGCCGTAACGGATTCTTGTTGGATGGGTTCCCACGTACCATTCCTCAGGCTGATGCTATGAAAGAAGCGGGTGTCAGTGTTGATTATGTACTGGAATTCGATGTGCCGGATGAAATTATCGTTGATCGTATTATCGGCCGCCGTGTACATGCCCCATCAGGTCGTGTTTACCATATCAAATTCAATCCACCAAAAGTGGAAAATCGTGACGATATTACAGGCGAAGAACTGACTGTTCGTAAAGACGATCAGGAAGATACTGTCCGTAAACGTCTGGTTGAATACCACGCTCAGACTGCACCTCTGGTTTCTTACTATCAGCAAGAAGCACAGGCAGGTAATACAAGCTACTTTAAACTTGATGGGACACGTCAGGTTGCTGAAGTTAGTGAAGAGCTAGCCCGCATTCTGGGTTAAGACTCTGGGGTATTAGTGCCCTGAGGTATTAGTATCCCGAATAGTTGCGCGACAGATTTCAGATTAATTTGATCCTGAAGCATAGAGCAGGCGGTGTGAATACCGCCTGACTTTCACCTTTCCGTATCAGATCCCCCCCATAAAATGTATTATACCCTTCGTCTTTCAAGTTGCCTCTTTGTTGGCTGTGTTCACTCACCCCGGTCACATAGTTATCTATGCTCCCGGGGATGCGTTCCCTTGCCGCCGCAACGCACCTTGAAATCCATTGTGTATGTGACTATCACCGAGTTTTATCCTGAATTATCCGTCACTTTAATGGGTGGAGTGTTGAATAATGAGTAATCGTAATTATGGTGTGCTATTAGTTAATCTTGGTACACCAGACGCGCCGACACCTGCTGCAATAAGGCGTTATCTGGCACAGTTTTTAAGTGATCGGCGAGTCGTGGATATTCCGCCATTGATTTGGAAGCCTCTGTTGTATGGCATTATACTTCCTTTCCGTTCTTTCCGTGTAGCCAAGCTGTATCAGGAAATCTGGACAGATGAAGGCTCGCCTTTATTGGTTTACAGCAAACGTCAGAAACAGCGATTAAGTGAAAAACTGGGTAATATACCTGTTGAGCTGGGAATGACTTATGGTTCACCTTCATTAACTCAGGCAGTAGATAAATTACTACAGCAGGGTGTTGAATATCTCATCGTACTTCCTTTGTATCCTCAGTATTCAAGTACAACATCAGCGGCAGTATTTGATAGTCTCAGCAAAATATTACAGGGATATCGTACTATCCCACATTTAAAATTTATCCGCAGTTACGCACGGCACCCGGCATATATCGCCGCATTAAAGGAAACTGTAGAACAGAGCTTTGAAAAGCATGGTCAACCTGACCGCCTGATTCTTTCCTACCACGGTATCCCTGAGCGTTTGGCTGAAATGGGTGATATCTATCCACAGAACTGTCTGGCGACAACTAAATTGCTAACGGAATTGTTGGACTATCCGGCAGACAGAATTATGATGACATACCAATCGCGTTTTGGGCGTTTACCGTGGTTAGCACCTTATACGGATAAAACAATAGCTCTGTTGCCGGAGCAGAATGTGGAGCATATTCAGGTACTGTGTCCGGGATTCGCATCCGATTGTCTGGAGACGTTGGAAGAAATTAAGCAGCAGAATAAAGCTATTTTTTTAGATGCGGGCGGGAAAAAGTTTGAATATATACCAGCACTTAACGATAATGAGGCGCATATTTCACTATTCATGCAATTAATCAATGATGCCATGAGATAACGAATAACTGGTAGTTATGGATTATGGCAGGGTTTCATACCGGAAGTACATTGGCAGATATGGATATTTTTGCTTATAGTTAGACGGTGTATATTCTGTCAATTGTGTGATTTTTTTAGAGTATTGCTTCAAAATCAATATATAACGTAAGCTGGAAATTAATCTGGCAGGGAATAACGAGAAGCAAAATTATTTGGATTGGACATAGAGATAATGAGTAATAAACCAGTTAAGCATACAGACTTTTATGAGGAACATGCAGACTATTATCATCCAAGGCAAGATGATGAAATTGATCTGTTTGAACTGTTCTCCGTAATATTTCAGTCAAAATATTTGATTATTGCAGTATCCTTTATTTTTGCCGTGATTGGCTTTGGTGTTGCGTCATTTTTACCACAAAAATGGACCAGTACGGCGGCAGTGGTACAACCTGAGCTGGAACAGTTTCAGCCATTAAAAAACGTCTTAACAGAACTGAATGTTCTTAGTCTTGATCCAGAGATTACAGAGTATTCACTATTTAAGCGTTTTGTTGAAAACTATAACTCCCGTGTACTGCGTGAAGAATATCTGGTAGACACCGATTACTTCAGAACACTGCTTGCCAGTAAAGAAGATATTACGGCACAGGCTAAAAGAAGTCTGATTGAACAGATTGTAAATAAAAATATCTCTTCAACTGTACCCAATAAAAAAGATAAAGATGATGAATTTTATGAAACAACGCTTTCTTTCAGTGCGGGGACAGCAGAAGATTCATACAAGTTATTGTCTGGTTACATCAAATTTATCTCCTCTGTTGTGCGTGACCAGATAAAAGATGAACTGAATGATGCAGTGAGTCAGAAACTGGCTTACTCGAAAAAAATGTATGATATTGATTTGGGACGCATCACCAACATGCGTGTTACCGATATTGAACGACTGAAGTATGCAATTTCTATTGCCAATTCAGCGGGTATAAAAAAACCAGTCTCCAGTGGTGGCGCAGTTGTTAAGGATGACCCGGATTATTCAATCGCTCTGGGTGCTGATGCGTTGCAACGTAAATTGCAGATCACTGAAGGCATTACTGATGCAACAACGATAGATCCTGACTTACGTAACCGTCTTCTTTATATCAAAAATCTGGAAGCGGTAAATATTGATAAGCTTGATTTCCAGCCATTCAAATATATGCAGGAGCCTTACGAGCCAACGGCGAAAGATTCACCTAAGCGTCTGTTAATCCTGATTGGTGCTGGCTTTATCGGTTTTATTCTGTCGGTAATGTTTGTCCTGATGCGCCATATGGCGCGTAGCCGTCAGAAGCAAGTAGCCTGAAGCTTATAAGCTACATTTAATCATCAGTAGCTTATAATCAGCGAAATTTGGCAGCCAGTGTGTGTTATCACATTGGCTGTTTCTTTTCATCAATACTGAATACTGTGTTTTTTGTTTCATAGTGGGATTATGCTAATATGGCGCATGTTTTGGCTCCATAGCAACAATCAATTATGAAATTCCCCGGAAAACGCAAATCTAAACACTATTTTCCTGTCAGTCTGAGAGACCCTCTGCTTCAGCCCATCAAAGAGATGATGGATACTGAAAATAATCGAGCATATATTGTTGGTATTGACCAGATATTGGTAGATATTGAAGCTAAGGTTGATGAAAGCTTTATCCAACGTTATAACCTGAGTCAGGGACATTCATTAGTTATTGAAGATGATGTTGCTGAAGCGCTCTACAATGAACTGGCAGATAATAACCTCATCAGCCATGAATTTGCGGGTGGAACGATTGGTAATACTCTGCATAACTATTCTGTGCTGGCTGACGACAAATCTGTGTTGCTTGGCACCATGTGCAATAACATTCAAATCGGTAGCTATGCCTATTGCTATCTTTGTAATACTTCCAGCCGGATGGATTTGAATCATCTTCAGGGTGTCGATGGCCCAATTGGCCGCTGTTTTACTCTGATCACTGAAAATGGTGAAAGAACATTTGCCATCAGTCCGGGGCTAATGAATCAGCTTAAACCGGAAAGTATTCCTGAGCATATTATTGCAGAAGCATCAGCACTGGTAATCACGGCCTATCTGGTACGCTGTAAATCAGGTGAACCAATGCCGGAAGCAACCATGAAAGCCATTGAGTACGCGAAGAAACATAATGTGCCAGTTGTTCTGACACTGGGTACAAAATACGTTATTGCGGACGATCCTCAGTGGTGGCGCGATTTTCTGGCAGAGAATGTTTCTGTGGTAGCCATGAATGAAGATGAAGCTCTGGAACTGACCGGATTTAGTGATCCTCTGCTGGCTGCAGATATGGCACTAAATTGGGTTGACCTCGTATTATGTACTGCTGGCCCGGCAGGGTTGTATATGGCCGGTTATACAGAAGAAGAGTCCAAGCGTCAGACATCACACCCATTATTGCCGGGAGCGATTGCTGAATTCAATCGTTTTGAATTCAGTCGTGCCATGCGTCAGGATGATTGTCAGAATCCTATGCGGGTCTATTCTCATATTGAGCCATATATGGGAGGACCTGAAAAAATTATGAATACGAATGGTGCCGGAGATGGCGCACTGTCTGCCTTACTGCATGATATTACAGCTAATAGCTATCATCGTATGAACGTCCCTAATTCGAGTAAACATATGCGCTCTTGCCTGACATATTCTTCTCTGGCTCAGGTGTGTAAGTATGCGAACAGAGTGAGCTATCAGGTATTGAGTCAACATGCTCCACGTCTGACACGCGGTTTACCAGAAAGGGAAGATAGTCTGGAAGAGTCTTACTGGGAACGTTAATTTCTGATTCAGGAGTATCCCCCCTTGAAATTATAGGGATACTCCCTATTAATCAATTCATTATGCTGCTGATGAATTAGTTGGTGAAAATGCCGATGGTAGCGCTATCGGGCAGTCAGGCGTGGATTCAGGGAGTGAATCAGCCATCGCTCTGGCGATTTCATGTTCGCCAATAATAATATGATCAGCGCCACGTGCCGTAAGGTAAGTGACTTCATCATCGTAATGAGCGCGAACGATAATATTGATATCTGGCCTGATTGCTCTTGCACTCTCGATAATTTTGCCGGCTTCATAACCATTCGGGATAGTCAGGAATAGCGCACAAGCACAATCCAATCTTGCTAATGCCATGATATCTTCTCTGGCAGCATTCCCCATCACAGCACTAATCCCCATTTCTCCCAACTCTTCAAATCGGGCACGGGTATCCTCAATTGCAACCAGTGGAAAAGGTTTTTCCTGCAAACGCTGGCAAAGCAGGCGACCGACCCTGCCATATCCCACAACAATCGCATGGCCGCAAATATTGACAGGGATTTGAGTTTCTTCCTCTAATGTTTCTTCCAGTATCTGTTCTTCTATCGTTTCTGTTTTTTCCAGATAGCGATCCAACAGGCTGAATAAAATCGGATTCAACATAATGGAAATAATAGCCCCAGCGAGTATTAGGTTACGTGCATCATCATCCAACACGCCTAAAGTGACACCTAATCCAGCCAGAATAAAAGCAAACTCACCAATTTGGGCAAGACTGACAGAAATAGTCAGTGCGGTACGTCGTGAGTGGCCGAAAAGCCTGACCAGCAACAGTGCTGCGACAGATTTACCGATAATAATAATGGCCAGCGTTCCTAAAATGGCAATGGGCTGCTGGATCAAGATTATTGGATCAAACAACATACCGACCGAAACAAAAAACAGTACAGCAAAAGCATCTCTGAGTGGTAAAGTATCCTGTGCGGCTCTATGACTCAGCTCTGATTCATTCAGTACCATCCCGGCAAAAAATGCTCCCAGTGCAAATGAGGCATCAAACAGCTCGACTGCACCATAGGCGACCCCTAAGGCGATAGTGAGGACAGCCAGGGTAAATAACTCGCGTGAGCCTGTACTGGCTGTTTTTGCCAGCAGCCAGGGGATCAGACGGCGGCCGACAAAAATCATCAATAAAATAAATGCGACAACTTTGCCGACGGTAATGGCAAGTTCAAGAAGTAATTGGCCGATATCAGTATTATGGTTATCTAAAATACCCGCAGAAGCAGGCAGTAATACCAAAGCCAGCACCATTGCCAGATCTTCGACAATCAGCCATCCAATAGCAATTTTCCCTCGCTGGCTGTCAATGAGTTGGCGTTCTTCCAGTGCTCTGAGCAGTACTACGGTACTGGCGGTGGACAGGCAGAGGCCAAAGACAATTCCGCTGAATAAACCCCAGCCCAGTAATTTTGACAGGCCGGCTCCTAATAGCGTTGCCACGGCAATTTGGGCAATCGCTCCCGGGATTGCAATTGATTTTACGGCTAATAAATCTTTGAGTGAAAAATGCAGACCGACACCAAACATCAGTAAGATCACGCCAATTTCTGAAAGTTCAGGCGCCAGAGAAGTATCGGCAACAAAACCTGGTGTAAAAGGCCCGGCAAGCACACCGGCCATAAGATAACCTACCAAAGGTGAGATTTTCAGACGCTGTGCAAGCATGCCAAGCAGATAGGCGAGGAGAAAACCGCCAACAATAGTCGTGATGAGAGGTGTCGAATGCTCCATCAAGTCTCCTTCTGAGTTGGATAAATGTAATAGGATGTATTATCAGATTGGGTAATTATTAATTTTACAAATAATTTGAAATATTTGCTTGAAAAATATACTTTTTTGAGAAAATGAGGGTGATCTACATAAAGAGCATTGTAATGGTATTTTATGTAGATCTTTTTATTATTTACTCATGTTTACAAAGATAAATGATGGTAAATAATGAATATTTTTTATTATTTAGTACTGATTTTATTATGTTTATTTCCTATGTTTGGTAAAAATAGAGTGAAAATGCCAAGAAGTGGTAAAAAAGCACAGATTTTATAAACTAATTCTATACTGGTTTTATCTGCTATATATCCGAGAGCGGCTGCTCCGACACCTCCCATACCGAATGCTAATCCAAAGAATAATCCCGCTATCATCCCTGTGTTGCCGGGAAGTAGCTCCTGTGCATAGACGAGAATGGCGGAAAATGCAGATGCCAGTATCAGGCCGATAATAACGGTGAGTATGCCTGTCCAGAATAGTGATGCATAAGGCAAGAGAAGAGTGAAGGGGGCAACACCCAGAATCGAACCCCAGATGACATACTTACGGCCGATTTTATCTCCGATAGGGCCACCAATCATGGTGCCTGCGGCGACAGCAAACAAAAAGACGAAAAGATGAATCTGTGCATTTTGAACAGAAACACCAAATTTTTGGATCAGATAAAAAGTATAGTAGCTGCTGATGCTGGTCAGATAGAAATACTTTGAAAAGATCAGTATTAGTAGAATGATGAATGAACGGACAATGATTTTTCTGGGAAAAACAGGCTCAAAGCTTGTATTGGAGGCGTGGCGTGAAGTCGTGCGATACTGCATTTTGTACCATTGACTGACTTGTAACAGAATGATGATAGCCAGCAGAGCTGCCAGAGAAAACCACCCTATATTTCCCTTACCGTAAGGCGCGATGAAAATAGCGGCTAACAGTGGGCCAAGTGAACTTCCCAGATTTCCGCCTACCTGAAATAAAGATTGCGCTAATCCAAGACGCCCACCCGAAGCCATTCGGGCAACTCTGGATGATTCTGGGTGAAAGACCGATGAACCTGTACCGACCAGTGCTGCAGCCAGCAGTATCATAGGAAAACTTTCGGCATAAGCCAGCAAAAGCAATCCGGAAAGGGTAAAACCCATCCCAATGGGTAGCGAATAAGGTTTAGGATGTTTATCTGTATATAAGCCAATGAGGGGCTGTAGTAAAGACGCCGTGACCTGATATGTCAGAGTTATCATTCCAATCTGTATAAAACTGAGCGTAAATTCAGATTGTAATAGTGGATAAATCGCCAGAATCAGCGATTGGATCATATCGTTCAAAAGATGAGACAGGCTAATTGCGCCAAGAATAGAGAAAACCGTTTTCTGTGTTCTTTTTTGTGAGCCTGATTGTGGAATTGTACTATTTTGCTTATTTATGTTCATTTCTTCACCAATGTCACCTGTGTTGTATGGTGTTGAACGGTTATTTAATTGTTACACCTTAATGCATATTCACTTTCCAATAAAACCTTTGCTCATCTTGGTATAATTTGATGCCTATCGCAAAAAAATGGAACAACACTCTATTTAATAGCTTATTTATGTAATCTTGATCGAAAAAATACGGCATTAAGTGCTGTTCCGCTAGTCTGTTCTGTTGTTGAATATATGCCTGTGCCAGCCATGTTTCTTGTCATAAAAAATCACACTCTTTGAAATGAGGCAGGTTTTAACATCATTGAAAAACAATAACAGTCATGCAGTCAATTTATTTAGGAGCATGGAGATATCCGATGAAATTTTCATTTAAAGCGTCAGTATGTACCCTTGTTGTTTCTCTGGCTTTGTCACCGATGGTGGCTTCGGCCTGGGAAAAAGATAAAACGTACGATATTACGATCTTGCATACCAATGATCATCATGGTCACTTTTGGCAGAATGATCATGGAGAGTACGGATTGGCTGCTCAGAAAACGGTAGTAGATTCCATACGACAGGAAGTGGCTAAAAAAGGTGGCAGCGTATTACTGCTATCGGGTGGAGACATCAATACGGGTGTACCTGAATCGGATATGCAGGATGCCGAGCCGGATTTTAAGGGAATGAATCTGGTGGGTTATGATGCGATGACACTGGGAAATCACGAATTTGATAAACCTTTGAATGTTCTTTATCAACAGGAGAAATGGGCTAACTTCCCATTTTTGTCAGCGAATATCTACCAGTCCAGTACCAATAAGCGTTTATTTAAGCCCTATGTGATATTTGATAAGCAAGGGGTGAAAATTGCTGTTATTGGCTTAACCACTGACGATACCGCGAAAATAGGTAATCCGGCTAATTTCCCGGATGTGGAATTCCGTGTACCTGCGAAAGAAGCGAAAAAAGTCATTGATGAACTGAAGAAGAATGAAAAACCGGATGTCATTATTGCTGCAACGCATATGGGGCACTATGACGATGGTCACCACGGTACAAATGCTCCCGGAGATGTGGAAATGGCGCGTAGTTTACCTGCTGGCTATCTAAATATGATTGTGGGGGGGCATTCACAAGATCCGGTCTGTATGTCTGCGGAAAATAAAAATTATAAACAAGTGGATTATGTACCGGGAACACCTTGCTCTCCGGATCGCCAAAATGGAACGTGGATTGTTCAGGCCCATGAATGGGGCAAATATGTCGGTCGGGCAGATTTTCAATTCCGTAATGGTGAGTTTAAGTTAATGCACTATCAGTTAATTCCCATCAATTTAAATAAAAGAGTCAAACAAGAAGATGGGAGTACTGAGAGAGTTTATTACACTCAACAAATTCCCCAGAACGCAGAAATGCTGAAATTGTTGACCCCTTATCAGGATAAAGGCAATCAGAAACTGAGTGTCAAAATTGGGTCAGTTGACGACAAATTAGAAGGTGATCGTAGTAAGGTTCGTTTTATACAGACTAACATGGCTCATCTTGTGCTGGCCGCTCAGATGGAGCGGACTAATGCTGATTTTGCTGTGATGAGTGGTGGCGGTATTCGTGATTCTATTGAAGCAGGGGATATTACTTATAAGGATGTATTAAAAGTTCATCCATTCGGTAATCAGTTAATTTATGTTGACTTCAAAGGCAGTGAAGTTCTGCCTTATCTGACCGCTGCGGCTAATATGGACGCGGATTCAGGTGCTTATGGTCAATTCTATAATGTCAGTTTTGTGAAAGAGGGTAAAAGCATCAGCGACGTAAAAATTGCTGGGAAGCCTTTAGATCTGAATAAAACTTATCGTATGGCAACATTGAATTTCAACGCTATCGGTGGTGACGGTTATCCACGAATTGATAATTTGCCGGGATACGTAAATACCGGTTTTGTCGATGCGGAAGTATTGAAAGGATATATTGAAAAACACTCTCCACTGAAAGCCGCTGACTATGATCCTAAAGGCGAAATAATTTTCAAGTGATAATAAGTCAAAGCTGATTTTTGCTAAAAAAGACCATCTTTAAGACAGATGGTCTTTTATTTATCAGTTGAAATGGTAATAAATAATCTGAAGTAGGTATGGTTGAAGGCAAATAATTAATTATTTAATATCATAGTTATTAGCGTATTTTTCTCTCCTTCTTTTTTGGGTAATTCTTTAAATCCATTTGAAGTGTATAGCTCGATAAGTTTGGTATTGTTTTCACATTCTAAAGCAATTACTCTTCCTCCAATCAGGGTTTTTACCGTAAGAATAATGCTTTTCACATAAGTAAAAATTCCGTTTAATTTTATCGTGTTTTTACTAATGGAGAAGTTTTTTGCTATTTGCCCGACTAAATAAACTTTTATTGTATTAGCATTTTTACTGATACCGTTTAGTTTCTTTGTCATTGTTTTTGAAATTTCAAAATTATATGTTTCCAATTCCTTAAAAGTTAATGAAAAGTAGGCGAGAATTAACCCTTTTTCATTTATTATCAGATATGTTCTAGTTACATCAGCCTGTTCAAATCTAATTGCATTTATGTGTAAAAAATATTCTACATCTGGGTTGACGGGGCAGGAGAATGAAAGTAAATATTTTATAGTCTTATCTCTGCCTAGTATCGATAATACTTTACTTAAAGTGAGAATTTTCGTTTTAATATTTCTATTGCCTCTTCTTGTTGAGCTTCAATGTCTATTTTTTCAAAATCGGTTTTAAATGGCCTTCTATTAGCCTTGCGTAACATCTTAATTGCCTTAGGGTCAGTAATCACAATTTGCCGGAAAATTGACGAGGTAGCCATTTTATCTCCTTTTATTTAAATATATTAAGTTACTTAAAATAGTAAATGATATTATTTTTGCCATAAGGAAAGTATATCGATATTAGAAAGTTGAACAAGACTCTGTTTTTGGGAAAACAGAGCCGGCTCGAAAAATTTATAAGTAATTACAATTGATTTTCAAATTCTGGCGATATCAGCAAATGAACCATTTAATAGTTGGCATAAATCAGCAGGAGCCAGTTCAATATCCAGACCTCGTTTGCCGCCGGAAATAAACAGAGTAGATAAAGACTCTGCCTGGCTATCAATAACAGTAGGGAGACGTTTCTTCTGGCCTAATGGACTGATTCCTCCTACCAGATAGCCCGTAATCTTTTGTGCCAGTTGAGGGTCTGCCATATCGGCTTTTTTGGCTTTAAATGCTTTGGCGACTTTTTTCAAATCCAGTTGTCTTGCAACAGGGGTGACAGCGACAACAAGATTTTTAGGATCACCATTTAGTGAAACCAAAAGGGTTTTAAAAACTTTTGTTGCATCTAAACCCAGTTTTCTGACTACTTCATCACCAAAGTTATGTTCATTGGCATCGTGTTCGTAAGGATGAATCTTAAAATTAATTTTTTGTTTTTCCAGCAGAATGATGGCGGGGGTCATATGTTATGTCCTATATATGCTTCAATTATTTAAAATGTTTTTTTATTCTTGTTGCTGCAACAACTGTAGCAAATTGTTTTCACCATGAAGGTGTAATGCACCGACCGCCACTACATATTTTCCCGCAGGTAAGGCACGTAACTGTGTGCTCCATTGGTAGTTACGTTCAGTCATCAGAGTTTGGTAAATAGCGTCGCAGAAAGTTTGTGGCAATACCGGGTTTTTCTGGTCTGTTTTGTAATTCATCCACCAGCCAATCATAGTTTGTAAAGCTCGGGCATTAGTATGCCAGTGAACAAGCGTATCTTCTAATAGAGAAAGGCCACCATTTGGCAACTCGGTAAGCAAATTGATCTGCTTATCTGTTCCTTCCAGCTCGATGATATCTTTATCAATGGCTTTTGCGCTGTTCAGTAATTGGTAATCAATCCCATATTGAGGACTCATTCCCAAATATTTAGCCTGAGCAGCCTGAAGGATCAGGGCAACCTGCCAGGAAGGCAGGCGATCCAGCAATTCTATCGGCTGATGGATCTCATGGCAGTATTGCTGTAGAAACGAAAAGTGTTCAGATGATAAACGTTGTGACAGACCGGCCTGCTCAGGGAGTATTTGCTGAAATGGCGACCCTGACGGGGTAATATCTGCTTCAACAATTAAAGAATTGCATTGTTCCAGTTGTTCCAGCAATACTTCAGAAAGTGGATACATATTTTCTGTACCCATATGGATACTGCCAACAATATGTAATTGTCTGTCCTCAGGCAGAGTGACATCATAAGCAGGATAGGGGTAATTTCGTTGGGAATTTAGTCCTAATACATTACTGAGATAGGTCATGAGTTTTCCCATTTCACAACTCCGTTAATGGACGTAAGTTGATATGCTAATGTATTAAAGGTTAACAGGAAAGTGTGAAAAAGTGCGAAATTCATAGGGTATGTATGATAAGTAGAAAGCTAAACTTCCTTGTTTAGCTTTTCGAATCTTAAATCACTTAACCTTTCGTTTTAAAACGTAATAATCGGTTAGCGTTACTGACTACGGTAATGGAAGAGAGAGCCATGGCGGCACTAGCAATCACCGGGTTTAATAATGTGTCGGTGAAAGGGTAGAGGATACCGGCTGCAATCGGGATACCCAGTGTATTATAAATAAACGCCCCGAACAGGTTCTGCTTCATATTACGCAATGTTCCTTTAGATAATTCAACGGCATCGGCAACTCCATGCAGGCTGTGGCGCATCAGGGTAATTGATGCTGTTTCAATAGCAATATCACTACCGCTTCCCATTGCAATACCTACATCGGCTTGTGCTAATGCCGGAGCATCATTAATTCCGTCACCAATCATCGCTACTTTTCTTCCCTCAGATTGTAAGGTCTGAATAGTTGCTGCCTTACCATCAGGCAAGACACCAGCAATAACCTGATCAATGCCCGCTTCTTTGGCGATAGCATTAGCCGTTGCCGGATGATCTCCCGTCAGCATTACTAAATGATACCCCTGCTTATGCAGACGTTGCAGGGCCGAGATTGTATCCTGACGGAGTGGATCACGTATTGAAAACAGGGCTGCTATTTTACCGTCAACAGCCAGAAGAACAGGGGTAATACCTTTTTCCGCCTGTTGTGCCACTTGCTGTTTTAATGTGGTTGTTTCAACCTGATTTTGTTCAAGTAGGCTCAGATTACCTAACAGCAGTGTCGTGTTACCGATATTGCCGCTAATCCCTGTGCCTGCCAGAGTGCGAAACTGCGTGACGTCAGGTAATTGTTTACTCTCTATTTTTCTGTTTTCAGCTTTCAGGAGAATTGCTTTTGCTAAAGGATGGTTTGAACCGCTTTCCAGCGCACCTGCCCACAGTAATACCTGTTCTTCCGTGTAGCCGTTGAAAGTATGAATTTCCGTAACCTGTGGCATGCCTTCTGTCAGGGTTCCGGTTTTGTCAAAAACAAGGGTATCGAGTTGACTGGCCTGTTGCAGGGCATCAGCATCGCGTATTAATACGCCTAATTCAGCAGCCCTTCCGACTCCTGAAATAATAGACATTGGTGTTGCCAGACCAAGTGCACAAGGGCAGGCAATAATCAGTACCGTTGTGATAATGACCAGTGCATACATGATTTGCGGAGCCGGGCCGGCAAAATACCAGATAGCTCCGGCAACCAATGCAATAACAACGACGACAGGAACAAATATTGAGGATATTTTATCCACCAGTTGGCCGATTTCCGGTTTACTGCTTTGTGCCTGACGCACCAGATTGATAATTCTGGCTAAAGTAGTTTGGCTGCCTACGGCTGAAGCTTTGAACAGCACCGTTCCATCCTGAACGACTGTCCCGGCATGAACTGTATCACCGATTGTTTTTTGCTGAGGAATAGCTTCTCCCGTCAGCATCGCTTCATCCAGCCAGACAGTGCCCTGAGTGATCTCTCCATCAACGGGAACCCGATCACCTGTTACCAGCCGCAATGTCATATCGGGTTCAACATCAGCCAGCGGTAATGACACTTCGCCTTCTGATGTGATGACTCGGGCCGTTGGAGGCGTTAAATCCAACAGTCGCTCAAGTGCTTGTGAAGAACGCTGGCGTGCTCGCTGTTCTAAGGCATGACCAAGATTAATTAAGCCAATAATGATAGCGCTGGCTTCATAATAAATATGACGCGCCTGAGCTGGAAAAATATCTGGCCATAAGTTGACGCTGATGGAATACAGCCATGCTGCTCCTGTTCCCAGTGCAACTAATGTATCCATTGTCGCGCTGCCGTTTTTCAGGCTTTGCCAGGCGTTGCGATAGAAATGCCCGCCAGCAAATACCATGACGGCAAGAGTCACCAGACCAATGCTCAGCCAGATGGTATGATTTTCCGGTGTGAGCATCATATTGTCGCCTATCATGCCCCAAATCATAACCGGAACACCGACAATCAGAGCGAGGGCTGATTGCCAGCGGAAACGGCGCATATTGGCTTGTGCAATCTGTTGCTGTCGTTCCCGGCGTTCAGTTTCATCCAGAATGATTTCAGCTCCATAACCGGCTTTGATAACTGAATCGACCAAAGCCTCGGAGGAGGCGGAGCCTGTGACCAGAGCACTTCTTTCCGCCAGATTGACTCTGGCATTTTTAACACCTTCAACAGATTGCAGGGCTTTTTGTACTTTACTGACGCAGCTTGCGCAGCTCATGCCATCCAGCAGAAGCTGAATGCTGTGCTCGCTGTTATGAGGAGCATCAGAGCCAGTTTTTTTATCAGATTTTGCGATCGGAACAGAGGCGGGATCTGTTGCCGCTGGTAAAAATTCTGGCTCAGGTGTTGTCAGCGGCTCATTTTTTGGGAGATGCGCACTCATGGCTGATTCAGCATGATAGCCAGCTTGTTTCACCGCATTAACTAAGGCATTCTCTTCAGCCTTGCCGTAAATTCTGGCTGATTGCTTATCGACTTCAGCAGCAACGACACCTTCCACTGACTCCAGAGTTTTTTGGGTTTTGCCGACACACTTCATACAGCTTAATCCGGAAAGTTGTAACTCAACATCGGGGCGATCTGCGATTGAAGCCTGATAACCAGCATCACGGATAGCCGCTATCAAGGCATCAGGTGTTACGTTACTGATAACTTTAGCGTATTCAGTAGTGACCTCAGCCTGTTCAACTCCGGGTAGATGCTCCAACGCTTTTTTGACCCTGTTGACACAGTGCATACAGGTTAAGCCCTGAAGTGCAAGAATGGTTGTTGTAGACATAGTAAAATCTCCTGAAACAGAGTGATATACCCCGCGATGCAACTTAAAATTCATTGGGATATACTTACTATTATTATTGGGGATAGCTCGTTATCTGTTTAGGCTAAACCTTCCTGCAAGGGGAAGGTCAAGGGGGAATGATGAATATCAGTGAAATTGCCCAGAAAACGGGCTTAACCAGCAAAGCTATCAGGTTCTATGAAGAAAAAGATTTGATTACAGCGCCGGGGCGGGAAGAGAATGGCTACCGTTTTTATCAACAGAAGCATATTGATGAATTAATCCTTTTACGGCAGGCGAGAGAGGTGGGGTTTACTCTGGAAGAGTGCAGGGAACTATTACGATTATTTCACAACCCTAATCGCCATAGTATTGATGTCAAGGCTGCAACATTGCAAAAAGTGGCTGAAATAGAAAAAACGATTGCAGAATTGCAGAATATCAGGAAAAAGTTATTAACACTGGCGGCTGAATGTCCGGGAAATGATGGCGCTGAATGCCCCATCATTGAACAACTATCTGGTATTTGTGCAAAACATGGTTGATGATATCAGCTTAATTGTCAGGGGCCTGTGTATTTATATCCAGAGTCGCTTAACCTGATTGCATATGCGCTCCCAGTCAGGTGTTTGCAAATATTTATCCACTTCAGCTTCAAGGATTTCGATATGTTTCCAATCGTCTATATCGAACGGTTTACTGAGCGTAAAATTTGCGCGTAAGTAGTTTTTTCCAAGAATTTTTGCGGTCTGAAGTTCTGCCATTTTAGCCGTCGTTTCAAATATGAGCATCAACAGAGCTGCTGGTGGTATCTCATCTTTGTTCCCCCACCGCAGAGGCCACAACCAGCAATTTACTCCCCAGCTTAACGGTGGTGCACAGTAGTCGAAATTGATCGAACTCACTCCGTTAGACATATCTCCGGTACCTACGGATAGCATGCGGATATCAGTTGGGCCAGAAATTCCCTTCAGTGATAATGCTTCGGTAAGTGCTGTCATGGACGGATTATTGGCAAAAACCCCACCATCTACGAAATAGCCAAAATCTGTGCTATTCACCTGAATACGGTATGGCGGGAAGTACGTTGGAGCCGCGGATGTTGCCATTGCTGCATCAACCATGGAGATATTACGAAAGGGATTTTCTGGTAGATTGGAAAATGTGCACGGTAGCCAGGATTGATTGTTTTCGTTCCAAAGCTGGGCCGCATTAATCGCTATAAAGCATCTTGAACTGGATAGTTGTGCATCAGAAAAGAGTTTCTGTAGAATTGTTTTCAGGTTACTGCTGTAATATCTTGCGCCCATAAGACCCGGTCTTCCAAGAGGTTCATCATTTTGAGCGGAAAACCCTCTAGCCCTGCTTATATTTTGTAGTGATATCTCATTCGAGCCAAAATGCTGAATGCCATCATTTCTGTAGCGGCCAACCATTTTCGAAAGAGTGATATCTTGTGATGATATCCCTTCTGTGGATATCCCCGCAATCCTACTGGTTTTTTTAGTAATTTGAATTTGAAATTGTCTATCGAGCTCTTGGGTAAGTTTGGGGACCGGAAAATCACAAATTCCAGTCTTGTATTTATTCTGTAATAAACTATGGACTTTGAAAATATTAGCCCCCTCCTTTTTGTATAAATCAACTATTTTTGAGATAGGGACACCGTGTGCCATGCCCAGAGCTAATAAGCCTCCTGTGGATGTTCCGGCAAATCCATTGGTTCTTTTAATAATATGAAATTTCTTATCGAGATCTTCGATAAGTTTGGCTGTTAGCAAACCACGAATTCCGCCGCCATCGCAGCAAATGATTTTAAAAGTCATGATTAAATCCCTATTCGTTTTTCTCAGAACTGGGTATTCGATTAATTTTAACTTTCGCTACATTGAGATATTTTTATCTTGACTATTCGTTCGAAATGGATCTGTCATTTCTGCTGTTCTTTTCAGAAGAAACGTACATCCTGTCAGAGCTTAGGTGTGCTTGTTTGCTAGGGTTATGTGGTATTGATAAGTTTTGATATAACGATAAATGAATGATAATTCAGTTACCTGTAACATATTGTAAACAGAAATTACTAAACTCCAGTCAATGGCCGTTTTCAACGTTTTCCACTGGATTCATCGTTTGGTTTCATGAAAGGTTAAATATGGCTGGCATAGCCAGCCTGTATTAGGGAGTGTCGTTGATGAATGAGGGCAATTTATATCAAAATTAAAGGTTGCTGGATGGCTAACTGCATTAACTGACAACAAGGGTTTAATATTTTCTGTGTCGGTTTGTTGCCACCCTGTATTATACCGGCTTAACCTTCAGTGTGATCCCGTCGACGGCGATGATTTCAACTTCTGTATTGGCAGTGAGTTCATGGTCACAGTGAATGCGCCAGCTACCATCAGCCAGTTTGATTCGTCCATAGCCATTTTCAGTATCTGTCGTTAAGCGGGCGTGCTGCCCGATTAATTGCTGATTTTTCTGATTGAGCCTCTCATCACTACTCTTTTGCGGGTGGCGGCGCAACCAGGCCCGCCACGCGATAGCAGAGAGTAATGTTAATAAAGCAAACAGTATGCCTTGTAGCTCCCAGCTCATTGAGGGAAAAATCCATGTGATCAGGGCGACAATGACCGCTGCAATCCCTGTCCACAGCAAATATCCCCCCGTACCCAGCAATTCAGCAATTAACAGTAATCCACCAAAACAGAGCCAGAACCAGACCGGTTGAGTGGCTATCTGTTCAATCATAGTTAGTTATCCTGTCTATCCTTCTTACTTTCGTTAATCAGCTCAGCAATACCTCCGATAGCACCCATCAGATTGCTGGCATCCAGCGGCATCATAATGACTTTGCTATTATCTGCTGCACCGATACTGGTAAGAGCATCCGTATATTTCTGGGCGACAAAGTAGTTAATCGCCTGCATATTGCCGTCAGCAATCGCGTCAGAAACCATTTTTGTTGCTCTTGCTTCAGCTTCTGCGGCACGTTCACGGGCTTCTGCCTGTAAGAATGCTGATTGGCGTTCACCTTCTGCTTTCAGGATCTGAGACTGCTTTTCCCCTTCGGCTTTCAGAATAGCGGCCTGACGAACCCCTTCAGCTTCCAGAATATCTGCACGTTTAGTACGTTCAGCTTTCATCTGGGCATTCATTGCTGAGATCAATTCCTTCGGTGGACGTACATCACGGATCTCGATACGGGTAATTTTCACCCCCCACGGGTTAGTCGCTTCATCGACGATGGTCAGCAGGCGGCTGTTAATTAAATCGCGCTGTGACAGCATTTCGTCCAGTTCCATTGAACCCAGAACAGTTCGGAAGTTAGTCATCGTCAGGTTGATAATAGACAGCTCAAGGTTACTGACTTCATAGGCAGCACGTACCGGATCGACAACCTGAATAAAGCAGACGGCATCAATAGTGACATTGGCGTTATCGCGGGAAATCACCTCTTGCGATGGAATATCCAGTACTTGTTCCATCATATTGATTCTACGACCCACGCGATCAATAAACGGGACCAGAATATGCAATCCCGGCGTTAAGGTGCGTGTATAGCGGCCGAAACGTTCTACTGTCCACTGATATCCTTGTGGGACGGTCTTAACACAGGTAAAAACGATAACGACTGCAATAATAATCAGAATGGGCACAGCCCCGAGAGAAAGTAAATCCATAACAATTCCTTTATTAGTTAATCATGGAATACATAAATGATCTTAATCAATAGAGTAAAGAGTATACATGACGACGATATCTGGATGCCAGCGCATCTCCGGTACCGAGCGCGGTGATAATATCCATTAGTGTTTTTTTCACTTCACCATTGGCAGCAGAGAGATCTTTTTTCAGAAAACCGAACAATAATTCAAGCGCTTCTTCATTACGTCCGACTTCATGTAATTTAGACGCCAATTGAAGCGCAAGTTCCGCATTTTCTGGCTGAGATGCCATTTCCAGCAAAAGCTGCCTGATTTCAGGAGAATCCGCTGCTTGTTTGTGTGATTCAATGGTGGCCAGTAAATCATGATAACGTTGGTCTTGCTCTTCTGATGGAATAGTTTCCAGTACTTTTTCCGCTTCTTCCAGATGATTGAATGAAATATGAACTTCAGCCAAAAATAAGCTGAGTTCCATATCCTGCGGATCTTCCTGATGAGCTTCTTTCAGTAAAGACAGCGCTTCCTGATTTTTTCCTTCAGCAAGTAATTCACTTGCCTGTTCCAGCGGGGACTTTCCTGACAGTGGCAGAATTTGGGCAAACATCTTTCTGATATTCTCGTCGGTTTGCATCCCTTCAAAGCCGTGGAAAGGGCGGGCTTCACGCACAAAAAGTACGGTTGGTACAGTCCGCACACCAAATTGTGCCGAAATATGGCCCAGTTGGTCACAATCAACTTTAGCCAGAATAAATTGACCGGCATATTCATGGGCGAGTTTATCGAGGGTGGACTCTAATTCATGACAATGCAGATCCTGAGGGGACCAGAAATAGAATACAACAAGTGTGGTTAGAGACTGTTGAACAACCTGAGCGATATTTGCTTCATTAATGCGAACAATCTGAGCAGTGTTGCTGTTAGTATTCATTGTTGGTTCCATGGGTTCTCTCTCGTTATAAGGGCATTCATTAAAGTATACATAGGGCTAGCCTGCCGGTTTTTCAATCTTATGGCTAATGCGAAGATACGATTTTATCGATTAATCTTGCTGGCAGCAGGCGACGCAGAACAGTAACAGCATGAGATATTAGCGTCACAGGATAGCGTAACTTAGGGTTAGGGCTTTCCAGTGCATGAATTAATTTTTCCACAACATCTTCAGGCGTCATCGTTAAACGGCGAGCCATTGCCGAGTTTTCGACGGGGTTATCAATCTCGGTCTGAGCAACATTTTCAGTGAAACGAGTTTTAATCGGCCCCGGCTGTATCAGACTGACTTTTATTCCACTTCCAGCTAATTCCATTCTCAGGGCATCAGACCAGGCTTCAAGCGCATATTTACTGGCAGAATATGCACCACGGCCCGGAGTGGAAATTAACCCCAGCACAGAGCTGGTCTGGATAATCCGTCCCTCACCATTCGCCCGAATTGCTGGCAGTAGCAGAGACGTCAGTTGATGGGTGCCAAAGAAATTCGTGGAAAATTGTTTTTCCATCTGTTCACGGGAAATACTCGCCAACGGGCCATAAACGCCAAAGCCACCATTATTGAATAATCCGAATAGACGACCATTTGTTAACTCAATAACTTGCTCAGCGGCTTTCTTAACACTTTCCTGATCATCCAAATCCAGTTCGATGGGTTCTAAACCTAATTCGCGCATATGTGCTAAATCAGCAGGTTTACGGCAAGCAGCCAAAACACGATAGCCACGTTGATGAAGCGTTTTGGCGGCGGCTAATCCGATACCACTGGAGCATCCGGTAATAAGAATGGCTTTTTGCATAACTTTACCTGTCAATTTACAACAATTTACTGGCATAAATGATTTACTATTAATAAGTGAACATTTTTACTTATGGGTAATATATGCCGATAGTTTTCTGGACATCCAATCAGCAATAAAGGGTTGTGCGGCCTGATTGGGGTGCAACCCGTCATCTTGCATCCATTCCGGTTTGATAGCAACTTGCTCCATAAAAAAGGGCAATAAAGGGATATCATTATTTTTTGATAAAGCAGGGTAAATTCCGGCAAAAGATTCGGTGTAACGTTTCCCATAATTGGGCGGAATGCGGATTTGCATTAAGAGCGGCTGAGCTTTGCTCTGTTTGACTAATGAAATGACTTTTTGCAGATCCTGTTCTATTTGCCGAACGGGAAAACCACGTAGCCCATCGTTCGCTCCGAGTTCGATTAAAACCCATTTGGGCTTGTGTTGTTTCAGTAATTCAGGCAGGCGTTCAAAACCTTGTACTGCGGTATTCGCGCTGATACTACCATTAATGATATTCACTTTATTACCGGATTGATGCCATTGGTTTGCCATAAGAACAGGCCACGATTGCTCAACCGGCAGGCGATAACCTGCACTGAGGCTGTCTCCTAATATAAGCAGAGTATCAGCCGCCATTGCTCTGGCGCTGCATAGCATTAACAATAAAAGGAAAAATACATGGCTGTAGAGTGTGCTCTTGAAGTTCATAATCTCATTAAATATGTAGGTGAAGGGGAACAGGTAATTAATATATTGCAAGGTGTTGAGCTGCTTGTCGAGCGAGCGCAGACAATTGCATTAATTGGTGAATCAGGTTCAGGGAAATCGACCCTTTTGGGTATTATTGCTGGCTTGGATGACGGTAGCTCAGGGGAAGTTCATTTGCTGGGGCAGAATATCAGCCATATGAATGAGGAACAGCGGGCACAGCTACGGGCAGAAAACATCGGTTTTGTTTTCCAGTCGTTTATGTTGATCCCTACTTTGAATGCACTGGAGAATGTCCAGCTTCCCGCACTTCTGCGCGGAGAATCAGAAAGTCAGAGTCGTCAGCAGGCTATCGAATTACTGGAGCAGCTAGGTTTGGGCAAACGCTTGAAACACATGCCAGCCCAGCTTTCAGGTGGAGAGCAGCAGCGTGTTGCATTAGCCAGAGCGTTCAGTACCCGCCCTAAAATTTTGTTCGCAGATGAACCGACAGGTAACCTTGATCGCCAGACAGGTGAGCGTATTGCGGATCTCCTGTTTTCACTCAACCATGATTATGCAACCACACTGATTTTGGTCACTCATGATAGCCAACTTGCTGCCCGCTGCCAGCGGCGCTTACGTCTGGTAGACGGAAAATTGCAGGAGGAAGCATGATCTGGCGCTGGTTCTGGCGTGAGTGGCGTACTCCATCGCTGTTGATTGTCTGGTTATCGCTGACGCTGGCTGTGGCTTGTGTTTTGGCGCTAGGGCGTATAGGTGATCGAATTGATCAGAGTGTTCATTATCAGAGCCGCGATTTCCTGGCTGGCGATCTGGTATTACGGGCATCATATCCTGTTGATCCATCATGGCTGCAACTGGCACAGAAAAAGGGGCTGACACTCAGCCGCCAGATCTCATTTTCAACGATGGCTTATGCGGGAGACGTTCCACAACTTACGGATGTAAAAGCCGCAGATAAACACTATCCGTTGTATGGTGAACTGGAAACTAGCCCCCCGGGGCTGAAACCGGAAAAAGGTTCAGTTCTGGTTGCCCCGCGTTTGCTGGCGTTATTGCATATCAAAGTGGGAGATAGCCTTGACGTTGGTGATACCACACTGAAGATTAGTGGAGAACTTTTGCAGGAGCCGGATAGTGGCTTTAATCCGTTCCAACTCTCTCCCCGGGTTTTAATCAATATCGATGATGCGCAAGCGACAGGCGCTATTCAGCCGGGCAGCCGTCTGACTTATCGTTATATGTTTGCAGGTTCACCAGATGCGATTCAGTCATTCCAACAATTAATTGATCCTGAATTAAAAGCGGATCAACGCTGGTTAACATTAAAACAGGATAATGGTGCGCTGGCAAAATCCATCGAACGCGCCCAACAATTCCTGTTGTTATCGGCCTTGCTGACATTATTGCTGGCTGTCGCTGCCGTAGCGGTTTCTATGACGCATTATTGCGGTAGTCGCCATAATCTGGTTGCGATACTGAAAACGCTGGGAGCAGGGCGCTGGGCATTGCGTCGATGGATTATCGGGCAGTGGTTGGTGATATTACTTGCAGCAACTGTTGTTGGTTCTGTACTGGGGCTGGTTTTTGAAGCCGCTCTGATCCGGGTACTGGCTGCGATGTTGCCTAAAATGTTGCCGGAAGCAGGGATGTGGCCGTGGGTGTGGGCGATTGGTGCTCTGTTCAGTATTGCTCTGCTGGTGGGGGGCCGTCCTTACCATCAGTTGATGGCAACTCAGCCCTCCAGAGTATTGAGAAGTGGTGTTTCTGCCAGTGTCTGGCCACTACGCTATTATTTGCCTGTAGTTGCTCTGCTTATTGCAGGAGGATTAATACTGTTGGCAGGGACTGAACCACTATTATGGTCATTACTGGCGGGAGTCCCTGTTGTAGCACTTTTACTAGGTGGATTAGGCTGGAGCGGTCTGTGGTTACTGCGTCGTATCACATTTCGCCAGCTGAGCCTGCGTCTGGCTGTGAGCAGGCTGTTATGCCGGCCATTCCAGACAATGACTCAGTTGGCCGCATTTTCACTTTCTTTCATGCTACTGGCATTGCTGGTGATGGTGAGAGGAGATTTACTGAACCAGTGGCAGCAACAGTTACCGCCGGATAGCCCGAATTATTTCCTGATCAATATGACTCAACCACAACTCACACCAGTGGATGAGCTGTTGGCACAATATGATGTAAAGCCAACGGAATTTTATCCGGTGGTGCTGGCGCGTCTGACAGAAATTAATGGGCAGTCTGCAATTGAATGGGCTGACAAAGTACATCCTAAGAGCACGACAGTACGGCGTGAGCTTAACTTGACATGGAAAAAAGAATTGCCGCCGTTCAATACCCTTGTTGAAGGTAACTGGCCGCCGCAATCAAAGGAAGTTTCTCTTGAGCTGGGGGTTGCGGATCGGTTGCAGATCAAAATCGGCGATAAACTGACTTTCACCGGTGACACCAGAACTTTTGACGTTACAGTCAGCAGTATTCGCAAAGTAGATTGGGAAAGCCTGCATCCGAACTTTTTCTTTATTTTTGATAAAGAAACACTGGCGCAACAGCCTCAGACGTGGCTGACCAGCTTCCATTATGTCGGAAACGGGAAATTACTGACAGAAATTAATCGTCATTTCCCGACGATCAGCATGCTGGATATTGGTTCTATGGTTAAGCAGATCCAAGGTATCTTGCAGCAGGTTAGTCGGGCACTGGAAATCATGGTTGTGCTGGTAATGATATGTGGAGGGTTACTCTTATTGGCACAAATTCAGGTCGGTATGAGCCAGAGACAGCTTGAACTGGTGGTTTATCGCACACTGGGAGCCAGTAAGAAACTATTGCGGCGTACATTATGGAGTGAATTCGCCTTGCTTGGTTTTATGGCGGGTCTGGCGGCGGCATTTGGGGCTGAAATCGCTCTTTGGCTGTTACAGACAAAAGTCTTTGAGTTTCCGTGGCAACCACAGTGGCTGATGTGGCTCTTGTTGCCAGTTATCAGCAGCCTGTTACTTTCACTTTGCGGGGGTTGGCTGGGAGTGCGGCTGTTGCGCAGGCAGGCGCAATACCGGCGTCTACCGGAATAAATAAAACGTTTCTGTTCTATTCACTTTTGACACATTACCGATCATGGGAAGCTTTGGCTTCCCATGCTTCAGAACAGTAAATTTCCGGGCGACACTCGCCAAATCAGAGCAGCTAAATTCAGCTTTGCATGAACCTGGCCCGATATGTCACTTCAGCAATGCCTGCCATCACTAGTTCCTTATTTGTGCTTCAATCGATGCGGCAATCCTATTCAGTTTTAACTGAAGTGCCTCTTATTTTATGGCTGGGTGGTTTCATCATCATTGTTACGGTTAACACAGCGAAAACAGGGAAAGCAATGATGAGGAAAGCCCAGGTAAAACTACCGGAATAATCTTTAATAGCTCCAGCGAAGAAAGGAGCCAAACAAGCTAATGTAGAAATCAGATTCATGATCGAAAAGAGTTCCAGATAAGGCTTACGACCAAAATAATTGGCGAGCAACACACTGGAAGCGAGAAAAGTCATGCCGTATCCCATACCGACGAACAGCGTAAATGCAATCAGGAATGGCCATGAAGAGGCAATACTCAGGGAGATTAAGCCAAGAATAATGATAGTCAGGCTACCAAGCAGTAATTTTTTCGGCTCAAGCCATTCCCCGACAGCACCTCCGGCCAGTCTTGAGAATGCATTGATAAAAGCCATGGAGCTTAGTAATCCTGCGGCAATGGCTTCATTAAAACCATTTTCAATAATATGGGCTACAGCGAAACTATTAACCGTAATACCACACCACAAAAATGCTGTGTAGGTGGCCGCAATAACATAAAACTGCCATGTCCGTAGTGCCTGATGGGCTGTCCAGAACTGTTGTGTACGATATATACTGGATGAGTTTTCCCTATTATTTTTTTGGCTGACTGCCTTAGCGTGGGCAATTTCCTTTTCCCCTTCCCGAAGGGTGAAAATAGTCACGATAACAAAAACAGTGAGCACTATAGCGGAGATCATCCAGTGCATTCGCCAAGTTCCCCAGACCCGGGTTGCCAGAAAATAGATCCACGGGCCAATCACGCCGCCTAGCCCGCCAATTGTAAAATAGAACCCGAAAGCCAGAGACTGTTTTTCATATAATCGTGAAATAACATAGGTGCCGGGTACAGTGGCCAGAAAGGTAAAACCGACACCAATTAAAGCCGTTCCAATGAAATATGATGCAATGGCATGAGTATGATAGAGGTTGTAGAAGCCAGCCAGAAAAATCAGTAACCCAATAAAGAGTGTGAACCGAACACCGGCCCTGCGAATAAACACGGTTGGCAGGAAACTGGACAGCCCGCAGGTCAGGCCAAGCAGTGTGAATCCTAAACCGGCATCAGTCCAGCTCCAGCCCAGTTCATTAATCATACTGGGTAGGACAACACCCAATGACGTAAAGGTTGTTGCTGTGGATAGAAAATAGACCATGCCTAAAAGTATCAGCAAAAACCACTGATAAGTACGCCCGAATTTGTCGTATTGAGTGGACATTATGACCCCATCAAGGATATGAACCGTTAAAAACAGCACTATTTTAAGTGGTTATCAGGAAAAACTGTATCGAATAAACACACCATAGCTCAATTGGTTAGTACGAAAATAAGATGTATCCTTGATTTTGTATTTATTTTTGACTGGGTTGAGAAAAAAATGCCTATAGATGACTGGTCTGATACTCTAGTTGTTTTCCAAGTGATAATGCAATTTTGGTTGAAAGTTAAACACTTTTGAAGTAAAGACTGGTATCAATTGATGGAAAATTGACGAAATTAACGAATTACACTTAACTTTTTTCATTATCTTACGGAAAATTACATAATTTTCTCTGTCATCAATTAAATTAACGTTACAATCAAAAAAAGTGCTAGTGTTAAAACCAGCACTTTTATAAGGAGAAATGAATGGAAGAGGAAATATAGTATTTTTATTATTTAAAATCTGATTTTTATTTCATGGAAGAATTAGTATTTCCTACCATCATTACATAATAGATAATATATTAACCTGTGATTTATTGCAGAATAATCTAGCTACGTCGTCATCATGATTTTGGGTTCTATTTGTTTTCTGGATCATTATTATCCTCTAAAATTAGAGTGGATACGTTCAGATCTGTGCATGTTACGGTAATTTTATTAAAATTAAATTTTGCTAATATAAGGAGGTCAGAAATATTTTTTCCTCTAGGTGTATTAATCCCTACTTCTTTTGATAGACTCATAATAGAATCTGGATAATTACTTAAAGTAAATGTGGGATATTCATAATTATTTTTATAAATGATTTTACCAACATATCCAGTATAGGTTCCATTCTTGCCATTAGGACATCCAGCATAAGCTGAACTAATTGACCAAGTTATTAAAAAAACAATAATCATGAGTGGATTTGTGTATTTCATGATGTTACCTCTATCTTTTGTATTTAAATTATTATGCAATTTAAATTAATTCGGTTTTTTTATAAATATTATTTAATAATATAGAGAGAGAAAAAATTTCCAGTCTGATTCTGAATGCGGTTTTTCCACAAAGCTCAGAGAATATTATGATAACCACTTTATGTGCTTTTAATTATAGCACCTATATCATGAAGTCAATGTTACTAGAGAAAAATACCTTTTAATACTGAATGTGATTTTCTTTTTTAAGAAACTTATCTTTTTAATAAATTAGATGTTTATTTATGTGATTATTTTTAATTTGTTAATAACGGTTTAAATAAAATAATAAAAATTAAATTTATGGTTTGCTTTAGGTTTTTATTTGTTTCCATATAATGAATATATGATTTCTAAAAAATATTTTTACTGGTTAATTCATCATGAAAATTGAATGGGCGGCTATAATTCAATAAGGATGACTGCATTTTCATTCTGTAGCTATCTCTAATTATAATAAGGTATTGAAATGTTATAACTTCATGAGGGAGTAAAAAATGAAAATTTGGATTAATATATTCATTGCAATTTTTTGTATGGGAATTTTCATAACAGAAAAGGGATTCGCAATAGCTGATGATCCACCGAATCCTAAATATGTTGGATCATATGTTAAGCTTTTATTTTCCTTTGACAATATACACCAGCGTGGTTCATATGAATGTGGCGGAGTAATTATTGGGAGTGACTTGGTGCTTACTGCTTCTCATTGTTTTGATGATAATTGGTTAAATGCCAAAAAAAGAGATGTGGAAGTCAGCTATGGGAAAATATATAGCAAAATGTTTGGTCGGAGTGCACACCTCTATTCGGGGAAAAGTTTAGTCAGGTTTATGCCGTCAGTTGATATAGCTATTTTCAAGGTAGATACCGATATGACTTCTATTGGAAAAGGTGCTGAGATAGCAAAACTACCTGAATCATGCTCAAAAGGAGGCCCAGGAGTGGTATATCCCTTTGAGGGGATTGCATATCAACTAATGGGGGATGATGGAATTATATTACCACATACGATTTATCAGACAACGACAACACTAATTGAAAAGTTCAGTAAAATAGAGGCAATAAATGGTTATGAACTGAGAACACATATTACAGGAAGAAAGGAAGATTCAGGAAGTCCTATTTTTTCAAAAGACGGTATTTTACTTGGTATATTTTCACGTTTTTCTTTTTCCTATGAGTATTCTTACTTTCCTGCAATTTGTTATTATAGGCATCGGATTGAGGCTATAAAAGAAAAATTACATGGAAGTTAATGATATTTTTTTGATTTTCTTATTTATAATAAAAGTGACGTAACATTATTTCATGTGGAGAGAGTTATTTTGCAAACCGAATTAGAAAATAATAAGGCGTTTATTTTAATGTTAACACCTTATTTTATTGTGGCAATGTATATTGTAATCGATTGAGTTCCTGATATTTTATAAGGAAGTTTACTCTTGAAGTTTAATTATATTGGATAACTATGGATATGCTATAAAATCACCAACTTTAGGATTTTTATACGTATCATGCTATATTAAATTCCTCTTTGATTTATATAAAAAATCATGATGTGACAACGTAGTAAATGTAACCATACGTGTTTAATGTATATTTTTTAAAAATTAATGAGTTAACTTCTGGAGTGAACGTCATGTATACAGGAATTGTTCAGGGTAAAGAGAAGGTATTATCACTCAATAAGAATAATGGTTTTAGTACAATAACAATTAGCAACAATAACCGTCTTTTTGATGATGTTGCCATTGGTGCTAGCGTAGCGGTTGATGGCACTTGTCTGACAGTGACTCAATTCAATGAAGACAAAGTCTTTTTTGATATTTCTGATTTTACCGCTGATACCACAACACTAAAATTTATTTCCATTGGTGATCAGGTCAATATAGAGCGTTCACATCAGATGAATAAAGAGAATGGCGGTCATAGTCTTTATGGGCATATAGAGGGTATAGCCGAGGTGGTTGAGTTTACTGAGATAGGCGAAACTTATCGGCTGGTTATCCGAATTCCTCAGGATAATATTAAATACTTTTTCCTGAAAGGTTTTATCGGGCTACATGGGTGTAGTTTAACTGTCAATCATATTGATGAGGAAAATAAAACCATTACTTTAAATCTTATTCCAGAAACACTGAGGATAACGAATCTTAATAAGATTAAAGTAGGCGATATTCTTAATTATGAAGTAGACCAAACAACAAGGACAATAGTAGATACTCTGTCCAGAGCATTATCAAGAAAATAATTCTTGGTAAGAAAAAGTACAGAACTATGTTTTGGAGGGGGGTGTTAACTTACCGCGGTATAGTGGTATAACTGCTGAGGTGGCAGGGATATAACAGCAGTACACCACCGCGGGGTTAATATTCCTCCCTATATATTTTTGTGGTTTAGATGACATAATTTTCTATTTTCTTTCTGTCTTTAGTTGATTATCATGGTTAACTGTTGTTTGTGCCTCGTGGTTAACCCATTCTGACAAGCCTGTTCACTACCATCACAGGTAAACTTAACTGGAAATTGACATTCATCGTATGTTTCAAAAAAGGTTCTCCAGACGTTATCTATATCATCGTTACTATGATCCATTATTATCTTGCAGTTGGCTGTATCAGAACCGTGAGAATAATTAACAGACCATAAAATATATTTTGTTTTATCATGGCAATGGCTAAATATATTATTACTGTCTTCTATGTCAAAAGATATATTTTCTTTGGAGGATAGTTTTATGGGAGATGGTCCAGTATTATACATACAGTTGTAATCTTCACGAGTGATAGTGACTTTTGCAGTGTTACTATTGTTTATAAAATTCATATGATAATACGCAGAAGAAAAAGCATTATTTGAAAAAAATATCATGATCAAAAATAAACTATATGCTGTGTGTTTTTTAAGTGATTTCATTCCATTTTTCTCCATATTAATAATAACATGAGTAGCAAAGCTGAAAGTTTAAAAATGGTTACATACACCATGTACCTCAAAATTAATCGCTGCCCATTTCAATGTAATTTGAAAGACGATGGGAATATTCATCTCTGGTACTGTAAGTATAGCAGGAATAAATAGAAGTGAATTTTGAGTTTGTTTTTTTAATTGGAAAATATAATATTTATATTGTTTAATAATTTTTATATTTAGTTGCTGTTGATGGTATTTGTCTGACTATTAATCAGTTTATGACAAGATTGAAATGGAAAATGGTAGCTTATTTTAATCACTACCACTTTCTTTAGCTGCTACTTGATCAACTTAATTTATTTTGTGCCCATTTAAGGCTACTTTGATATTCTGTTGGCAATAGTAAGGCCAACGTTTTCAACATGTTTTTTAATGTTTCTTTGTCCGCATGTGTCACATTTAAGTGCCCCACTTTACGTCCCGGGCGAACTTCCTTGCCATACCAATGTAAATGAACCAACGGTAAACTGAGCCATTCTGGGTTTATTTCAGTACCAATCAGATTGACCATCACAGAAGGGGAAACAATTTCCGGTTGAGGCATAGGTAAATTCAGAATTGCCCGTAGGTGAAGTTCAAACTGACTAATAGAGGCACCATTTTGTGTCCAATGGCCACTGTTATGTACCCGTGGTGCCAGCTCATTGATCAGTAACTCATCACCGACAATAAAACACTCCATCGCCATAACACCGATGTAATTCAGGTGCTCCATAATGCGGGACAACATTTCTTCTGCTTGCTGTTGTAATTGACGATTAGCACTAGTAAAGGCAACACTTGTACGTAGAATTCCTTCCTGATGAAGATTATGGGTCAGCGGATAGAACACTGATTTTCCGTCGGCATTACGCGCCCCCACCAGAGAAACCTCCCCCGAGAAAGGGATCCCTTGTTCTACAATGCATTCACCATAAATTTCAGTGGGTAAATCCGTTTCTTTACCCGGCCGGATACGCCATTGTCCACGACCGTCATAACCACCGACCCGACGTTTTACGATGGTGAAATCACCCAGTTCACTGAAAATTTGCGGCCATTGGCTAGGATCAGATAATAATTTCCACGGTGCTGTTGCCAGCCCAAGCGTGTTTAAAAGCTGTTTCTGTGGCAAGCGATCAGCAAGTAACGGGAAAATATCACGATTAATAAATGCTTTATGATGGGAAAGCTCGCGGGTTAAAGCCGTTTCAGGCCAGCGTTCAATTTCAGCTGTAATAATGCTGCTTTGATAGGGAACAGATTCGGGTTCAGCATCCAACCCAATCGGATAGACGGCTATCCCTAATGGTTCGCCCGCCTGACGTAACATCCTGCCTAATTGGCCATTACCCAATACACAAACAGGCCTCATGCATCCTCCCGGGGATCCGGATTTTCCAGAACATCCTGAGTTTGAGTCTGACGCCAGTTTGCCAGTCGCTGAAATAGAGTCTCATCATGTAATGCCAGAACCTGAGCTGCAAGCAAGGCTGCATTTGCTGCGCCTGCCTTACCGATAGCTAACGTACCCACAGGGATCCCTTTAGGCATTTGGACGATAGAATAAAGGCTATCCACACCACTCAGGGCTGCACTTTGTACCGGAACACCAAACACAGGGACTAATGTCTTGGCCGCCAGCATCCCCGGCAGATGAGCAGCGCCTCCCGCACCGGCAATAATCACCTCAAAACCATTTGCTTTTGCTTGTTCAGCAAAATGAAAAAGTTTATCGGGTGTTCGATGCGCTGAAACAATTTCGACATGAAAAGGAAGATCAAGGGAAGCCAGAATATCAGCTGCGTGTTGCATTGTTGCCCAATCACTTTTTGAACCCATGACAATAGCAATTTTGGCATGATGCTGTATTTCGGTTGTTGCTGCCGTGGAGATAGTTTGTGAGGGATCAGGGCTTGCCGTCATAAATCAGATGCTCCTGTATTGGATGTCCACCAGAACAAAGTTCAAAATAATGTTGTCTTGAAATCCATTATGGATAAGGTGGTGGATAATATCACGCGAATTGCAGAAGGAAAACGTTTGCGTTGGTTGCTTTTTTTATTTTTACAGAAAAAACTCACTATCTTCAAAAAGGAAAAGATACCAATTCAATAGATGTTTCTGTCACTTTGAACATTGATCCTTGATGATGCCAGGCACCCAATACACCACGATGTAATATTTTATCGCCGATGCGGATATCATGGATAGCCGGGCGATGCGTGTGCCCGTGGATCATCCAATCCACTTGATATTTATTAAAATGTTCAATAACTGTTTGTTGATTGACATCCATGATCGACTCAGATTTCTGGCTATTGGCGTACTGGCTGCCTGCCCGCATTCTGGCTGCAATTTTCAGCCGGATAAACAAAGGAAGAAGTAAAAACAGCCGTTGGACCCACGGAGTATGTACCCGCTTACGATATTGCTGATAACCCGTATCATCGGTGCAAAGAGTATCACCGTGCAGGATAAGAATGCGCTTACCGTAGAGTTCCAGAACTTTTTCCTGTGGCAGAAGAATCAGCCCACTCTCTTTGGCAAACCGGGAACTTAATAAAAAATCACGGTTACCATGAATGAAATAACAGGAAACGCCTTTTTGTTTCAGAGAATTAAGTGCTTGTGCGATTTCCGCATGTAAAGGGTTGGGATCATCGTCACCAATCCAGTAATCAAAAAAATCACCGAGGATATACAGGCTTTCCGCATGAATTGCGTCTTCACGTAAAAAACGTAGAAAACCGGCAGTAATTGCCGGTTCCTGCTCACTGAGATGCAAATCAGCAATAAACAGTGTACTCATGTAACGACTAATTATTCGCTGACAGTAACACGTTCAACGATAACATCTTCATGTGGTACATCCTGATGCATACCGCTGCGACCAGTTGAAACACCTTTAATCTTATCAACGACGTCCATGCCTTCTACAACTTCAGCAAATACGCAGTAACCCCAGCCGTCAGGGCGTTCTGAGCGGAAGTTCAGGAAATCATTATCAACAACATTGATAAAGAACTGAGCTGTTGCAGAGTGTGGATCATTGGTACGAGCCATTGCCAGAGTGCCACGGCTGTTTTGCAGACCATTATTAGCTTCGTTCTGGATAGGAGATTTAGTCGTTTTCTGCTTCATACCAGGCTCAAAACCACCACCCTGAATCATGAAGCCATTAATGACACGGTGAAAAATAGTGTTATCGTAGAAGCCTTCGCGGCAGTAATTCAAGAAATTTTCAACAGTTACAGGCGCTTTTTCAGCGAAAGTATTAATCACGATATCGCCGAAATTGGTATGAAAAGTCACCATAATAGAAATCCTAATAATATTTTTGACTGACCCTAATATTCTAGAGTGTGCGAAACAACGGCTTTTATACCATATCTGTGATTTTGAGTCAGTACTCAGCCATTCCACGGGAATAAAGCTGATCACAATGCTTGCAAAGTGCCGCGTATCAGGGTGAAATATCTAATCTGGCTTTTCTATTATAGTTTATTTATCTAGCTGATAAGGAAGCCCAAAATCAGCGGATTTGTCCGCTTTTGTTTTTTTATTACACGTACATCAATTTTTACGGAAAACCCACTGATGCTAAAAATTTTCAATACTCTCAGTCGCCAAAAAGAAGAATTTAAGCCGATCCATGAAGGGAAAGTGGGCATGTACGTGTGTGGCATCACCATTTATGATTTGTGTCACATTGGTCACGGCAGAACATTTGTCGCATTTGACATTATTGCCCGTTATCTGCGTTATTCGGGCTACGAATTAACCTATGTCCGTAATATTACTGATATAGATGATAAAATCATCAAACGCGCGATTGAAAATAATGAAAGCTGTGATGCCTTGACTACCCGTATGGTGAATGAGATGCACAGCGATTTTGATGCGCTGAATATTATGCGTCCGGATTCAGAACCGCGTGCGATGCAACATATCCCTGAAATTATTGAGCTTACTGAACTGCTGATTAAACGTGGGCACGCATACGTTGCTGATAATGGTGACGTGATGTTCTCTATCGATAGTAATCCTAATTATGGTCTGCTGTCCCGTCAGGATCTGGAGCAGTTACAGGCCGGTGCTCGTGTTGAAATTGCGGATGTTAAACGTAACCCAATGGATTTCGTATTGTGGAAAATGTCCAAGCCGGGTGAGCCAAGCTGGGAATCTCCGTGGGGAGCAGGGCGTCCGGGCTGGCATATTGAATGTTCCGCTATGAACGCTAAACAGTTGGGGCATCATTTTGATATTCATGGTGGTGGCTCAGATTTAATGTTCCCGCATCATGAAAATGAAATTGCACAATCTACCTGTGCTCACGATGGCCCTTATGTGAATTACTGGATGCATTCCGGTATGGTAATGGTGGATAAAGAGAAGATGTCGAAGTCTCTCAACAATTTCTTTACCATCCGTGATGTGCTGGCATATTACGATGCTGAGACAGTGCGTTATTTCCTGATGTCCGGTCATTATCGCAGTCAGTTAAATTATACGGAAGAGAACCTTAAACAGGCTCGTACTGCGCTTGAGCGCCTGTATACCTCTCTGCGTGGTACGGATAAATCCGCTCAGCCTGCTGGTGGTGAAGCTTTTGAATCCCGTTTTGTTGAAGCCATGAATGATGACTTCAATACCCCAGAAGCTTATTCCGTACTGTTTGATATGGCACGTGAAATTAATCGCCTGAAAACTGACGATATAGCTGCGGCAAACGGGCTGGCTGCTGAGCTGCGTAAGCTGGCGGGAGTGTTGGGGCTTCTAGAGCAAGAGCCTGAACAGTTCCTGCAAGGTGGTGCTGATGACGATGGTGACGTTGCCCAAATCGAGGCACTGATTAAACAGCGTAATGATGCTCGTAAAAACAGAGATTGGGCTTTGGCTGATTCTGCGCGTGATCAGCTTAATGCAATGGGTATTGAACTGGAAGATGGCCCACAGGGCACAACATGGCGCCGTAAATAATCGATTATAGACAGCCATAAAAATACCAAAACCGCCTCGCTGTAGGCGGTTTATTCTATGATATCTATCAGCTTGATATTTTATTGATTTTTATTCAGATGGTTAGGATAAAAAGCACTTCCTGAGTGATAACTGATTTTTCCTGAAGAAGCGTCTCTTTTTTTGGAAATAAAAGACGAATGGTTCAGATGTTCAGGTATTTGATGTTTATCAGTATCGACGTTGAGATTCAAAAGAGAAATAGTCACTCTACGTTTAGAATTGCTTAACTTATACGGCATGCCCAACAACCTTCTTGCAGCTCTATTACTTAACATAATCAACTCCTTTTCAGTTGTAAGTGAGCTTCTCAGTATAGCAACTAATAAAAAAACCAAAACATTTAAGGCGTGATTGTTTAATAAGCATCGCTAATGTCACAGATCTGTGTTGAACATATCCATCACATAGAGCGGTATGCAATAAAAAAACTGCACCTTAAATGCGTAACGCATAATAAAGTGCCGTTTCTTTGACGGGGATTAGCGAAGAGCTAAATTATTCTTTAACGCGAACAGAATCGCCGTTGAAAGTAATAACTTTTCCTGCAACAATTTTGCAGCGTTTGCGAGTTTCCACCTGAGAATCAACTTCAACCAAACCCTCTGCGATAGCAGCCTTTGCTGCCGCACCGCTTTCACTCCATCCTTGAAGCTTCAGTAAATCACACAGTTCTACATAAGGGTGGCCATCTAAATAAAAAATTTCCATCACTGTCCTTCAGTTTTGTTTACATCATGATATTCCTCGCAAGCTTGCAAGGTATTTTGAATCAGCGTCGCGACGGTCATCGGGCCGACACCACCCGGTACAGGGGAAATCCAGCTTGCGTGCTCAGATGCTTTATCAAAGTCAACATCCCCGATAACTTTCCCATTTTCCAGACGATTGATACCCACATCAATCACTATTGCGCCGGGTTTAACCCACTCACCGGGGATAAAGTTTGGTTTACCGACCGCGACGATCAATAAATCAGCCTGCTCTACATGCTGGCGTAGATCCGTAGTGAAGCGATGAGTGACTGTTGTGGTACATCCAGCCAGCAGCAACTCAAGACTCATCGGACGGCCGACAATATTGGAGGCCCCAATAATAACCGCATTTAGTCCATAAGTATTGATATTACAACGCTCGAGCAGAGTCACGATACCTCGTGGCGTACAAGGGCGTAATCTTGGAGCACGCTGGCACAGGCGACCGATATTGTAGGGGTGAAAACCATCCACATCCTTATCAGGGTGAATGCGTTCCAGAACTTTGACATTATCAATACCGGCAGGGAGGGGAAGTTGAACTAAAATACCGTCGATTTCGGGATCATTGTTCAAGTTATCTATCAGGGAGAGTAATTCAGCTTCGCTGGTGGTGTCTGGCATGTCATAAGAGCGTGAAGTAAAACCAACCTCCTCACAGGCGCGGCGTTTACTCGCGACATAAATTTGGGAAGCGGGATTTTCTCCTACTAAAACGACGGCAAGCCCGGGGGCTCGTTTTCCGGCAGCAACACGCTGCCTGACTTTTTCTGCAACTTCACTTCTGATTGTCTGCGCAATCGTTTTCCCATCAATAATTTTTGCTGACATGTATTTAAGATTCCATCATCAATTATAGGAATGGGAGCTATTTTGTCAGAACATGGACGGCCTGTCAGTTTTAATGATAATCATAAAATGAGCATCTGAACGAAAAGGCCATTGACTCAATCCATTATGCCCGTATAATCCACGTCAGCATCAACGCATTGTATTAATGATGTTTCTTATTTCACATCTCAATGCGCCCTTAGCTCAGCTGGATAGAGCAACGGCCTTCTAAGCCGTAGGTCACAGGTTCGAATCCTGTAGGGCGTACCATTTAAAATCAATATGTTACGCCAATCTCAGACCCGCTTGATTTTTCCCTTGTGTCGTATTTGTGTCGTTATCTTCAAAAAGCACATCAATTTTGCAAGCATGTTCACTTAAATGGTTGGGTGCTAAATGTGCATATCTTCTAACCATTTCGATAGATTCCCACCCCCCCATTTCTTGAAGTGCTGAAAGTGGAACCCCTGATTGTATCAACCAGCTTGCCCATGTGTGGCGTAGGTCGTGAAAACGGAAGTCTTCTATTCCTGCTTTTTTAAGGCCAATATTCCAAGCACTATTATCATCAACCCTCATTTTTCTCACTGCTGGGGTTAATGTTCCGTCTGGTCGGTGCTTGGCTTTGGTATGCACAAAGACCCACCTTGAGTGTTTGCCTATCTGATCCCGTAACACCCGGCATGCGGTATCATTCAGAGCGACACCTATCGCTTTTCCGGCTTTTGCGTTCTCTGGATTTATCCATGCCACTTTTCTTTGCATGTCGACTTGTTGCCACTCCAGATCGATGATGTTAGAACGCCGAAGCCCTGTTGCTAACGCAAAGATAACGATAGGCTTGATGCTTTCAGGCATACACTCGATGAGCCTTGCCGCTTCATCTTTTGTCAGCCATCTTATGCGCTTACTTACTGGTTTCTTCGTTTTGATAACAGGTGCTGATTTAATCCAGTTCCATTCATTAGCGGCTGCCCTTAACAAAGATCTGATGAAGGATAAATGCTGGCTTTTTGTTGCCTGACTCACAGGAATAGCCTCATACACGGGAGGCTTTTCCCCTTTTTTCAGCGCTGCATCTCTTTTGCTCTCCCAGATTTGATAATGTTTACGATTCTTCATATTTGAAACTGCATCATAAATTTCATCTGCCGTTATTGTTGAAACATCCCGGCCTGAAAAGTGTTGTAGGAAAAACTCAATCTTCGTTTTGTCGTCATCAAGTGACCTTTTATGCTCTTTTTCCCTAAGCCAGCGAATGCAACACTCTTCAAATGTACGAGTTGGCAGATCATCAAGTTGGTCAACCCTCCAAGCCTCAGCTCTTAATTGGTCATACAACTCCTGCGCTTGCTTTTTGTCCCTCGTGCCAAGAGATTTCCTAACTCTCTTTCCTGACGGTGTAAAGAAATGACAGTGCCATATTCCGTTTCTTTGGGTGATTGACATGATTTACCTCCATTACGATCACCCTTGCTCGCTCCATGAGTTTGCATCGGGCTTTTAATATAAGCAAGAACAGCGGACTTAGTCGTTTTATATCCTTTGCCGATCCGTTTACCGTCTATGACACCTGTAGCGATTAAACTGGCAACAGTTCTTGAGGAAACGTTAAGCTCTTTTGCTGCTTTTTTTGTATCCCAAATGTCATCTTCAATATTCATTTTTATTTCCTTTAACCATGCCTAATAAGATATTTTTTTGATAGTTAGCTCTTATAATTTGGCAATCCCTTGCCACCTTTCATTTTTTGTTCTCGAATTCGTTAGTCATCGGTAAGTGTGGTTTTTATTTCCGAAGCTGGAAACTCAATATCATTTAATGCATCCTGTACAATATCAGTTATGGACAAAACCAAACTTTCATCAGATAACTTGTCATCATTATAAAAATCACAAAACTCTTTAGCTGATTTACGAGATATTTCAATTGATATTTTTGGTATATTCACGTTATTTCCCTTATTTCGTTATTACCTATATTGAATAGGTGTTCTTTATCAACAGTGGTTATTAATTTCCGAGGAGTAATAAAAGGTCGCCAAATTAAAAACATGGAGCCTTTTGTATTTGAATTTCTCTTTCTTTGTTCTACTGGTATAAATTCAACTCTTCCACCCGTTATTAACCTAACCTCATCTACCGTCTCCAGCGCCAACTTGAACCAGCCGACAGAGGTATCAGACGGAACTAACATCACGACTGGCTGTAATTGCTTTTGGCACTCGATAGCGGCTTTCTCTAACCACGGCCTAATATGGGAGTAAGGTGGGTTGCACCAGATAGAGCCGTGACTCACCCAGTCAGACTCCAGTGCATTATCTCGTTCTGTGAGATAATGTGTGCACAGCGCGTTTTGAGCAGATGCTGCTACATCAAGGGTAAAGTTAAATTCTAGGTCGAGTGCTTTAAATAACGGGAGGGGAGTTTGCCATAAATCTTTAAATTCCTTCGGAGTACTACTACCTCCAAAATCTGCCATATTATTTCTCGTTATTTGTTTGGGTGACGTATCTTATAAACTGAATTCTGAGTTTTAATATATCCATCAGCTTCATAAGTTTCGGTGTTATGAACTAATGATGTGATTATTTCAGAACCGTCAGGAAAACGATTTTTACTGTCATTAAATACTTTGCCAAATGCTACAGCTTTACCTTCGCCGTTTTTACAAAAATCAGTTATTTCTAATTCAGCGCTGAATTCAATTAATTTTTTACTCATGTCTATTCTCGTTATTTGTTTGGATGACGGTAGAGATTAAATACATCAGGATCATTATTGAATTCATGAAAAACTTCGCCGATAAAACCATCTCCACTAACGATGAAATGGCCGGCGGGTTCCATATTTTCATATTTTGCGAGACGTTTTAATATCGTGATGTATGAGTCTAAATCCAATGTTATTTCATTAGCTCCTGCTGCTTTTAAATTCTCGGCTGATTCTAATGTTGTATTTATGTTTCTAATCACATCATTGTTCATTATTAATTCTCCTACATATACTCTCTGCTTTCTTACATATATCAGTATCAAACCAGCCGAAGTGACAGGTGTTAAAACTGATGTCTAATTGAGTTGCTATACATGCAATCTCCTTAATGCTTCTTTCACAGCATTTAAACGAGAATCCATCCTTTTGTATTTTGGACTACCAGTGTTTAATGCGGGAGCAAGATATCCAATGAGATACCCGTTATCAGCCTTGAGAACAAAATCAGATAACGAGCAGCCCATCGCAGGCCAGAATGCAGACCATGAGTTGCCATATTCAGAGATTGTTATCCGGCCCATCTTATTACCGTAATCTTCCAGATAAACATGAATAGGATCATGACGTGGTACATCCGTGATCTGTATTTTAGCGACATCCGATGTTTCGATATGCATAATAATCCTCCTGCTGCGCAGCAACGTAGTGATAGAGTGTAGGGTTGGGTGTTTTGGCTTGAACTAACCAACTTGACTAGAAGAAAATACGGGCTCGTATTCGCATTCAACTTCAAACATTCCTATGTATAAATCGCCAATCCACAGCATAAATAACAGAGGCCACTTACCTTCCCAGCCATCATGATTAGAGTAATAATCATCCGCACAATCCTGTAGACAGTATTCAAAGTCGTCATCATCGGCACTATAGTTATTGTCTGCTTCAAGTTCGTAGCGACGATTTTCCGAGACCTCATCAGGGATTGTTTCTTTACTGTAAGCTACGTAGTACTGAATTATTGCCATATATTCACCTTTCTATTATTCCAGTAAATATTATTTTGGTTGGTTAAATCACGTAGATAGCATGGTTGGGGTATTGCTTGCCGATTGGAGCGAATGGCACGTCATCGTCAAAATCCATTGGCGGTGCTGATTGTGGCTGTTGTGGTTTCCCCCATCCCTGAGATTGTTGTTGCTGTCTTGGGTGCTGTTGTTGTGACTGCTGGCTTTCCTGTCTGACTCCTAGCATCTGCATCGTTCCACCGATGTTCACTACTACCTCAGTGGAATAGCGATCTTGCCCTTGTTGGTCTTGCCACTTCCGTGTTTGTAGCTGGCCTTCAATATAAACCTGACTGCCTTTTTTCAGATATTCACCGGCAACTTCGGCGAGTTTCCCGAATATCACCACCCGGTGCCATTCCGTTTTTTCCTTCATCTCCCCGGATTGCTTATCCCGCCATGTTTCAGAGGTGGCTAGTGTGATATTTGCCACCGCGCCCCCGTTTGGCGAATAACGTACTTCAGGATCCTGCCCTAAGTTGCCTAATAAAATAACTTTGTTAACTCCGCGTTGTGCCATTTATGCCGCCTGTTTCAGTTCTTTAAATCTAATCCCGGTTACTTCCTTACATTTTTCTTGCAAATCTGGGTGTCCTTCCAGTGATTTCCATGTATCGGAATATTGTTGCTGTAGTTTTTCTCTGCTGCTTTCATGAGTTGCATATTCAGTAAAATCCCGCAAAATTTCATCGGCTCCTTTAGATGCCACATGATGGATTTCTGCGTCAGCATCAATGGCTGTTTCTTCGGTTGGAATACAGAACGCCTGAAATGCAGCATATTTATATGCGATGGACATAGCTTTGTTCGTTGCTTTGTCTCCGCTATCCATCGCTTCACCAAACGTGGTCACAGTATGCTTGCTGCCATCTTCTGTGGCGATAAAGTCAAATTCAGCTTTGACGACGACATAAAACAGTGCACCTCCTGTTTTTGTGGCCCGTTCTGTTACGGTGCGTTCAGTTATGCGTGGCAAGATAAGTAATCCATGTTTGACTAGTGCCGGGGCTAGTGCGTTATAAACAGCATCAATCCCCCTGAACATGAACTTTTGAACTTTATTCTCGCTGTTTTTTTTAATCCCTGTTTCAGCCAGTTCTTTGGCAACATTACTGATAGCTTTGTAGACTGCACTCATAACTACCTCGATAACCAATAATTGAGGGTAAATTCAATATCAGGATCAATGTCAGGCTGCTTTAATAGCCATGTAAAATAGCTGGGGTTAGTTTTTTTAACCTCTTCAAATGTCATACCTTTGTGCTTGCCAAATCTGAACTTGTGCAGCAATGAGGGCTGGTGACTAATCTCCAGCATCTCTTCATCAGACCAACCTGATTCATCCTTGATACGTTTAAATAGTGCGGCGGTGACTATGCAGTCATACAGTGCCCTGTGTGCATGTAACCCATCCGGTACAAAAACATCCAGTTTTAGTGCATACCGGAGATATTGGTTGCTGTGACTTTCCATGTTTGGCCACAAACGCTTGGCTAATTTCAATGTACAGATAAACGGTGCGTCCATCTCCGGCATCATACGTGAATCGAAAGCAGCATTATGTGCAACCAGAAAGTCAGCCCCTTTGTATTTAGTAATAACATCATTAATTAGCGGAGAATTAGCGACCATTTCATCCGTAATATGGTGAATAGCCATTGCCCCGACTGAGATGGGTTGTTGGGGATTGACGAAATGAGATTGTTTTTCCATGTAATTTATGATGTTACCTACAATGTCAATGCTGGCTATCTCTACAATCCCGCTATCCATGTTGCAGGTTTCGGTGTCTACTACTCTGTAAATTGTCAAAATTAATCTCCTGTCCAGATACCACCATTATGGCGGCGAGGTGATTCACCCCGATAGTGATCGTGCTCTTTACTATTCTTTGACCAGTACTCTCGCCACCCTTGACGTATCTCTTCGTCACGCTGTTCTTGCATATGCTGGGGTAGGGGCGGGTTAAATGAAGATTTATAGTTAATATTGAAGAGTCGCTCTGCTAAGACACGCTCCTTAGCACTCATGATTGCGGGATGTGGTGTTTTATTACTGATTGCCGCGACCAGTTCATCCAGGTACTGCTCTTTCTCTTTCGGATCTTTTGGCACACAACTGCCGGGCGATCTGCGGGGATAAGTGTTCATCTGAAATCCCCCCTAAATTCCATATCACTGGGTAGTACTCCTTCTCTGCCTAACACCTCCCTTTCATATTGCCGCCAGTTGTGTTCGGCGATTTGTTCTTCCGTGTATTGTCGCTGCTGAGATTTATTATTGGGATTGGTGTGAATGTTGTAATCGAAATTTCTCATAATGGGATCCTTTCAAATTTGGCTGTTCGTTTTTTGCTCCGCGCCATCAACAATCTGAACTTAATTTCATTAACCAGATCATCAAGTTCTGATTCGGTTAATTCATTCTCTTGAGCAATTCGCGCTATTTGTTCCATGCCGTGGCGTTTTTTAACTGCAAATCTTGTAAGACGCATGTGTTATTTCTCCATTGTGATTAAACGGGAATAAATACAGTTAATGAGATGAGAAAGAGAGTAATTCGGCGCTTCCATGTGCGCCTGTTCCTGATAGCTTGTGGTTTTGCGGGAGCGACCGCGCATCCATCGTGCATGTTATTACGCATGTAAAAACCCCTCGTTAGTGAAAACGATTAATAAGATCCCTGGTGTTGGATTTATTTTTGAGGCTAGCGAATTAATTCAGGTAATAAAAAGCCCCACATTTGCGAGGCTGGTAATTGGTGATTTTTTTACTATATATAACTATGCGAAAATAAATATCCCAATGTTGATAGGGATAGCATTAATACAGCAGATATTGATAATAATATTTTTCCGGTTTTTACTTTGAATAGCATAAATATAAAAAACAATCCCAGAAAGGCGAAAACATACCAACAACAAGAAATTATAATAATACAAATCCATAGCATACAAAATAATACACTCGTTAATGATTCCATGCATAATCCCTCATGAATCCATTGTCGAATCCATGAATATATCAGAGTAACTCACTACAGCCCACTCGGAAATGAGCTGGAGTTAGTCAACCAATATTTATCACTTAATTACTTGATGAGATGCAAAATGGAGTTCTGCTCTTTTTTAGCAATAGGGGCATTGCTATTACCGTTAATAGCAGCCATAAAGAAACTATGCTCAAAGGTAAAAGCGCGCATTTCATCTAATGGTAAATGCAATTGATTAAGAATATCTATGCGTTTTACTCCGCTATTGCGAAATGAGGTAAACACTTTATCTAGGATCATGGATTTTTCACGAACCTCCATTCCTTCTGGTTCGGTTGTTCTGAATCCCCGTCTGCTGAGTTCTATGCATAACTGGCGATGATGCCACTCTGTGGAAAGCCCAACATCAAATGTCCGCTTCACCAGTGCAGCAAGAGAAACTTTCCAATGTCTTTTTAACTGAATCAAGTGATCTAGTGATGGCATTCTAGGCACCATAGCTAAAATACTACGTTCAGGCATCAAAAATGCTGATGCGAAGCGATCTGCATCCATTTCAGCTTCTCGACCGCTATTGCTTGCATGTTTATGGAGTACCAAGTGACCTAACTCATGAGCGGCATCAAATCGACTACGTTCTGGTGTCTTCATTGTGTTGAGTAGAACAAAAGGTTTCTCATCCATCCAGAAAGAAAAAGCATCAACCTCGAGGCAATTTTCTGCTAACGAAAAGACTTTAACGCCATTAGCCTCAAGTAAATGTACGACATTCGAAATAGATAATTCACCGATTCCCCAGTGCTCTCTTACTATGCGAGCAGCATCTTCTGGAGAGCAGGAATTATCAAAACTACAATCAGGAATATTAGGTGCTGGAAGTTTAAAACTTGATTCAATCCATGAAGATAATTCTTGGACTAATCTACCTGCACTTATGGCTGCATTGCGTTTTTGGGCGCTAAGTTTTGTCATTGCTCGAAAACTGACAGCTTTATCTTCTAAAGAAGGGATTTCTTCAGAGCTAAAAAACGCCAAAGGATATCTAAGAACTGAGGCTATTTTTGCCATGCTATCACTAGCTATGGGCTCAAATATGCCAGATTTCTCATAATTTGATATCGTTTTGCTTGTTAATCCCGCTTGCTCAGCCAAGGTTTTTTGTGTAAAACCTCTGCGCTCTCTTGCAAGACGTAAACGCTCTGCATTAAACATGTATATCTAGCCTGTTTTTAAAATATCAATCTCAATTTCAGGAGTGAATTGAGGTTCGTCGCCCCGTTTAATGACAGGATCTGTTGGCGCAGTATCCAAAATTAATCGGGTAGAAAAACTATTAACTATGTTCTTGTGGTTATAAGTGATTGGACGAGAAAGCTCAGCCTTGATACCTAGCTGATGCTCGTCTATTTCGTAGAAGTTATAAAGTAGAAACCATAAATCCAGTCCTAACTGATTGGGTAAAAGAGGTTCATCATCAAGAGACTCGAATCCAAAATTCAATTGCTCATCTTCAAAATCTAAAATGCCTTGCCCAGGATTATTATTGCGAATGAGTCCCATTAATTCACATGTAAAATCTCCCTTTTTCATTCGTGACTCTGGGTAGCCATGAGCTAAACCAGTTTGATCACACCCACGGCAAATATAGATAGCCACGCTGTCACTAACGGTAAGCTCAACATTTCGGATAGAGCATTTTTTAAATCCCCTAAAGGAAAGTATTTCTCGTGCTCCACTAACTGCTTCGCCGTAGAAATATTGCCCACGAGAAGTAACTGGATGATTTTGGGTTGTTGAATTTCGTCCAGATAATCCTCTACGCAATATTGCATTTAGATCTTTCTGGGATAATCCTAAGGTCGATAAATGAGTATCGACTATGTTGGGTTCGGTATGAATGATTGGTCTGGCTAAATTCTGTGTAGGGTGCATAGGTTATCCTTATATTATTTTCTGTTTTTTATACCTCATTTGAGGTCAAAAAACAAGAAAATCACTATGCGTCACTCACTCTATTTGGCTATACCCTAGCCGTAATCCCGCCTGACTCCAACCTACGGTGGGACTTGGTTTTGGCTGAAACTGATTTTCTATTTACTACGGTGATTAGGCTGCTGGGCGTGTTAGCAGTGCCAGGCTCTTGTTTGGTAGCACTAGGTTTCGACTCGTTATTATTCCAAAAATCTTTTTTTCGGTGCTTCCGAGCCTGATTAAGAGCATCATCAATGGCACTTTCCAGTTTATCGAAATTCCCGTACTTGTAATTTTCGTACATAAAACTTCTCCCGTTAATTGGCTTTGATGCTATGGCGATGATCACCACACCTCAAAGCCAACTGCACTTTGAACCACACTCTCGCAGTGGTTGCGCTCATGCCCTTGAGTGCCTTCTTTCAGCCATAACCGATGCAAGACTGGCTTTCTTGCTGCTTATCGGAGCTATTTGTAATCTATGAACCTTGACCCGTCGCTACACAGGCTAACCATTTGGCTACTCAGGGATGCGTCACTACCGCATCATCAAAGCATTACGCTTGCGGTCTATCCGCTTTGCTAAACCATGATTGGTTCTCCTATTGTTGATAAATACACCTAACACTGTCCGCCGCTTGCCTGAGATGCCATATACCCCGTGAGGTCTGGAGATGTCAGGGAACTGAGTTGCGCAGATCTCTCTGCTCAGCATTAGATGCAATTCCAAATTGTTAAAGAGCATACTGAGTTATCTTTCGGCTGTGTGCCTTTGATGGAATGGATTATTAACTAATGGTTAATTTTAGTCAATAACCATTGGTTAATTAAATTAAGATTAAATCTTAACTAATTGAATTTTAAGTTAATAAATTTATTAACTGGTGAGTGAATTGTGATTTACATCAAATAAATTAGAGGAGGGTAATAGAAAAAGCCGCATGGTTAGCGGCTATATATATGAGAAACGGAAGTGATTCTGAAGGGCTACCAAGCCATTACTGACCAGTGAATGACTCTACCTATGATTTTAACGTTTTGTATTTCTGTTATTTCGTCAGCAAACTCAGCAGAGTTGAAACTACGAACTATTAATTTTCCAGGCTGCCTATATAACAATTTGATGCGGAATAATTCATCTTGTTTGATGACATATATGCCTCCGTCAACAATGTTTTGATGTCCTCTATCAACAGTTACAGTTGAGCCATTTGGAATTACTGGCGACATACTGTCTCCATAAACAGAAAGTGCCATTACATTAGCTGGGTCAGCTCCGTATCGACGAAGCACAGAAAGTGAGAATCTTACCTTAAATCCATTGTGTTCTTCGTTAATGTGATATCCGTTTTCTGCCGCCTGCTCTATGCTTGTAAAGAATGGTATTGCAACCTCATCATCGGGAGCAGGTGATATGGAATCCCAAGACTGAATCTCTTCAGCTTCAACTTTTGATAAAGGTATTCCGTCTTGTTCTTTAGAACCTCTACCATATTCCAACCACTCAGGCCGGACTTCAAGCCATCTACTTAATGCCAAAATATTACTGGAGTCTGGAATTGATTCTGAATTTAACCACTTCCAGACCGCAGGGCCGCTGACTTTTATTTTTTGTTCGGCGAGGGCGTCAGTAATTTTCCTGCCTAGCCCACGTCCGGCAAATCCAGCATCTAAACATGCCTCTTTTAGCCGTTTGGTGAACTCAACTTTATCAGTATTTTTAACCATGAGTTAATTATCATCCAGACTTGACTAAACTGTCAGTTAGAATTTAGAATTAACCAACAGTTAATTTACTTAATAATGATATTAACCAAATGAACCCAGTTGAATTCGCAGTGAGTGCAGTCGGTGGGCAAACCGCTGCAGCCAAGATCTGCGGGAAAAGCACCGTTGCAGTTTGGAAGTGGGTACAAAACGGCTGCTTACCCCGAACCGAGTACACAGGAAAAACCAGTTATTCAAAATTGCTTGCAGAACATTCTAACGGAAAGTTCACCGAAAAATGGTTACTACAGGCCGCAAACCCCGATAAGGGATTGATGTAACGGTCATTGCTCTTTAACAATCTATCTTCACGACAAGCTATTGATGAACCCTAGCAAATCGAAATAGCGCCGAGTAAGAACTCAGGCAATCGGGGCGTAGATCCCGTAAAGGCTTATTCATCAAGAGGCTAAGTCGTGTTAACCATTATTCATCTCAGAATAGTTGATATCGCTTTTCGTCATATAAAAACATAACTTGTTAACTAAATTTCACTTTAGGAAATATAACAAATGGAAATAGCAAAAACTGTCAAAAATACTCGTGATACGCGTAAAGCTCAGATGCTTGAGAGCTATTTTCACAAGAAAGTATTTGAATTTGGGAATAATGAACTGGCAAGCGAAATGGGTATTCATCCATCCAAGTTAAGCAAGGATAAGAACCGGATCGCCAGATTAGCGAGTTTAATGATCGTGAATTTGGGATTACCTGAATGGGCGTTTGAGATATTTGATGCAGATAGTAAACCTGTAGTGGTAATCGAAGGGATATATGCCGAGCGATTAATTCAGGCTTTGGAAAGCGAAGGTAAGGTCAAAAGAAAAACCTCGAAGGCGGCAACCAACGAGGCTTCAGAAATGCAAATTGAGATGTCGATTTAACGACAAGGGGAAGTATGCAGTGTTCCCCTCAGAACAACATTTCACGAGAGTAATTATACATGAAAACCAAATTTAATCACATAGCCGTGCATAAAAATAACATGCGCGATCGGGAGGCTCGTTCCGTTACCAAGGAAGGAGTTAAACATCTTCGTGCTCTTTTAGATGACGCGAAATTACGGAAAGAACTTCGGAAGGAGCTGATTGGAGATGATCGCCATGAGTAACATTGCAAGAATGGCTGATTACCGTCAGCCAATAACACAAGTGAAAGAGGAAAGTGTGAATGGTGATATCGAGTTCATTAAAATGCCTCGTAGTCCAAAATTAGTTTTAATGGCGCACAGCAACAAGGAGATAACCTATCGGCAGTACAGGATCATTGATGCCATTATTGAAAAAACGTTCGGCTGGCATAAGCGGTTTGATAGAGCAACTAACACTCAGATAGCAGAAATGATTAACCTACACCACACTCATGTGAGCACCGAAATTAAGGAGTTAACACAAAGAAAAATACTTATTAAACAAGGAAGTATGATAGGGCTAAATTTGGAAATTTCTGAGTGGATTTTAGATGTTAGCCAAAATAGCAAACCTTTAGCCAAATCAGCTAATAAAAGTTTAGCTAAAACAGCTAAAAAAAATAAGCCAAATCAGCTAAACACAAAAGATACTATTAAAGAAAAGAAAGATAATAAAAACATATTGTCCGAACAAGTTCAGACTGAATGTGAAAAAACCTCTCTTGAGCCAGCAAAACAAGATCAGGTTCAATCAGTATTCGAAAATATCTTTTGGCTTGCCGGGATGAAAAAAATTGGCAAACCCAAGGCACTCTCCGCTTTCAAATCTCAGTTCAAAGCGTGGCGGAAAGAAACCGGAGGAACGCCGGAGCAGTTTGCGACGTTTTTGGTTGAGGACATTCGGTCACGTTTGCAGGCAAAGATATTCGGATTTGAAAATCTCCACCCGACCACCTACCTGAACCAGAAACGCTGGACAGATGAAAAGCCCGCGATAAGCACGCCAGCTAAACCCACTTCGGGACAGTCCGGGATTACCATCAGTAAATCCGGGTTGGTCTTTCTGGATTAGCGGCGAAATACCAAATCACATCGTCCATGAATTTATGATGCCGTTATTTCTCCGTGAAATTAACGCAGAGAGTATTAAATGGCATAAGTCATAACATTGGGTGTCTTGAAGTTAAAACCTCTCAAAATTGATTACAGAGGGTTTTATGTCCATGTTTAAATAATATCCATGCTAATTTATCAGGCATGAAAAATAGTGGGTAATATGATGACTGTTACAGAACTTTCAGACCGTCTTTGGTCTGAGGTGGAGAGAGTGGCGAAGTACTTGTTACCAAACGGCAAGCGAGAGAGTCACGAATGGGTGACTGGTTCAGTGAACGGCGAGACGGGGAAGAGCCTGAAAGTGAATCTTACCGGGAAGAAAGTCTGGTCAGATTTTGCTGAGGGAACCGGTGGGGATTTACTGGATTTATGGATTCAGGTGAGAGACTGCAGTCTGCATCAGGCGATGACCGAAGCGAAGCAATTTCTTGGTATTAGCGATGATGATCATCACTTCGAAGCAAAGCGGCAGAAGAAATTCAGCCGACCCAAAAGCGAATCGCTGAAAAAAAATATCCGCAAAACTGAAAACTGTTATACCTACCTTGCGAGCCGGGGGATTAGCCGGGAAACCGCCGAAGCATTCAAAGTTTGTGATGCGGTGATCTGGTCGCACGATGAAAATCGGGAGTTACCTGCTATCGCCTTTCCCTACAAGCGAGATGGTGAGTTATTGCAGGTTAAGCGGATCAGCACTGAGCGGCCCAATGGCAAGAAAGCCATTTCCGTTGAGGCAGACTGTGAGCCTTGCTTGTTCGGTTGGGATACCGTGCCGAAAAACGTCAGAGTGGTGATTCTCTGTGAAGGTGAAATTGACAGCATGAGCTATCACCAATACGGATTACCCGCGCTTTCCGTCCCGTTCGGGGGCGGCAAAGGAGCAAAACAGCAATGGATTGAATTTGAATATCATAACCTAGACCGCTTCGAAGAAATCTGGCTATCGATGGATAACGACGAAGTGGGCCATGAGGCGGCAAAAGAAATTGCGAACCGCCTTGGTGAACATCGATGCAGACTGGTCAAGCTTCCGCACAAAGATATCAACGAGTGTCTGCAGGCGGGTATGACTCAGGATGAAATTGTCCGCTGTCTTGAAACTGCCGCCTTTTTCGATCCCGAGGAACTTTGCAGTGCCAGAGAATACTATCAGGACACCATTCAGGCATTTTACGGCAAGGAGCAATACCTGTTCGGCAGCCCGTGGGAGACTTTGAATCACAATTTCAAATTCAGGGAGGCGGAGTTAACCATACTCAACGGGGTTAACGGTCACGGGAAAAGTGAAATACTGGGCCATGTTCTTTGTGAAGCCATGAGGCAAGGTTCAAGGGCGTGTGTGGCCTCGTTTGAGTTAAAGCCTTCCGTATTTCTCAAGAGGCTGACCCGGCAGGCAACATGTAGCACGTTGCCACCAATGATTGAGATTGAGTCTGCATTTAATTTTTATGATGACCGCTTATGGCTATTCGGACTGACAGGCACCGCAAAAGCTGATCGCCTGTTAGATATTTTCCGCTATGCCAACAAACGTTATGGCATAAACCTGTTTATCATCGACAGCCTGATGAAGTGCGGAATTGCCGATGATGATTATAACGGGCAGAAGGATTTTCTTGATGCAGTCTGTGACTTCAAGAATAAAACTAACAGCCATGTCATCCTCGTCACTCACAGCAGGAAGTCTGATAGCGAAGATAAGCCCACTGGGAAAATGGATGTCAAAGGCTCAGGTTCTATCACAGACCTGACTGATAACCTGTTTATCATCTGGCGAAACAAACGTCGGGAGAGGGCGTTGCAAAAGCTACAGGCAGGACAACAACTCAGTGATGAAGAACAGCGCCATACCAACGAGCCTGCGTCTATTCTCTGCTTGGAAAAGCAACGGAACGGGGAAGGATGGGAGGGTAAAATCCCGTTATATCTTGAAGAGCAATCCCACCAATTTCTCATCATGGAAGGCGCTACACCTTACAACTATATCGCAAACATGCCTAACGCCGACTACGACGATGCTTGGCGTGAAGCGAATGTAACTGAATATTAACACCACCAGAAGAACTTTAGATGACACCGCAAGAAACACCAGACGCCAAACAACTCATCGAACGTACCAACCATACATTCCTGAAAATTATCTCGCAAATTTGTCTGATCATGACATTGGATGAATCGGACGAATCTGACCGGCTGGAGGCATTGCGTCTGGCGAAACATCAGAATGCTGAAATCGAAAAATGGTTATTGGAAGAAAATGCAGGATGAAAATCAAAATAATCTCATTGAATTGATTAATACCGTTATTTCGTTGTGAGATTAATATAGGGAGGATTAAATACGATAAGTCATAACATTGGGTTAGTTGAAGTTAAAACTCATTAGAGTTAATTACAGGCTGCTTTATGGGTATGGTTGAACAATGGTCAGATTAATGTATTCAGGCATGAAATTAGAGGGGAAATATGGTGGCCAGAAATACAGTTGAACGATTAAGCAATTCAGCAGGCCATGATTATCAGTGGTCAGATATGTGTCGGGTTCATCTCTGTAAACTGTGTGGCACAGCAGAACACCGTAGCGGTTGGTACTGGTGGGCTGGTTACAAATCGAGAATTGAGCCGCCATGTGAACGGCGATGCTCTAAGGATGAACTACTGAAATGGCAAGAAGAGGCTATTTTCGAAGGAATATAACGGAGATTAGATGGATAAGCAGATCTTTCTGCTACGAAATGCGCACATACTCAAAAATCTGATAGTCACACTCGATAACTTACCTCTCAACGACGAATTCCCCATTCAAATCACTATCTCAGATTCAAATCGAACACTACCGCAGAACGACAAGTTCCATGCGTTGTGTGGTGACGTTTCGAAACAGGGGATTGAGTGGGCGGGCAATACGTGGAAGACACCGGAATGGAAATGCATTTTTGTTTCTGGTCACGCTAAAGCGACAGGAAAAGAAGGGCAGATTATCTCAGGGCTGGAAGGTGAGCTGGTGCCACTGGCAAGAGAAAGCACCGCCAGAATGAGTGTAAGACGCATGAGCAGTTTAATTGAATATTCACAGGCATGGGCTGTATGTCAGGGCGTAAAACTCACAGAGACACGCTACGCGCTGAATTATTACGGCCACAGGATTTAAATCAAATGACAAGGGAATAAGATGGCAAATTTGCGGAAAGAAGCGCGAGGTCGGGAATGTCAGGTCAGACTTCCGGGTATTTGTAATGGCAACAACGAGACAGTGGTTCTGGCTCATTACCGAATGGCGGGTATTAGTGGCATGGGAATGAAGCCGCATGATCTATTTGGCGCATGGGCCTGCTCTGCCTGTCACGATGAAATAGACCGCCGAACGACACTGACCGATATCGATTATGCACATTTCGCTCATCTGGAAGGGATGATCAGAACACAATCCATATTGTTATCGGAGGGCAAGATTTGACGTGAAAATCTATGACATCCTGCCTGTGCCCAAACCACGGATGACACAGGCAGACAGATGGCGAAAACGAAAGCCGGTATTAAATTACTACGCATTTAAGGACGAAATCAGGCTCAACAACATTACT
>NZ_NJAJ01000030.1:0-10214 GCF_002632825.1 Xenorhabdus stockiae
AGCAGTGATAGCGAGGATGTCCAGTACGTCCTTTTCCATGCCCTTTAACCTCGTTTGTTTTATGACAGTAACGACAAATCACATCCACTTTAGCCATATTTCACCCAGAATAAAAAGTAGGGAGTTTATCACAAGATCTAATCATTGGGAGCATGACCTAATCTCTTGCATGTATTAGTAGGGACATTTCCTGACCAAATCCTATTTTTCATCTCCATTTGAACTTTTCTTATTCTATCCCTTGCTTCTCGTTCAGTGATTCTTTGATTTTCATCTTGGTGCTCATATGCAGCTTTTATTGCTACAATCTTAGCATCTACCTGTCCAGAATATGTATTATGATTACTGATAATCTGCACCATTCAAGGCGGTACCTAGAGCATCAGGCAACAGTACCAGCGTCAGCAAGATCAGCTCAGTGACATTAAGCTGCGAATGCGTGAACTGATTGGCGACTATAAAAGTAACTAAGAACAGGAAATGAGCGGCTCTTAAAAGGGAAAAAGCCGGAAGATTATTGGATCTTTCCGGCTTTTATTCAGTTAACTGCGATAAGTTCGGTTTAAGTTAAAATGGAAGAACCCTCTTGATCCCTTTTAATTTTTGAATGTCAGCACCTTTAGATTCTAAATATCTCAGAGCTTCATCAACTGACTGAAAATTCTGTATTTCTTCAATAGCATAATCTTCATAAACATCCATTTTAGACTCATCAATAGAAAAAATATAAGCTAAATACTGACCATTGTTTTTCTTTATAGCATATTCAAAAAGATAAGTTTCGTCTTCAATCTGTTTACTTTCTGAGTAACCACGAACTTTACCTCGATTAATAGCATTAATAATATTTTCCATATTTTTTAACCAGTTATATCAATTCTCACCATTGTTCCATCTGAACGTTTGATATTGATATGGGGTAATTTCCCATGCCCAGTTCCCTTTGGATCATCATGACCATAAACTCGTCCAGTTTTTGAGTCTATCGTATAATCTTTTCTATACCTGACCTTACCGTCCTTTTTCTTAAATTGATCCATCTTATTCTTTTTCCTGATCCCTTGGGCATCCTGAGAACCTATACCTCTAACTTTTTGTGCATCTGGGAAAGCCGTTTTTATTAGCTCATCGGCTTCTTTTTTAGTTTTTACTGTTACAACTGTTTTCTGTGGGCCATTTCGTAACTGGTCTATTTTCTTAGGACAAGCCTCCAACCCGAATGGATCAACCCAAGACAACGGATTATGTACATAGCCATAAGGATTCAAGCCACCTTCGAGATTCAGTGGATCTGGCGTCAGGTACTGTCCTGTATCCCGGTCATAATACCGGAAGCGGTTATAGTATAACCCACTTTCCTGATCTTCGTACTGCCCCATGAACCGTAGATTACAGCTGACGTGATAATCTGCATCATTGGAAGCGATGACTTGGGAACGTTCCGCCTTACCCCATGTGGTCAGCCGCTGCGCCCAGACCAGTCCGCCTTCCTCGTTCAACATTTCGCGCGGTGTACCCTGATGGTCACTGACAATATAGTGTAGCTTGCCGCACTCAAAACGTGCTGACGGTGTCAGTGCGCCCGGTTCGTAGAGCCAGCGGATGCGCTGTTCGTCTGCGGGGGTACCATCGGCATACAGGGGCGTTTCTTCGATAAGCTGGTCACCGCTCCACAGATAATCCTGCCCCATAATTGTGTTGGGTTTAACACTGAGATCCGGCTTGCCATTGAGCCAGCGCTGTAAATTGGCCGCGGCCAGTTTTCCATCGTGCACTTTCAGTTTACGGATTCTTCGCCCGAAAGCATCATAGCGATAATGCCAGCGCGAGCCGTCCGGGGTTTCACATTGCGTCAGTTGATTCAGCACATCCCAGCGGTAGCGCCACACTTGTGGCCGGAAACCGTCACGCGGCTCAGTTTTTTCAATAAGCCGTCCGCTGGTGTCATAACGATAGCGAATATTGCCGTGCTGCACGACACGACCGGCTTTCTGGCGTTGTGTGATGTGGGTGATTGCGCCATGCGCATCCACGGGAATATGCTGGCTTAAGTTACCATTGGCATCATAACTGAACTGCTCTTCATACGGGCGTGCCCCCTGATACCGGGTCTGGGTTATCTGACCGTTCGTATTGTAGCGGTAACGGGTCTGTCCCCAGCGGCCATCATCAATCACCCGGAGGTTGTACGCCCGGTCATATTGCCAGCTCCGATTGACCGCCGTGGCCTGTGGCGGGAAGTGAGGATTGTTTTGTTGCAGGGTTTCCCGGAACAGGGCGGTTGCCCGTCCGGCTGACTGATGAGACAGCAAACCCGATACGGTATAACGGCTGGCCAGGATAAAGCCTTGGTCACTTTCCCGCACTATTTCTTGCCCCAGTGGATCATGCTGTAAAGATAACGGGCTGTGTTGGTTAAACTGAAAATGGTTTAACCCGCCCATCCGGTTATACCCAAAATGCAGCGTATCATCACCCAGTGTTTCTGCAACAGGCAGGTCGTTGAGGTTATCCCATTCATGCGCGATTTCACGTCCGTTCAGACGCTCACTTATCAGATGCCCGGCCTCGTCATATTCGAATTCCACCACCGCATCCGCTGAAACGGCCCGGATCATCCGGCCTTTGGAGTCGTAGGTATAGGCCGTCTCGGCCTGCAGGGTCGTGTCTAATTTCCCGGCCTGCCAGTATTCCTGCCGTAAAATCTGGTTCTTGGCATTATAACAAACACGAATGAGCTGACCGTTGGGATAGCGTGTCAGGGTTCGGCGGCCGGCCCGGTCATAGGTATAGTCGATCGTGCGTCCGGTAAAATCGGTTTCACGAATAATTTGTCCGGCTAAATCCCGCTCATAGCGATAGATTTCACCAGTGGTCATCGTCACGCTGTTCAGGCGAATTAAGCGATCATAACCAAAATGCAGGACGGTTCCATCCGGACGGGTGAGCCGGGTCAGCAGGTCAAAGGCACCATAAGTATAACGCGTGGTATTCCCCTCACCATCCGTGACCGCAGTCACCCGGCGCTCATTATCATAGCTGATATGCTGTTTTACCCCGTCCGGCAATTCAATTTCCGTGACGCTATTTTCCGGACTGGCATGAAATGCACAGTGCTGATAACGGGTTTGCTGGCCCAGGGCATCAATCATACTCCGCAACCTCCCCAGCCCATCCTGGTCGTAACGGGTGGTGTAACCATTGGGCGCCAGAACACCATGAAGCCGGTGCTGTTCATATTCATAACGCCACTGGGTACCATCAGGCAGTACCCGCCTGAGGATTTCACCATGCTGGTTGTAACGGTATTCTTCCAATCGCCCTTGCGGATCGGTCACGGCATCCAGTGCGCCCTGGTCGCTGTAGTGAAAAAGCCATTTTTTGCCATCCGGCAGTTTGGCCTGCACCAGTTGACCGTATTCATCATAATCGTAGACAAACACCTCACCGGAAGGCTGTATCAGTTGGGTCAGTTCCCCATAAGGCGTATATTCAAACTGTGTTTTTCTGCCCAGAGGGTCAGTTTCTGACAGTTGATGACTCAGATCCCACTCCAGCACGGTTTCCCGCCCCAGTGGGTCAACTTTACGGGTGATCTGACTGTCCTCATTGTACCAATAGCGGGTACACCCACCTTCCGCGTCCAGATAGGTGGTGACTTTATTGACATCATCATACAAAAAACGATCCTGCCAGTAGCCTTGTGGAGTGCTGACCGAGACTACCCGCCCACGGTTGTCATACTCCATCGACACATCCGTTGAATCCGTGTCATGCCAGCGGGTCATCGCGCCACGGGGATCGTATTCGTGCCACAGATGACTGAACTGAAACGAATGGCATTCTGACAGGTAATATTGGGCGTTGTACTGACAGGTAACCAGTGTCTGGCGCAGTGCTTCAGTCCGGTATTCGACAGAAGCCAGCCGGTTCTGGTCGTAGTCCAATAACACCCGATAACCATCGGAATGAGTAACCTGTGACAGCCGGTATTGTTGCTCCCCGAAGGGATCATCATAATGGAAGGTGATGTGGTTATGGTGACGGTCACGGATCGCAGACAATAACCGTTTATCGCCTGCCGGCTGTTCAAAACTCCGCGTTAATTGGGTCTGACGATCAAACAGATGCAACCCGCCCGTTAAAGAGCCAAACAGCAGATAATGCCCGGCATGCAGGTTAACCGAGAATGCGTTTTCATCCGGCGTATGGAAGGTATAAACCACCCCATCCGCATCGGTAAAATGGGTGGCTTCTCCCTCCCGTTTCAGGTGTTGTGACCAGTCATCAGACCATTTAGGACCGAACAGACCGGCAAAATTTTCGGTTGAACGGTAAGTGCGGGTCAGTGACAGCGGCAGGGTGCCGGGCAGGGAGAGCATCGGCCACTGTTGCAGAAAATCCCCGGTGGCCATGTCGACCGGGTCACTACAGGTATCGTTGTCGTTCGGCTTTTTACTTTTTTTCTGCGTGGAGGCTTTCGGCTTATCCGATTTTGTGACGCCTTTTTTATTGCGTGGAAACGGTAATAATCCGGCAATGACCACCGCCCACTGCAAGGCTTTATTGCTTTCCTGCAAAATAGGGAGCGCCTCGCCCGTTTCCTGGGTAACAGAAATGGATCCCGCGGCACTGTTGATATTGGCGTCACAGGTGGTGCGATGTCCCAGCCGGGCAATTGGCCTGCCGTTGGCAAACACGGTCTTGGCGCCTTCAGCGACCATACCGGGAGGATGGTCACTGCACACCACCGGGTCGCCTTTCCGCGCGACCGGTTTACCCTCAAAGAACACATTGGGTGATCCTTTCGCAATGGTGCCTTTATTACTGCCATATTGCCCGATGGCGGCACCCATTCCGGCACAGGCACCACCGACAAACCCGCCGGCCGCCGCGGCCGCCGCAACCACAACCAGTGCCGCGCCTCCCGTAGCCACCACCAGAGCACCCACCGCCACTGCCGCAACCGCACCCAGTAAAATCCCACCCAGCGCGCCCCATAGCCCGGCATTTTTATTCTGGTGGGCAATGGCATCGCCTTCTCTGGCCGGATTTTCACCTTCGGTTGCGACGGTGCTCATCCCCATGCCTTTGGCGATAGCGTGACCGACTTTATCCCCGACATACATCCCCGCCTCCCCACCGATGGCACCGGCGGCTAATCCGACCGCGAAAGGGGCCGCCGCCCCCGTAGCCACCGCATAGGTGGCACTGGTTGCCAGCGTGGCATTGGCGAAGGTATCGCTTTGTAAAAATTCCAGTGCCCGGTCAGACGTGGATTTTTCTGTCCGTGGCGGGACTGGCGCAGATTTTCTGCCCTTTGAAGGCGAGGGATGATTGTGTGTGGCAGGCAACGGAGAAGGGCGCCCTGCCGCCGCTGCGCCCATCATCACATTCTGTGAAACACTCATGTTACACCTCCCTGTCAGGCGTTATCCTTCAGTTCATCGCGTAACCGGAACGTTGCCATCATGGTCTGCATCTGTTCCCGTTGTGCTGCTGTCATCTCCCCCTGACAGGTGCCGGTGAAAATCAGCACCTGTTTTGGGGTATTCAACAACATCATTAACTGATGTACCGGACCACTTGGGGCACGCCAGCGAAATTCGAAAGTCTCGGTCTCAAAACCGTTCAGTTCACCGGATTCATGGGCTATCGCTTCATAATCTTTCAGTTGCTTGCTGATGGCGGTCATTTCCCGTTCGGCAAACTGACTGAATGCCAGCCCCCACGGTAAATTGTCACGGGAGAGGGTGAAACTGGTGCCATTTTTTTCATCGGTGCTGTTCAATACCAGAATACTGGCATCCTGCCAGCTGGCGGGCAGCATAATCGTGCCCTGATTGAAGTGGAAAGGCGTGAGATCAAGTTGGTTGTTCATGGAAGTTCCTTCTGGCTTTCTGCAAGTTAAAAATCAAAACGCGTTATTTGTTGATGTTAACCTGGCCGCCTAATACGGTGACCCCGCTGTCATTCAGCTCAATACTGGCGCCCCCGAACGAAATTTTAATGTTGGTTTTCGTCATTTGAATGGTGCCGCTGCCGACTTTCAGCGTGATATCATCCTCGGCTTCATACAATTGCGTCCCCGCCCCGGCTTTGCCCGCATTGGCTTTCACCTGCACCACATTGGCTTGTGTACTGCGTTTCTGGCAGATGGTCTCGGTCAGGTTACCTTGCCGGACGGTTTTATGTTCATCCCCCGTCTGGATGAGCAGGCTCCGGTTACCGGCTTCCACGACCAGACTCTGGTCATTTTTTACCGTCGTCTGCATATCCTTCTGCGCATGCAGAGCCAGTCGCTCGCTGCCTTTCGCATCTTCAAACAGCAGTTCGTTGTAACCTTCGCCTTTGTGGGTTTTGGAGCGGAAGGCCATCTGGGTTTTGCTGCCCGGCAATCCGCCCGGCGGGATATTGCTGGCATGGTAGGTGCGCCCGGTGACGATGGGTTGGTCCGGATCGCCGTGCAGAAAATCCACCACCACTTCCTGCCCGATACGCGGGATTGCCAGCATGCCCCAGCCCTGACCGGCCCACGGTTGAGTGACGCGGATCCAGCAGGAACTCTGGTCATCGCTCTTGCCGTAGCGGTCCCATGGAAATTGCAAACGGATACGGCCGTACTGGTCACAGAAGATTTCTTCCCCGGCAGGTCCCACGACGTTGGCAATTTGTGGGCCGTCAATCACCGGTTTCGGCAACGGTGCCGGACGCCAGTGCTGGTTATGGCGGATAAAGTGGAACTGGCTGTGCAGGGTAGTCCCCGTACCACTGTTGGCGGTTTCGCGTGCCTGGGGCTGACTGCCGGTATGACTTGCCCCCACCACCTGCCAGGACTGGTTCAGGTCTTCACGCGGATGGTTGTACAGGGTGAATAACCGTCCCGGCTGAATGGCAATCGCATGACCACGGCCTTGTCCTGTCACGGCATTGTTGCGAAGTCCCTCCAGACGGTAACGGGTGAAATCCTTACCGTGCGCCTCATCCTTAAAACGCCCCGGATAGTCGTAATGTTCGTAATACCCCTGCTGGAGCGTGTCCTCCTTCATCTGCTGGCTGAATTCGGCCGGCCACGCCGGATTTTTGAAGGTGTAGTCTTTGAGTTGCACCATCGCCGGTCGAACCTGTGCCCGGTGTGTCAGGTGGCTCACCGCCGGCTCGCCCAGCGTACTGGTGTCACCCGGCTGGTAGGGCAGCACGATGCCCGGTGGGACAGAGCCGGCATCATCGGCAAACACCAGCGTATTGCGCCCGTTGCCGCATTCAAAAAAGTAGAAGATACCTTCTTCTGTGGTCAGGCGTTGCAGGAATGCAAAGTCACTTTCTGATATTGGAACCATGTTAACTTCCAGTGAGGTCTAGCTAAGTAAAATAATTTTTATAAACTACAACAAAATCAGTGTGATCTATTATTTTTACGTCTAGTTTTGTCTGTTGCAATCAAGATGCAGTGAGGGGCATAATCTGGGGCACTTACCATTTGATGATGACTATTCGATTATAGAGATGCCCTAATAATGAAACTAAACGCACGACAAGTCGAAACTGCAAAATCCAAAGAAAAAACCTACAAACTTGCCGATGGTGGAGGCCTCTATCTGGAGATCACGCCACGCGGATCTAAATATTGGCGCATGAAGTACCATCGCCCCAAAGATAAAAAAGAAGACCGGATGGCGTTTGGTGTCTACCCAACCGTGTCATTAGCCGAAGCTCGTGCTAAACGCGATGCAGCTAAAAAGCTAATGGCACAGGGCATTGACCCTAAAGCAGAGAAAAAAAGTACATCTTCTCCGGCCAAAGTGAACACCTTTGAACAGGTCGCCCGTGTTTGGCATGCCAGTAATAAGCGTTGGGATGAAAATTACCGCCAGACAATATTACGTAGCCTTGAAAAATATATTTTCCCCTGCATTGGCGCACGTGATATTACCACATTACGCACCAGCCAACTGTTAGCTCCGATCAAAGCCATTGATGAACAGGGTAAACATGAAATTGCCCAGCGTTTATGCCAACGCATCACTGCGATTATGCGCTACGCCGTCCAGAATGACATTTTGGAATACAATCCGGCTAACGACATGGCAGGCGCACTGACTACAGCAAAATGTCACCACCGCCCGGCTCTGCCCCACGAAGATTTACCTGATTTCCTGAGACGCTTATCCGCCTACCGTGGACGCTTAATATTCAAAATAGCCGTCGAGCTGACACTATTAACATTTGTCCGCATCAGCGAATTAAGATTCGCCCGCTGGCAGGAAATCGATCTTGAAAATGCCGTGTGGAAAATTCCTGCCACAAGAAAAACCATTGAAGGCGTTAAATTCTCTGAACGGGGCATGAAAATGAAAAATGATCACATCGTGCCGTTAAGCCATCAGGCGGTTCGGCTGATCAAAACCCTGCACAAACTGAGCGGTAACGGTGATGTGATGTTCCCCGGCGCTCACTATTCCACGAAAGTTATAGATGCAACAACGGTTAACAGAATTTTACGCAATATAGGCTACGACACTAAAACCGAAATATGTGGACACGGATTCCGCACAATGGCACGCGGGGCAATGGGGGAATCAGGTCTTTGGAGTGATGACGCCATCGAGCGGCAGCTCAGCCATATCGAACGAAACAGCGTTAGGGCAGCGTATATCCACACGTCTAAACATCTGGATGAACGGCGGCTGATGATGCAGTGGTGGGCAGATTATCTGGATGCGAACCGGGAAAAATTCATTACTCCGTATGATTTTGCTAAACCGCTACGTGACCGAAAAAACCATTAGTACAATTTGCAACCGGTTAATTTTCATCGAGGGGTAACTACTTAACACTGTTCATTTAGTTTGGTTTTTAAATAATCCGCCTGTCATCAAACAACGTCCACGGTGAGCGCTCAGGGACTCGATAACAGGAGAATGAATATGACAATGGCAGCATTAAAAACCAACCTGATTCGTCTGCCAGAAGTGCAACGCAAAACGGGTTACAGCAAAGCGTGGATCTACAAACTGATTAGTGACGGCGCATTTCCACAGCAAGTTAAAATTGGCCCACGTTCCGTGGCCTTTATTGAAGCAGAAATTGATAATTGGATTGCACAGCGGATTGCAGAATCACGAACGGCATAACACAGAAAAGACTATGACATAAGAAACAGAATATAAAACACAACGCCCCAGTGTGATGGCACACATCTGAGGCGTTTCACCAACAACCATTAAGGAAGGTAAAAATGATGGCTGATACACAGCATACCCAAACTCGCCCTGAATTTACAGCCCCAAAAAAATCAAGCAATCAAAAACCGCTTGACTTGATCCAGACCGTGAAAATTTCTGCCATGTATTCTTGGCAAAATTTGTTGCCAGCTTGCGGCATTGAAATCCCGGCAAAAGGTAAGCACGGTGCTTGCCCTGTCTGCGGCGGTACTAACCGTTTCCACTTTATCGATGATCACCATCATGGCAACTGGCATTGCCGCCAGTGTGACGCCCCGAACTATGGCGATGGACTGGATTTAGTAGCAAAAACTAAAGGGATTTCGATCACTGAGGCGGCGAAAATCATTGCTGGCTCGTTGGCATTGCCTCTGCCCGAACCCAAGCCTGCCAAAGAAAACCTCTATCCAACACAACCCATTGCCGAAAGCGCCGAGGTACTGATGAAGCAGACTGTCGCCGGACAATCTCCCTATCTGATCGCAAAAGGGCTGCACTGCCCTAATCAGCAGTTGTTGCCTGATAATTCGGTAGTGTTGGCACTAACAACACTGGATAAAAAAATCACTGGTGCGCAGATCATCAAACCCAATGGTGAGAAAAAATTACTGTCCGGCAGCCAGAAGAAAGGGGCGTTTATTGCCGTATCAGCACTGGAAGCACACTTCAACACGGTCATCATTACCGAAGGTTACGCCACGGCACTGACGGTTAGCCAACTCTATAAAGGCACTGTTCTGGCGGCGCTGGATGCTGGCAATTTGCTTTCTGTCGCTAAAGCCATTCAGGAGCGTTGGCCGGACACGAAAATTATTCTGGCAGCAGATAATGACTGGCATCACCCTGGCGAACTGGATAAGAACGGCAAACCAAAAGTAAATATCGGCAAGATTTCAGCAGAGAAAGCGGCTCTTGCAGTGAATGGTTGGGTTACGTTACCACCTACGGAATACAAAGCCGATTGGGATGATTATCGCCAGCAGCATGGTA
>NZ_NJAJ01000030.1:10314-34050 GCF_002632825.1 Xenorhabdus stockiae
AGTTGCTGCTGGCCTTATTGCTTATACATTCCAACCTAAAAAACCGAGCTTGAATCTACGGGATAATGAGATCGCTATTTTTAAGCGAAGCTGAGGTTATCTAGATGCAAACCGGGAAAAATCCATCACACCGTATGACTTCGCTAAACCACTGCGCGACAGAAAAAGTCGATAATGCAACCTAAAAATTAATTTTCATCGGGAGAAAAACAATTAACGCTGTTCATTTAGTTTGGCTTTTTAAATAATCCGCCTGTCATCAAATAACGTCCACGATGAGCGCTCAAGGACTCGGTAACAGGAGAATTAAATATGACAGTGACAACATTGAAAACCAGTCTGATCCGTTTGCCGGAAGTACAACGCAGAACGGGTTACAGCAAAGCGTGGATTTACAAACTGATTAGCGATGGCGAATTCCCGAAGCAGGTCAAAATCGGCCCACGCTCAGTCGCCTTTATCGAAGCAGAAATTGATAACTGGGTCGCACAACGTATCGCAGAATCGCGGGCGGCATAACACAAAAAAGACTATGACATAAGAAACAGAATATAAAACACAACGCCCCAGTGTGGTCGGACACATCTGAGGCGTTTAACCAAAACCGTTTAAGTGAGGTAAAAACGATGGCTGATACACAGCATACCCAAACTCGCCCTAAATTTACAGCCCCAAAAAAATCAAGCAATCAAAAACCGCTTGACTTGATCCAGACCGTGAAAACTTCGGCTATGTATTCTTGGCAAAATTTGTTGCCAGCTTGCGGCATTGAAATCCCGGCAAAAGGGAAGCACGGTGCTTGCCCTGTCTGCGGCGGTACTAACCGTTTCCACTTTATCGATGATCACCATCACGGCAACTGGCATTGCCGCCAGTGTGATGCGCCGAACTATGGTGATGGGCTGGATTTAGTGGCAAGAACCAACGGGATCTCGATTCTTGAAGCAGCAAAAATTATTGCTAACGTGCAGGCATTGCCTTTACCAGAACTCAAGCCCGCCAAAGAAATTATCTATCCAACACAGCCCATTGCCGAAAGAGTGGCGGCACTGATGGCGCAGACTGTCACCGGACAATCGCCCTATCTGACCGCAAAAGGGCTACATTGCCCTAATCAACGGCTGTTGCCCGATAATTCGGCAGTGTTGGCACTGACAACATTGGATAAAAAAGTTACAGGTGCGCAGATCATCAAACCCAATGGTGAGAAAAAATTACTCTCTGGCAGCCAGAAGAAAGGTGCGTTTATTGCTGTGTCAGCGCCGGAAGCTCATTCCGACACAGTAATTATTACCGAAGGTTACGCCACAGCCCTGACCGTTAATCAGTTATATCAAGGCAGCGTTCTGGCGGCACTGGATGCCGGCAATTTATTTTCTGTTGCCAACGCTGTTCGGGAACGCTGGCCGGACGTAAAAATCATTATTGCGGCAGACAATGACTGGCATCGCTCCGACGAGCTGGATAAGAACGGGAAACCCAAAGTGAATGTCGGCAAGATCTCAGCAGAAAAAGCAGCGCTTGCGGTGAATGGCTGGGTTACATTACCACCGACAGAGCATAAAGCCGACTGGGATGATTATCGCCAACAACATGGCATTGAGGCAGCACAGCAGGCATTCAGTCAGGCGTTATATCAGATGAGGGAACCGATAAACAGTGATGCAATAGAAACCCGTCGTTATGACAACGTCGAGAGCATTTATCCAAATCGTAAAACAAAATTACCCCTGTCAGTCGGCTCTGAGGGCTTTGACGCACAGTTAGACTACGTGGTTAAGGGCATTATTCCTGCGCATTCCCTGTGCAGCATTTACGGGGCAAGCGGATCATATAAAAGTTTTCTAGCGGGGGCGTGGGGCTGTCATATTGCTACAGGTAAGGCATGGGCTGGAAAATCGGTTGCTCAGGGGGCTGTACTGTACGTGGTCGGTGAAGGTGGCATTGGTGTACCCCGGCGCATCAAAGCATGGGAAATCGTCAACGGACAGACGGTTGAAAATATGTACCTGATCAATACGCCCGTTTTTCCGGCCTCGCCTGCCGAAGTCCATGAGCTGGTGATTGCCGCCCGACAGGTTGAAATTGAAACAGGTCAGCCGGTGCGCCTGATTATTCTGGATACGTTAGCCCGCTGTTTTGGTGGCGCGGATGAAAATGATTCAAAAGATATGGGTGCGTTCGTTCGGGGCTGTGACGAACTGAAAGCCAAAACAGGGGCAAGCATTCTCGTGGTTCACCACTCCGGCAAAGACGAAAGTAAAGGCGCGAGAGGTTCCAGTGCCCTTCGCGCGGCATTGGATGTTGAATACAAGATCAGCCGGGAAGGGAAAAAAGGCGGCTCGCTGGTTATCTCCTGCACCAAAATGAAAGATGCCGAAGAGCCGGACACCAAAGCCTATGATATGCGCGTGGTGGAGCTTTTTACCGATAAAGACGGTGAAGATATTACGTCACTGGCGCTGATTGACAGGCCACGCGCTCCGGTCGAAGAGGAAGAAATCAATCAGGTCGCCAATAAAACCGATGACCATACGGCACTATGGCAGTGTATCCGGTCGCGCACTGCCCTGAAAGAACCCTGCAGCATTGCCCTTGTGCGTGATGATTTAAAATCGATGGGCGTGAATGTGAAGAATTTCAGCCGCTGGTTAACCAAGTTAGAGCAAGACAGACTGATTACCCGCCATGGGCAGGAACTCACCATCATGAATCAGAACAATGAAGATTAAAAAGTGAGTAAAAAAGTGAGGAATGGTGAGGAAAGGAAATTTGTGCCTCACCAAATTCCTCACTTTTCTCGCCTATATACGGAAAAAGTGAGGAGCACAAAACACATTGATTTTTAAGGATAAAAAATTATCAATTCCTCACTTGTTTTTGCAGTGAGGAAAATAAAAAGTGAGGAGAAAAATGAGGAGCAGGTGAGGAAATATTTTTTCTGGCAGGTGTTTTTCAGCTCTCCGTGCTACCGGGTTAATGTATTAGCCCGGTAGCACGGAGATGACAAGCGCAGCGCGTCAGTGACACTTAGAAAAATAAGCAAGAAATGCTTTCCGGCCAGTTATCAATATTGGCTCCCATCAACATCATAAATAAGTCATGCCAACTTCTGATATTGAGGCGATTTCCAAATAACCGTTTTACCACTCACCGTAGGGGTATTCTTTCCCTTTGATAAAGTTTTTAATACGTTCCGAATACTCACTATAACCATTCAGAACTTTTGTTTTTCCCTGACATATCGTCATATCTTCACCGGAAACTGATTCACCCGTGGCCACTAAAATATTATCGCCATTGTTTTTATCATAACCCCGTAACCAAGCCTTGCCGGTTCCACCGGGAGCCAGACCAATAAATAAGGTATCTCGATAGAAAATATGATTTTTAACTCGTTGGCCAACAGAAGGCTCTCTCATCAACTTTCGGATATCTGGTGTAAAAACAAACTGTGTCTGGTAGGTTTTTTTATCAATCACAGAATCCCAGCAAACTAATAATGCCTGGGGTAAGGCTTCACCATGATTTTTAATCCCGCTAGTCCCCCCTCCTAATTTCTTACTCCATGAATTCATACTTCTAAAATCTGAATTTGCTCCATCAGGCATAAATTTTTGCACAAGATAATTATCTTCATCCAAAAATTGAACAAAACTAATACTGGCGGGGAAATATTCTGGAGTAATAAATTGAAATCTCCATTTATCATAAGGTAGCCGTTCACTGTTGCGTACAATGGGTTTATAGGTTACTACTCGCTTTCCTGACGGATATGACTGACAGGCCGCTAATCCGAATATCATGCCCAAGCTAAATAACAAAGCTAATGTTTTTTTGTTTCTCATTATGAAATATCCTTGCCATTATTATCAAAAATAGTTCTACGCCAATTACTATTAGGACGATTCGCATAAGCAATTTCCGCCGGGAAAATATCCCCTTGCATGTTATTATCTTTTGTTTTTGTATTGTTCCAATTTGCTGAAAAGTGAGTGTATTTAGACCCTATCAGAGTCAGTTCTTCCTGAGTAAAAGGCTCAGGTTTTTCCCCCTGCCTTATAGCCAGCCCCTGAGCAATAGCTTTTTTTGTTATCGCCTGAAGCTCCGCCGGAAGTTGATAATTACTATCATTATCGTTTGGTTTATCAAAAACCAGTCCTGCTTCTTGGGCGGCATCCTGCATGACCAGCATACCCACTTTAGACCAATCATTCTGGATGGTACGAGTAAGAACTGCTGCTGCCATCACCTTGGTCGAACCCGATCGTTTAGCATATTCTGAACTATCATCGTGCCATGTGATCAGCTTAACATTTTCATCTGTGACTAATGAGCCAATGGTCGGGGATTTTTTTAACTGCTCCAACTCTTTTTGCGTATTTTTATAAACATGAAGATTATTATCTGAAGGTACTCCAAACCCTGAAACTTCCATCATCTTCGGTCGAGTAATACATAAATTTTCATCACCCACAGGATCATATCCGCCGCCAACATCAGCATGTGCGCCGGGTAGTTCAAGTTCAGGCCAGTGAGGTTTTACACTGTTTAAGGAAAAATTATAACGGCATTCATTCTGCGCTGTAATATGGAAAACACTTTTTGCAATATCAGAAGATAAAAATATATTAGCAGGTCCTGTCACAGAAGAATTATGGGGATTGAGCAGATTGTTCATTTCAGCAATTGCTGTCACCGTATCATAGATACCTAGAAAGCGGGTCTTACCGGTAGGATAACGGGAATTCTCCAGATAACGATGATCAGCAAGGCTCTCATTAAGTGCCTTTAACAAATCTTTATCTTGTTTCAAAACACGGTTAGCGAAATGACGGGCTGATGCAGCTCCTCGACTAAAACCAATAATATCGAACTGAAGTGATCTGACATTATCTTCTGTTGTTTCTAAAAATTTCGTAAGTTCATTTTTTATTTTCTCGATACCAATATCTGTTTTAGTAACAACGCCGGTATCTCCTCGTCCTGTTCCATACCCAACGACACTATCGGATTCCCCTGACTTAGTGCCAACACCGTCAATGTATACTTTAATCTGATGATTTCCTTCACTAATTTCATTATTACTATATATGTTATGTAAGAAAACCACATTGGTGTAATAATTGTCGTAACTTAGTCGCCAGACATCACCAGGCGCTCCATATTTATTAAATGAACACACAAAATTATTAAACTGTTCTGGGGTTGGATCACTGTTTTCTTTAGCGCATAAACGTTCATCCGTATTATCTATATTATTTCCCGTTCCATCAAAAAAGACACCAATAGTCAAATTAATACCACTTTCAATCACCTGCATTTCCAACACATGCCTTCGTTTAAGTTGAGATGTGCTGAAACCTTTTAATGTCGAATTTTTAAAGTGTTCAGATGATTTCAATTCGTCTTCCTGCCAGCCTTTAATCTTAGGGTATGCATTACTGAGCATACCCAATGTAATATATTGGTATTCATGTCCGTCCAATATAGCTGTTGGCTTAACAAGAGAATTAGCCTCTCCAGTTTGCTGGCGGGGTGTTCGTTTCACTATTTCATCGGCAAGAGGCTGTGCTGTAACAGATAATGTCACAGGCATGGGGGGAAGATCTGCTTCACGCAATAAACCATTACCATCTGTGGTGCCCGTTCGCACAATGCTTTTGTTTCCGCGACTTGTCAGTTTATAAGGTATACCCGTTAATGGTTCACCCTGTTCATCGACGAGTTGAAATTCAATCCAGTGTTTCAGTATATCTTGGCAGTTAATGCAATCCGTTTGTTCTAACTGACTCATTCTTTTTTCCTTAATTAATCTTAAATTTCTTTTCTAAGCGCAACCTGTGGGTTATCGGTAATAAAGTGTTCAACGGTGAGTTTATTCAGGTTCTGTTTTTCACCTCTCACCTGTTTTAACCACGCCACAAGGCTTGTTTGCAATCGCCCTTCAGGTTCATCCAGTTTCAGTGCCAATTCGGGGTTTTCTTCCCAAAGCTGACAACTTAACGCGTAAGCCAGATTCTTGAGCGTCGTATCGGTTGAGTAACGGGCGTCAATCAGATGATCGCCCAGCACAAATAAATTCTTATTCAGTTCCTGAGGGCAATTTTCTGGGCGGGTATAGCAAACCGGAGCGGGCGTATCGATCATCAGCTCATTCACCGGTGTTAACAGTTCACCCCAATCCCCCGGTTTCAAAGCAGGCAGTAATGGTGTGAAAATGCGGTTATCCATCAGTCGCAACACCACAACCTGACCATGTAGCATTACCTGCTGATGTAAGCGCCAGTGTTCTAACTGAAATGACCACGGTAAGGTACTGCGATAGCCCCAGCCCCAACTGGCATCACTGAATGCGTGTTTATCCAGCAATTGCGCCAGTTCCGGCAGACACTTGGCTTTGGGTTGGATCAGCCACGGACTTTGCTCCTGCATGGCCTTCATCGGTGTACCGCTGTAGAGCGGAAATGCCTGCTCTGTCCAGTCGTTGAGGTAAAAGAGCTGGACGGGATTCGGTTTCGCCAGACTGTTGACCAGAAAATAACACTCGCCGCTGTCCTGCTGTGATAACCAGCTTTTCCAATTAGTCGATTCCATCATGCTTCCTCTGCTCCGGTGATAACCCAGTTTTCCTCTTGCTGCGCGAGAATGGCACAGGGAGGCTTAGCCGGAAACTCGGTTATCGGGAGTGCTTCCGCCATCGGGAGCTGCCCCACTTGTGCCAGTGGTGCCACGCCTTCCGGTAATTGCAGTGAAACCCCGCGACCGCTGCCGCCTGACCCCTGCCCGACATTAATCATTGAAGACAAAATGCCAGCAGGAGTAACTTTCAGAAAACTGCCACCCACTTTCAGCGTAATTTCTGCTGCCGCTTCCAACACTACCTTGCCGCCACTTTTCAGGTGGATTTCCTGTCCGCTGTCAATGACGGTCGCATCCCCGGTCTGAATATGCTGGCTGCCGGCAATCCGGTGCGACACATCCCCTTCGGTGGTAATTTTTTGAGAACCGGCGACCTGATGATGGTCATCGGCACGAATATCGTGGTAACGGTTGTTATCGATGCGGCTCTTCTGGTCATGTTTGATATGCCAGTAGGCATCGTTTTCGATATGTGCAGTCAGGTCTTTCTGACCATGGAGATAGATTTCTTCGCTGTCTTTGGCATCCTCAAAGCGCAGTTCGTTAAAGCCTTTGCCTTTGTGGGTCTTGGTCTTAAACGTGGTACGGGTTTTTTGCGCCGGTAAATCCAGTGGCGGTCGGTTCAGGCCGTTATAAACACAGCCGGTGACAATCGGTCGATCAATATCGCCATTAAGATAGGAGATAATCACTTCCTGCCCGATACGCGGGATTGCCATAAAGCCAAAGCCGTTACCGTTCCAGCCCTGCGCCACGCGTACCCAGCACGATGCCCCATCATCCGGTGGGTCGTAGCGGTTCCAGTGAAAATGGACTTTAATCGCACCGTCTTTATTGACGAAGATTTCTTCCCCTTTCGGGCCGACCACAATGGCAGTTTCATCCCCGTCTGCCAGCGGTTTATAGTGGAAAGGCGGACGCCAGTCGGCAAGGCCGTCGATAAAACTGAAATGATTGGAGAGCGTGGTGCCTTCACCGCCACTGTCGCCCAGTGCCTGCGGGCAGCGTCCGTGATGGCTGATGCCAACCACCTGCCAGCGCACATTCAGCGGTTTATGGGGGTGATTTTTTATCTCGAAGATTTTGCCCGGCATCAGTTTGATGCAGTTGCTGCTGCCGCTGCCCGTCTGTTTCTGGTTATCCAGCGCTTCCTGCCGGTATTTTAAAAACGGGATAGCCGCCGCATCTTTCTGAAACCGCCCGTAACTTTCAAACACGGCATAGGGAGTCTGGCTGCCGAAATCGCGGAAACCTTCGCTGCTGTGCATATGGGAGAGGTGATAACGCGGCTCTGCCGGGTTGAAATCTTTATGCAGGCTGCGCTGCGGACTCATACCGACACCCAACCGTACCTGATAAATCGTATCGGTTCCGTAGGCTGTTTCCGGCTGGGGCTGGTATTGCAGCGGCAGCCCGGCGGTCATACCAAGGTGACTGTCACTGAAAAACGCCGTTTCATCCTCAAACCAGAAACTGACGCCCTCTTCCGCTGCCAGACGGCTGAAAAAACTATAGTCAGACTCCCGTTTCTGGGTCACGTATTCCCTGTCCTGATGCGCATCGTAGAGTTTTGAGTCGGCCTGTACCCGGTGTTTTTTCAGCAGGCTGTTTAAAATCGCCGGGACATTTTGCTGATGATAAATCCGGCTGTCCTGATTGAGCGTCAGCCGCCAGCAGGCCGGGCGCACCGTCAGAGTATAGAGTGTCTTGTTGCCATCGGTGCCGACCCAGTCCGCATGGGAGATGATGCCGGTGACTTTACGTTGCAGCCTGTCCCCGTTAAACACCTGCAACACCGCTTCCTGCATCAACAGTGAGGCCAAATCAATGTCAGCCTGTGGCCTGAATGGGTTTGCGTTACCGGCTCTGACCAGCGTCAGGTTCAGGGTAAAGAGTTCTGATAATCCCTCTTGTAGAGAGAATTCTCCCACAGCAAAGGTGTCTGCCGGCACACCGGCAATGTGGCAGACAAAGCGTAATCCACTTTTCATATTGATTTTTTCCTTATGGTTTCTGTCATGTGTTCCTTAATCCATTACATTTCCGGGCGTAGTCCATCGACATGCCAGAACTGCCACAGCGCCTTGTGACTGTCCGGTGTAAAAATCTCCAGCATGACAAACGCAGATTGGGTGATAAAACAGGCCAACGCCTGATTGATTAACCGGCAGAAACGGTACATCTCCCCCGGATTACGGTAGCAGTCGGGATCCAGCGTCAGCGCGAGTAAATGCCCGCGAACAGAACGCCCCAGTCGCATCCGGTCGGTCAGGCGCTCTTCGACCTGCACAATACCGTCAATGTGTTGGCGGAACTGACGGCTTAGGGGACGGTGCGTGTCGGCATACGGGTCAAACAACCGGAAAAATTGTTTCAGGCTGTCGGTGGCAAACAGCATCATTGGCGGGCTGGAGAGGCAGGACAGTAGCGGCCAGCCGCTCTTTTCCTGCAACAGGGGTGGGTAATCGGTCGTGACCGGCGTGATATTGTGGACGCTGAGATGAGACGGTGCGCCTTCCTGCGTCACGGTAATCGTGCCTTGCGTCAATGCCGGTGCCTGTTCATGGTAGCCGGTGAAATAACACAAAATCGCAATGGCAGGTAAGTCGTTGGCCGGTTTGCCCGTTAAATCAAAAAAGTGCAGACGGTGCTGGGTTCTGCCGAGAAAATCGGGTTCGGTCTGGAGCTGGTAATAAAACGTGTCGGGTTGCTCATTTTCATCCCGAAAACGCCCGGCCGGGGTAAACTGTTCAATCGGCAGCCAGTGATACGGTGTCCCGCGTTGCTCACTGTCACCGGGCTGTTCCACAACCTCAATATCACCCAGCCGGAACAACCGCACCGATTCTCCCAACGGCAGAGGATAACGGTGATTACCGGCTTCCAGCTCAATGGGCAGGCTTACCCGATTTTCCAGATGAATAGCCGGTACACAGCCCAATAAGAATGTCTCATCGACATCCGTCAGCGGCAATTCGCCCTCGAAACGAAAAATCAGCTCAAACGTGCCATCCCCATTCAATGGCACGGTGGTACAACTGTTGCGGATATCCAGCGTGACAAAGTTATACAGTGGGGACAAAGCATAATATTCCACCAACGGTTGCAGACCGGAATACGTATTTTTGGGCACAGGCAGCACCGGACTATCAAGTAGATCATGCCAGCCATAAGGGAAACCGCGCAGCTTTCGCTGCTTGCCCTGCGTTTTCAGGCTGACATCACAGATATGTTGATCCAGCCACAGACTGAGCTGGGCGGCCTTTTCTGTGTCAGTGCCGAGGAAAAAAGTTAATGCACCACTTTGCCAGATCGGGGAGGCCGTACCGGTCTGGCACAGGGTCAGAATAATTTCACTGTGAGTGCCGTTTTTTTTCACCGCGCGTTGTTGTACGACCAGGGGTTCAATATGCAGCGGACGGCGGGTTTTAAACGTCATTAACTGCCCGTTGTGGTGAGCCGAAACGGCGGTATTCACCGGAATATCTGTGCTGCCCTGATGTTCACCATCGGCAGGAGAGAATTGCAGTATCGTGGTGGGCGGAAGGGGACACAGGGCCAGCGGCCAGATTCGGGACAGAATCCCGTGGGTGATTTCGGGAAGTTCGTCCTCCAGTTTAGCCCGAACACTGGCAATCAACAGGGCAAAGGCTTCAAAAAGACGCGTAATATCGGGATCATGGGAGGCAATCAGAAAATCGGCCAGATGCGGTGAGTCTTTCGCCACACGTTGCGCCAGTTCCCGCAGATAGGCGCGTTCTCGCAGGTACAGTGATTCCTTGTTGTTGTTCATTGAATTTAACTTATGTTTTATCTGTCAGGAAGCGGTTCTGTGCTGAATTTAAATAGGTATCCAGTCTGTAAAGATGGTTTATTGTACATATTCACCAATAAAATTAATTAACCAATTAACTCCAATTTTTGTCTGATTTTGGTGGAATATCGGCCTATCGGCGGAATTTGCACGGGAATTCAGGCAAAAGTCAGGATGACAGGAAAAACGGTCGTTTGACTCCCTTCTGGCTAACCGTTAATATCTTTTCTACAAAAACGATCCATCGCCTGTCAGGATCGCCTTCGGGTGGCGAAACAAAACTCCTGTAGCCTGAAAGGGAGAGCAAATATTGTGGTACATCTGCGCACTTTTGGAAGCAGATATCATCGGATAAATAACCAATATATCAATGATGAAAGTTTCCCGGTTTCTTTATGCACCGGCTTATCACACACGCTGAGCAGTAACCCTGCCACGTTCACCTTAACCATTTTGCCTTACACGATATTTACTCACGCTTTGATTTACGCACGATAGACGTCCCGAAAACTTTGCGGCGTCACTTGCGTTTAAGCGAAGCGATTACCAAGTGACGCCGCTAAGCGTCAACGTCCAGAGCACGTCCGGTCTGGCTTTACTCACGATTTGAACCCCATTTTACTCAGTGTCACCACTTTTCATTGGCATTTTTCTGCCTTAATTCACTTATTTCGTTTTTTCACCCACCGCCTTGCAACAGGCTGATGCAAGATGCAATAAAGAAAGGAGATATCACACGTCACGAATAATGAGGCGTTCATCCTGACTGAATCAGGCACTGAACGGGGAGTAAACCATCGCCGTGCTGAGCACGCAGCGAACTCCTGCAAAAACTCAACATAACCCTCGCCCTGCTACACATTATCTGACACACCACGGAACGGTGAACCTAACCGACACGCAGGGAAAATGTTTCTAAATGAGTAAAGTTAGTCTGAAAATCACAGGGGAAATACGGACAGCGAAGCGATCACGAACAAGAACAAACAACAAAGATTGATTAGTCGTCCGTATTATCCCCTGAGTTTATGCGCTCTGAGAGGAGGAATAACTGTTAAACTTAGCCGTTCGATTATTGTGTTAGGTAAAACAATCAGTTAAAGTATTCCCGCCATTAGCAAAATCTAATGGTCAAGGTTTTGCAGCCTTGTGCACTTATACACTGGTAAGATACTTTACCAGTGTTCTTGCTATTACCTTTTCAATGGTGGTTCAGGCTGGGGAGGCTATGCCTCGCCGGAATAAGTGCCGGTCTGCAAACCCTGTCTGAATCGCCACCATCAATATTAATTAATGGAAGGGGTAGCAGGAATGAATAACAATAATGTTCAAAATGACTGGCATCAGGCCGATATCATCGCCGCATTGCGCAAACGCGGGACAACCTTAGCGGCGGTTTCTCGTGAGGCAGGACTCAGTTCATCGACATTGGCAAATGCATTCAGCAGACCGTGGCCGAAAGGTGAATGGATCATTGCAGATTACCTTGGCATCCATCCCTCAGAGATCTGGCCCAGCCGTTATTTCGATTCTTATACTGGTGAATTATTAGAAAGGAAAGCCCGCTCTAAGCCACAGGAATAACCCGCTTCAATTTGTGATCGACGTCGTAAAAATGAACATTTTTAATATAAAGCCCTGAGCGTGAAATGGCAGCCCAATTTGACCATTTTTAACCCTCATGGCTTTTTTGCTTTAAGATGATTGAAAAGCACACAATGAGTAATATAAATAATAAAAATCAGTCAGATATAAAATAAAAAGCAAGCAAAAAAATCTAGGGGCATTAAAAGGGGCATAAAAGGAAGGTAAGGTTATATACTTTTATTATTCAATAAGTTACAATGTTTTTCGATTCCGCCTCCGGCACCAAATTTCCATGCGGGTTTGTCCTAGGTTGTTAAATTCCCTGACAAAAGCGCAAAAAAGAATCAATCGTTAATTAAATGTTAAATCCTAATCAGCTCAATTTGTACTGTTTAGTTGAAAAGAACATTTAAGACAAGATAACAGGGTAGCTGTTTTAACAGTTACCCTTTTCTCGTTTAAGGTAATGATTTCAGTAATTGATTCTGATGTCAAGTAAGGTGAAAACTTCACGTGACAGGGGATCGGAATTAGCCATTTTTTCATACCATCGATATTGATGCAGGGCAGTTCACTCACACCTCCACCTCAATCCTGTCTGAGACCAGCCCTGTCTTTTTTACGCCGTTTTATTCATTCTCATCGGCATACTCATCAACAAAATCAGTATACAACCCCAGTTCCCGCTCCAGCGCTTTGCCCGTCACTTCCATATCAAGATTAATGTATTCCATCGTGGTCGCCACATTACGGTGCCCCAGTAAGCGTTTCACCAGCGGCAGATTACGATCCGGCGATTTCATCAGGGTCGTCGCCAGCGTATGACGAAAACGGTGAGGCGAGACCGCAAAATCACACTCTTTGGACAGCCGGCGAAAGAAAGAACGGAGCTGTTGTTTTTCCCGGTTGATATCGTATTGGTAACGGGAAAGCCGGCTTGGGTGCGGGACACTCAACCGGCTGAGATCGAAAATCGGATCGTGGGCTTTCGCACCGGCCGCGATGGCCCTTTCTACTAATTTTACCAGCCGGCGTTTAAGCGGCGGAATAATCGGTATTTCCCATTCACTGTGGTTTTTACTGCCTTCCAGCCCCAGTTCAATATAATTGCTGTCCAGATTGATATCTCGCAGCCGCAGGTGCAGTAACTGGTTCTGACGCATTCCTGTAAAACGCAATGTCGCCAGCACTGTTGACCAATACCAGGTCGGATACAGGGCACACCGCCCTCCCCGCGGAGTCATCTCGATGCTTTCTTCCTCAGCAAACTTGCCCATCAGCAGATTAATGCGGGTTATCTGCGATTGGCTCAAAATCTTCTTCTTTTTCTTCTCTTTTTTAGCCACGGCGTTATTAAACGGATTTTCGGTGTGAGGCAGCAGTTTTCGCTCCATACCGAAATTAAAAATCGCCCGCAGATGAGCCACCTTATTATTCCAGGTATGACTCGACTGCTTTTTTTCTACCAGAAGATGACGCCGCCACCGCAGCACATCCCGGTGAATAACCTGTGCCGGTGATGCAGCTTCTCCCATAAACCGGATAAAACCCCGTGTGACCTTTCGATAACTCCATTCGGTATCCGGGCGCAGGATATGTGAAAAAAAGTACTCTTCTAATAGCTCTTCCCAACTGAGCGTTTCTGCTGTATTCAACATGTTATTTTTTCCTCGGTTTATCCTGCCGTGCCCTGTCCAAAAACAATTCACGGCAATAAAATACACATAACCCTTTAAATTATTTACCTTTAAATGATGAATTCGGGTGACTGTCAGTGGCAATACTTTCTTTCTCCCGTCCCGGCTGTTTGGTCAGTTTCGGACCGTGATGATGATTTTTTCCCTGATTTTGTGGTGAAGATGCATCCGGTGACTGAAATAAGGACAATAATGTCAGCGTATCGTCAGAGGGCGCGGTGGGCGGTGGCGTTATGCCACTGGCGGGAGTCCGCACTGTCGTTTCCGGCACAGGGTTGTCTTCAGTAGAGAACACGGTCTCCGTCACCGGTTTCACCTGCAAAGGGGAATGGAGCTGTCCGGCCGCATCCTGAAGCAATGTCTCTATCAATGGGACAGTAGAGGGTCGTCCGTTAAGATGCTGCATCAGACAGTGCCAGACTTCCGGTACCGTCACCAGCCACATCATGGCTTTTTCCGGTAACAGACAGGCGGCCAGCAACACTTCCTGCGGAGCCGGCGGTATGTTCTCCGGGGCGCGGAAACGGAAACGAAACGGTTTGTCGGGAATACCGATGCCCGGTTGCCAGACCTGTCCGTCTTCCAGTTCCCCTTCGAGTTGCCGCAACAATGGCAGGTGGTAAAACAACGCGGCCCAGAACACCACCGCCTGCCATAAGACCCCTTGTGCGGCCTGCGTTTCCGGTGCCACACCCGGCGGCAACAAATATCCCTTCGCTAACCGCACGGCACAAGTGGTAAATTGCAGTGTCAGGTCAGCAAATCCGCCACTGCCTGACCATTTTCCTTCCGGAGAGGCAGGTATCTGCTGAACACTGCCCAATAATTGTTTAATCGGGGCGAGATAAAAACGCTGATACAACCCTTCAGGCAGCGTACTGTTTTGCCACAATTGTTGCAGGCACTGACGGCGCAAAGGCGTTGCTAGCAACGCCTCCACTGATTGTGGCCGGCAATAGTCCCCGTTATCACAAGCCTCGCTCATTTTTTGCCCTGATGATTTTTTCTGTGACGTTGGCGAGCGGGTAAAATGCGATTTAAAACGTGTAAACATCACTTTTCTCCTTTTCAAATTTGGCCCCAGTGTCGGTGGATCCCAATCGGAAACAAGGCGAAACTCTTTTTACGGAAATGAAAATTAAACTGACTCGCTTCATCCATTAACCGACTTACTGAATCCGCTTAATTTTCATCATAAATCAGTTCATTAACGTCATTTAAATATAAAAAAAGCGCCCCGAAAGGCGCATATGAAAGAAAGAAAAATCAGGTTTCAGGCCGCGTGTTCATAGTCCTGCAAACGCTGTGACCAGTTCCCCAGATAATGGGCCGGTGTGTAGCGGGTTCGTTGGCTGCCGGGATCATTCAGCACATCACCGATCGTGACCGCCGCCGGAATACCGGTCAGGGAAAGCTGGATATAGGCCATCACTGCCGCCAGCGGGTCGATATCAATCGCAGATACCCACATACTGGACAACGGATCATGTCCCTGCTCTCTTAATACCTCTGCGGCTGCCAGCATCATACAGGCCGCACCACAGCAAGGTTCGTGGAAGGTGATAAAGGGTTGGGTCTGCAACAAGTCAGATACCTCATTCAACTGCAATTGTGCCATCATTCTGGCCACACTCCAGGGGGTAAAGAACTGCTGAAGTCCCTTATTCCCCAGCTCCAGTTGCATAAACACGCTGCCGAGAAAATCACAGGGAGCTTCTGCCAGGGCCAGCGCGGTATAGGAAAAAAGTTTCACAATCCGGTCAATATCTTCCCGTTCATACTTGTTGATAGTTTTCAGATAGAACTGCTCCAGTTCCTCACTGAAACAGTATTTATTGTGAATGGCCGCCATTGCACAGTTGCAAAAATCCTGAAAAACCCGATAACGGTTACGGTAACGGGCGGTTTGTTTAAACAGCGAAATAAAGTCTTTTTGGTAGTCCGGACAAGAAGCCATGGCGTGTTTTCCTGATAAAAAAAGGAAAACACACCCCGGAAGGAGAATGTGTTTCCCCTTTCGGTTGAAGTGAAAATAAGCTGATACAACGTTAAACAGCGGGTTACTGCCCGACGGCCATCGCCGGTAATGCCAGTGCCGTTTCGGGCTTATCGCCGTTAACCAGATACAGGACCGGACGGTTTTCGTGTCCTACCTGCCCGTTATGACTGTCCACATGCTCGCCCTGGTCATAGCAGTCATAGCCTTTGAGGCTGCCTGACGGTTCGCTGTACCAGTGGCGGATTTCACAGTCAAACACTGATGACAGCCCGCCCATCAGTTCCGCCGAAGGCGGTACCCATGGAGTGTCAAAACGCACGGTTAAGCTGCTGACATGGCGCCTTTCCCAGCGGACATGATGACCGAACGGCCATTCCAGCCCATAGTGCTCATCGTAGCACTGCGCTGTGGTGGTCATTCCTTTCAGTAAGCCACTGTTGCCGTTAATCTCCGTCGCCAGCCGGGTCGGTCGTATCATCAGCATATCGCAGGGCTGAGCAGAGGTCGGATAAACCGACAGTTTCTCCCAGCATGCACTGATATCAAGATTGTCAGACCAGCCCACCACACCAAACCAGTCGGTGTACTGGCGGGTCAGCAGGCGGGCAATCATGTCACGCGCTGACGCCGGTATAGTCTCCCAGCGCAGCAGGCTTAAGCCCGACTGGCGGTAGATACTGTCAATCCGCTTCATGTTTTCTGTGGTTAGCAGCACATTGTCCTGCAACAACGCCAGCCACTGTTCAAACGCCAGATTCTGCGCCGTCGGCGCTGCCGTCCCCCGTACCAGTTCCGGATACGGCGTGTAAGTTAAGGGTTTGGTGGGTTTCAATATCCCCGCACAGCCGGCCAGAAACAGGCGCAGGCTCTGCAATACCGCCTGACGGTAACGGGGAAATTCCTCCCCACAGACCCATTGCTGCATGACATCAAGACAAACGGATTTGCCGGTGACGTCCAGTTGATTAGTGACCCATTCTGCCATGATTAAGCTCCTTTGATTTTTAAGTTTAAAAACCGGAGAAACTGTTCCCCTACGGGAGTCAGTTCCCCCGATGGGTAATGAAAAAAGGGTTACGATTTGGCTTGCCTGAACAGCATTTCAGCCAAACCGCTGTCAAAAATGACCGTCAGCTCGTCATGTATGCCCAGATACGGTGTATCGGGCATCATTGCCGACGCGTTCAGTCAGGTTAAATCGTATTTATCCCCCCGTTCATTGATGGCATCAGACGGCCGGATGCCACTGGCGATAAATTCGGTTACCGTTTCGGTTTCACACAACGCGGTATCGTTCAGGCTCAGATCAGAATAGCGTTTCAGCCGCACGGCGGTAATCACCTGCCAGACGGTTAAACGTCAGGCTTCCAGGGTGACACCATCAAACGCTGACCGTTGCGCTATGCCGGAGAATATCCTGCACTTCGTGATGATAGTGGTAATCGGGTGAAATCATATGCAGTGACAACAAATTCGCCTCCTGCCACAAAACGTGGGCTGCCTGCGGATCCTGCCAGCTCAGCTCAACGGTGGCCGCCTGACATAACTGCTGTTGTTTTCGTTCCAGTGACAAACGTTCTGACGTCAGTGTAACCGGCTGTGCCCAGACGATCTCGTCATAAAAGCGCCCCCCGAGCACACTGTTATCTTTGGCGTCATATATCATCACGGTCAGGGGAAAAAAGGCGCGTCGATACTGACCCGATGAGATTTCCGGTATCGGCCAGTCACCCAGCAAATGGATGACTTTCAATCGTTGTACCGCTTCGGTGATGGAGGCAGTTTCACACACGGTCAGGATTTCCTCTTGCAGCGATTGCGGTCGGTGAGGATGCTGCATCAGGCCGGTGACCTGCACGTTAAAAATGTCTTCCGGTAATACCTGAGCAGTATTCTCCGGCACGGGCAAAAAAATGGCGTTCATGGTGTTGTTCCTTGATTTGACGTTAAAAAAAGACAACACCCGCCCAATACGGGAAGGTGTTGTCGGCTCCCCGGTCAGGCGCTAAAAATGAGAGTTAACAGCCTCATCGACTGATAACGTCAGTGGTGATGAGGGTTGTTATGGATAAATGACGAGCTGATGATGTCCTCTTTGGGCTGCATCGCCAGTACCGCACGCAGCAGCCCGGTTTCCGGGTGGTGCAGCGCGTATTCCCGCAGTTCGCAGAACCGGAATGCATCGGCATTCGGCTCATCCAGCTCGGCGATACGGGCAAACACAATCGCGGTGACAGCCAGACCAAACGCATCCGCAGACAACGTGGCCGTCAGTGTCGTCTCCGGCAGATAAACCGAATAGGTTTTTGCCGCGGTAGGGATCATATACGTCAGGGAATCAGACACGTTCCGGCTGCGCCATTGCTCAGGACGATATTCACCACACAACTGTGAGGCCGTATTCGCCAGCAGGAACCCCAGAAACAACCGTTCCAGCGGGGTTTTATCGGGAAACACAACCGACAGGGCCAGGCTGTCCAGCAGCATCAGTTCATTATCCGGCATCACGTGCTCCCTTTAAGCCCAGAGCCGCCCGGATACATTGAGCCTGAGGATGTTGCCGCGCATATTCACGCAGGGCGCAAAACCGCTCCGCGTACCCGTCCAGCTTCATCAGGTCAGTCAGGTAACTTAATACGCTCAGGGTCACCATCAGCCCAAAGGCATCGGCGGAGACTTCACCTTTAAAGTCAGTCGTACTCACCTTGACCCCAGAAGAATCCGGCCGTATCGGCACGATATAGGCGATGTGGTCTGACACCTTCCGGTACAGCCATCGGTCACACCGCTCATCGTCACACAGCCCGGCAGCCGCTTTAATGAACGTGTGCTCCAGCAACATCAGTTCCAGTGAACCGGTGTGCGGAAAAATGTCAGCAAAAGGGGATAATTCAGCCGGGGGCACAGTGTGCACCGTGGCCGGGGTAGTATGTTGTTGCATGGTATTCTCCTGATAAAAACAACGGAGAACACCTGACCCAATGGGAAATGTGTTCCCCGTTGGGTGACTGGCCGGTTGGCCATCATGGATAAGATTAAGCGACCTTCATCGTCATCAGACTGACGATATCTGCTTCCAAAGGGGCGCAGATGTACCACACCGTAGTGTACTCCCTTGCAGGCTACAGGAGTGTTGCTGTCGCTGCCCGAAGGTGATCCTCACAAGCGACCGGATCATGGATAAGTCTGACTACGCTAATCAACAGAAATCATCCGGTCAATGAGTAATTCATTTCCCGGGACAAAAAATAATGTCAGGAGCACGACGGCATTTTTGGGGAGTCAGAGAGAGGCTGTCAATACGCGCTGACCCATTCAGGCCGTTTGGTCTAACACGTTTATGCCCCGTTGTGTGTTGGTGTCGCTGGCTGAATTACATTGGAAATCTATTTTTACATAACTAGAATGAGTAAATTGAAAATAAAGTTCTTCTCTCACATTAAGGAGAATGTAATGTAGTTTACATTGAGTAGCCGACCGTCAAATTTAATCGTACCCTACCGTAAGATAGCTTCAGATCAAGTCGCAGCTATACACATAACTACTAAACAAGGTCAAAATACATTAATAGTTCTCTGCCATTTTTTTCCAATTACGCGAAAAGTTGATAGAACCGCTTTTACCATGTCTTCCACCATTGGGGCAGCAAAGACCAAAAACAAAGGTAAATCTGTATGGAAAAGTATTAGATAGCACAGAGGTATACCAAAGAACCATGCTGCTACTACATCTATAGTAATGATAAAGCGGTTGTCTCCTCCACTCCTGAGAGTACCGACGATATTTACCGTAGAAAGTGATCTGATAACAATAGTAAATAATACAATAGAATAAGCAGCATCAACAAAGTCAATAGACCTTTGTGATAATTCAGGATAAAAAGATAAAATAAAACCATTTAGCAGATAGAGCAGGGCTGCGAGTAGTAAAGCGAATACCAAACTCAATATTATACACAAACGTGATATAGTTGTAGCTCTTTCATATTCCTTTTTACCTAACGCTTCACTTATTACAATCCCCGCAGCGATTGCAATACCCCAATAAGCAATATGGGCTAGATTTGTAATTGAAGAGATCACTGCAGACGAAGCTACTAACTCTTTGCCTTGAAAAGCAATTATTAAAGTGTATAGGTTTATACTCGCCGCCCACAGTAAGGCATTTATAGCTTGCGCACCTCCTATCCTCAGCAATTCTCTAAAGGATTTACACTTATAATTAAACTTATCAAAATCAAGGTACAATCCATTATACTTTTTTAATAGAAAAAATAAGATTACCCCTATTTCTACTAACTTTGAAAGAATTGAACCCAATGCGGCGCCAATAATTCCGTATCCATCCATGTCAGCTATACCAAACACCAAAAAATAGCTGAAGAAAATATTTGAAACTACACCACTCGCAGATATCAAAAACGTCAAAAATGTGTCACCAAGTGCATTGAGAAGACCTATATAAACTTGAATAATAGCGGATGCCAAAATTGTATATGAAATAATATTGAGATAGTCTATTGCTTTATAAGCGTAATCTTCCTCTCCCCAAAAAAGCAATATAATATCTTCGTTAAATAGTTTTATAATAGAAAAAATAAAAAATGATAAAGTAAGACTAAGTACAAGTCCATTAGTCACAATCAATTTTAGAGTGTTTTTAAAGTGCTTATTTTGAGCAACGATAACAGATACTGAATTTGAAGAAGAATAGACTACACTTAAAAAAACCAACATAATGCTAGTTGCCAGTCCCATTCCAGCTAACTCTTCTGTACCTATATATCCAACCATTATTGTGTCGATAATTGACATCGAAGTAAACAATATAGATTGAGCCATAATAGGTAAAGCAAGTTTAATTATTCTATAAGTATCAGTGGTTACACGAAATGTCATTTGATTCGCCTCAAAACTGATCGTTGACGAAGTATTTCTTCAATTCCCCAATATTCATATTGTAATAATAGGTATGTTTCATCTAATAAATGCTTAGAGTGTATATATTCAAAGGCATTAAAGTTAGATTTACTTTTACTAACAATGTCTTCTGGTTGAGGAGTATGTATTGAAACTGATTTGGAAACGAAACTAAATATCGCCCCCTCTTTCATTAGTCTAATACCCAACTCTATATCCTCACCTCCCCAAGATTTAAATGACTCATCAAATCCAGATATTGCGTCGAAGAGAGATGCGTGTATAGCTATTACCCCTCCCCAACAATACACCCATGGTGCACGCAATTTCTGCATATCCATATCATAATATGAAAGATAATAAACTCTGGGATCAGGGAAAGTAGAATTTAAGATATATAGCTCTAATGCACCTTCAATTCCATAACTTTCAATATCTCTAAGAATTATTTCCTTGTGGTTATTACAGTTAGTAATCCCATAAATATTTCCTAGGGATACACAACGTTTATCATACAAAGAAGATTCAATAATACTCAATACAGCATTTTTTTCTAAATATATTCCACAATCAACAAATAGTAAAATTTCACCACTAGCAATCCTTGCTCCTCTGTTTCTAGCTAATGAAACTCGAAATCCCTCATCCCTTTGAGAGACAATAATTACTTCATGCATGCAATTAATACTTTTTATATTTATGGGTTCATTTGAGCCGTCGTCAACTATTATCACCTCCAATTCAAATTTATTTTTTAATACTTGATTATCTAAAGATGATATAGTTGATAACAATTGAGTTGTGTTGTTATAACAAGGAATGATAACGCTAATAATCATAATAAATTAACCTAAAATATCTCATTTTCAATTATTTTTACAATGTCATGATTACCACATATCAATGTTCGAGCAGTGTTTATATCATTAAATAAATAATGTACCTGAAAGCCAGCCTCCTTTAATATAATATATCCTGCTGCGACATCCCATTGATACAAATTTAGCTCAAAGAAAGCAAGCAAGCGATTTGCAGCAACATATGACATACAGAGAGCTGCACTACCATTTCTATAGGGCAAATAGCCAGACTCGAGTAATGTTGTTAACACTTTTGAAATTTTTCTCTTGTCATCACGATAAGACGTACCAAAAGCTAAGTAGGGTACAGATCATGCTCTAAGAACTGATGAGATTTTGCCAATAATCTTGTGGAGTTTAAAAAAGCACCTTGTCCATGGTAAGCACTAAAACATTCTTTACGAATTGGATCATAAATCAAACCAAATAATATGCTGCCTTTCTTAAAGGCAGCAATAGATATACACCATCCAAACACACCTGTGGAAAAACTATGAGTTCCATCAATTGGATCAATAATCCAGGTATATTCGCTCGTATCTGCAATACCATAAACGGAAGATTCTTCAGAAAAAATAGTATCACTAGGAAATATATTTGAAATGGATCTTTTTAAATATTCATCTACAATCAGATCAGCACTAGTGAGCACATCTCTTTATTTTTTATATTTACATGTAAATGTGAGATTGTTGAACATTTCTAGTAAAATACTTCCTGCATTTGCAATAACTTGCTTGGCATGTAAAAACCTTTCATCCATTAGCATACTTCTTTATTTCCTATAAATTAGATAGTTATTTATAATTAAAAAATCCAGTTTGCTTTCCTTATAGAAATTAATAGCATCTTCGGGAGTTTCTACAATGGGAGTATCCTTGCCATTAAAGGAAGTATTCAGCAAAATTGGGATACCTGTAAGTTTGTAAAACTCATTAATAAGATTATAGTAATCTCTGTTTAATTCTCTAGTCACTGTTTGAACACGGGCACTTCCATCAACATGTACTACAGCACTAATTTGCTCTGATTTTTCAGGTATCACTTGTGAAACCTTGATCATATAATCGCTATCTTCATTGCCAGGCCTAAAGAAGTCTAAATATCTATCCTTTAAAATGGAAGGCGCGAATGGACGAAATTCTTCACGATTCTTAATTTCAATATTGATATAATCGAGCATCTCTTTTCTTCTCGGATCAGCTAATATGCTCCTGTTCCCTAATGCTCTAGGTCCAAATTCAGATCCATTTCTAAAACATCCAACTACCTTTCCCTTACTAATATGTTTTGCGACAACTTCGTCCAAATTATCCGGCTTAGTTATTGCATAATTATCATTCAAGTATTTTCGTAAACTAGATTTAGATTCATCGTATTTTATCCCAAAATATGGATTCCCATTAAATAGGACTTTTTCTTTATTTAATACTTTCATCCACCCATAATAACATGCGCCAATGGCGAGGCCATTATCGCCAGCGGCTGGTTGAATATAAACATTTTTGAATGGTGTATTCTTTATTATTTTACCATTAGCTACTGCATTTAGTGCTAATCCACCTGCATAACATAAGTTATCTGAAGCATACATTTTATGGTATGAATTAAGTATATAAAATAAAGCTTTCTCAGTTTGTTCTTGTACCCATTTAGCCAAATCAGCACAATACTGAAAATCATCCTTAATATTTGTATTTTTTATTCCTAAATCCTCAATTAGATCATAATTTATTTTTACCCTAGCATCCTCAATCAAAAATAATTCTTCAGGGAATCTGCCACTTTTACCATATGGTGCCAAACCCATTAATTTTCCTTCGTTGAAATCTTTACCGAATACAAATTTACTAGCCCCTCCATATAGCCCACCAATGGAATGTTCGATATCATAAGGAGCAATTTTGTATTTATCTAGATCATTAAGATTAAATTTTGAGTAATCTTTAAATACTGTTACCACATTATTATCAAAAAACTTATAGTAGCTCTCCTTTTCAAAATAGTCGATATAATCCGACTTATACCCATCGTCATTGAAGATGCTTGATTTTTCATTCCTATCAGATCAAAATCGCGCCCATGAAAATTACCCTGACAGATGCCCAAAAAGAAGCGATTGAATTGATGCACGATACGACTCGTGATGGGCGCGTCCGTGACCGTATCAAAGCCGTGCTTTTAGCTTCAGAAGGCTGGACTGCTCAAATGATTGCTC
>NZ_NJAJ01000030.1:34150-57358 GCF_002632825.1 Xenorhabdus stockiae
TATACATGCCTGAGGATCTCCACGATTTTGTTTTCTTTAGCAAAAACTTTGATCGTGCCTCAGGCACTTTAGTTCCCTTCTTAAGCGAAGCTCAGGTTAGATAATCTGCCCACCACTGCACCATCAGCCGCCGTTCGTCCAGATGTTTGGAGGTGTGAATATACGCGGCTCTAACGTTGTTGCGTTCGATATGGCTTAACTGGCGCTCGATGGCGTCATCGCTCCAGAGGCCGGATTCACCCATTGCACCACGCGCCATTGTGCGGAAACCATGCCCGCAGACTTCGGTTTGGGTATCGTAGCCCATCGCCCGTAATGCCTTATTAACGGTGTTTTCACTCATGACTTTCGCGGAATTATGATCGCTGGGGAACATCACTTCGCAGTTGCCGCTCAGTTCCTGCAACGTGTTGATAAGCAAAACAGCCTGACGGCTTAACGGCACAAGGTGATCTGTTTTCATTTTCATGCCGCGCTCAGAAAAGCGAACGCCTTTGATGGGTTGCCTTGTGGCGGGAATTTTCCACACCGCATTTTCAAGGTCGATTTCCTGCCAACGGGCAAATCTCAGCTCACTGGAACGGACAAACGTCAGCAGTGCCAGTTCTACCGCTATTTTGGTCAGCAGGCGCCCGCGATAAACAGACAATCGGTTCAGGAAATCCGGTAAATCTTCATGAGGCAGGGCAGGGTGATGGCGTGATTTTACGGTGGAAAGTGCGCCAGCCATATCACTGGCGGGGCTGGATTCGAGGATATCATTCTGGACGGCATAGCGCATGATAGCGGTAACACGTTGTTGCAATCGCTGGGCGATATTGTGTTTACCTGCATCATCAATCATTTTGATGGGGGCTAAAAGCTGGCTGGTTCTTAGCGTGGTAATGTTGAGCTTGCCAATCTGCGGGAAAATGTACTGTTCAAGGCTGCGCAGCACTGTTTGGCTATGTCTGTCGCTCCAGCGTTTGTTACTGGCGTGCCATTCACGGGCGATATGTTCAAAGGTCTGTGTGATTTTCGATGGCGAGGCAGTGCCTTTTTTCTCGGCTTTGGGATCGATGCCCTGTGCCATCAGCTTTTTGGCTTCATCCCGTCTGGCGCGGGCATCGGCTAACGATACTGCCGGATAAACACCAAATGCCAGCCGGTCTTCTTTCTTATCGGTGGGGCGGTAATACTTCATCCGCCAGTATTTCGAGCCGCGTGACGAGACTTCTAAATAGAGACCGCCGCCATCGGCGAGTTTGTAGGTTTTTTCTTTGGGCTTTGCAGTGTCGATTTGTCGTGCGTTTAGTTTCATTATTAAGGGCATCCTTGTAATCGAACGGTAAGTGCCCCGAATTATGCCCTTCGCTGCATCTTGATTGCAACAGACGAAACTAGACCTAAAAATAAGAATGGATGTTGATTTTGCTGGATTTAGCAGGAATTGTTTTACTGGGCTGGACTTCACTGGAAGTTGAAGTGGTGCCCGGAGGCGGAATCGAACCACCGACACGGGGATTTTCAATCCCCTGCTCTACCGACTGAGCTATCCGGGCTAACGGGGACGCATTAAACAGTATTCACTCCAATCCGTCAACGACTTTCTCTATAAATTTATTCAAGCGCTTTTAAAATGCACAATTGGTTGTAAATGTAAACAAAAATGGAGAGATAAACACCTCTCCATCTCTTATTTGTGACGATGATTTATCGGCGATAGCTTTTTTGAGCGTTATTTACTTTTATCAAATAACGGCGTGACTCAGCGGATGGGTGTTTATTAGTCAGGACTTCATAAACATCACCCGGTGCCATTGTATTGATAATTTGAGCTGCTTTTTTCTTATCGCTGGAAAAGACCTTTAATACACTGCCAGCACCACCGTTATAGGCTGTAATAACAGCGTAGCGGCGCGAGGTTACGTTCTGGATTTCACCTAAATAAATATTCTGTAAGATCGCTAGATAAGCCGCACCTGCATCAATGTTATTTTCAGGGTCAAAAAGATAATTGCGGCTTGGTTGGCCGGATTTACCTTGCATTTTGAATACATCCCGCCCGGCAGTATGCTGCATGACCTGCATTAGACCCAGAGCATCGGAACGGCTGACTGCGTAAGGATTAAAGCTGGATTCTGTCTGTATAATGGCAAGGATCAGAGATTCATCAATACCATATTTAATCGCAACCTTGCGAACAATAGGCAGATATTTATGGGCGCGTTTATCTAGATGATTAGGCACTAATTGCATCGTGACCGACCAAATCACATGGAGTCCTGACTGGCGACGCTGTAATTTATTCTGGAGCAGATAATCGGCAAAATGGTTTGCGCGCCATTCCCAGCGAATTGGCTCGCCAGTATTATCTAGAACCTGCCCGTACAGAAAAGGTTCTTTGCTGATCTGGATATCATTCGCGTCAGAGTAAAGATCGACAGAACCTGGATCATCACCCATCAATAAAGTTGTTACAATAGCCTTGTGTAAGTGTTGAGTTGGTTCAATGGGTGATATGGTTTCAATAGTAATGGTTCCGGCATCAAAATTAATGTGGCTACGGGTTTTATATTGATCTGTGTATTTTACGTAATCTTTCGAGCCTGCAATCAAAACTTCGCGTAATCCCCAGATCTTTTCAATGTCATGAGCAAATTGTCCCATTAAGATATCAAATCCGTTAGTGTCTTTTATGTATTCTTCTTTGTATTCAGTATCTTGTTTGCTTGAGCAGGAAATCAGAAGTGGAGTGAGCAGGAGCAGTGCCAGCAGTTTTTTCATTTTATGATGCCGTTGGATATTAGGATAAATTCCCATTTATTGGGTGATTTCTAAATATCCTGATTCACCCAATAAATAGCAGATATTAAAAGTTATTTTTCTGGTGGGGTATAACCGTCAATTTTAATATCTTTCCCTTCAAACAAGAATTTCACCATTTCCTGTTCGAGCAATTTGCGATCTTCCGGATTCATCGTATTCAGTTTCTTTTCGTTAATCAGCATAGTCTGTTTACTCATCCATTGCTGCCAGGCTTCTTTAGAAATTTCATTGAAAATACGCTTACCCAGTTCTCCCGGATAGAACTGAAAATCCTGTCCGTCAGCTTCTCGCTGTAAAAAAGTACAAAAAATAGTCCTGCTCATGATAAATCCTCAAATGTCGTTATGGAGCAAAAAATAATGGCGCACAAAATATGGATTAAGTTTATCCCAACTGCTGCAAAAGGTACTCAACGGGAGCTGCCAGTCCAATTGTTGCTGGCTGGCGTAAGTTATACCAAAGTCCCTTACTTTCATCCATGCAGGAATCAAAAGATAATATGTTGATTTTAATGGGTACGATATCCAGATGAAAATGACTGAAAGTGTGGCGAAATGAGATTAGTTGCTCAGGTTGACTGTGCGAGATCCCTGAATCTTCCAGCCACTGTTTGAGTGCGTTTTCATCAGTAAATTGCGGGAATGCAAATAATCCGCCCCAGATACCCGAAAGCGGGCGTTGTTCCAGCCAGACAGCATCACCATGCTGCATCAATAAAAAATACGCGGTTTTTTCAGGGATGGTCTGTTTCGGTTTTTTACCCGGATAATTGGCCCAACTGTGATTAGCATACGCAATACAGCCTGTATTAAGCGGGCAAATCTCACATTTTGGTTTGCTGCGGGTACATACCAGTGCACCCAAATCCATCATTGCCTGATTAAAATATTCAACACCCAGCGCAGGAGTAACGCGGGTACTGATATCCCATAGTCGATTTTCTACGTCTTTTTTACCCGGCCAGCCATCAATAGCATAGCAGCGGGCCAGAACGCGTTTCACATTACCATCAAGGATTGGGAAATGCTTGCCCTGAGAGAGGGAAAGAATAGCGCCTGCGGTAGAGCGGCCTACACCGGGTAAGGCGACTACTTCATCAAAGGTAGTCGGGAATTTTCCTCGATGTAATTCAACTATCTGCTGAGCGGCTTTATGTAGATTACGGGCACGTGCGTAATAGCCCAGACCAGTCCACAGATGAAGAACTTCATCCAATGGAGCCGCCGCCAGTGAGGTGACATCGGGAAAGCGTGAAATAAACTTCTGGAAATAAGGTATAACTGTCGCAACCTGCGTCTGTTGCAGCATCACTTCTGAAAGCCAGACGTGATAGGATGTTTTTTCCAGCTGCCACGGCAGGGTTTTACGACCATAACGGTGATACCACTCAAGTACCGCCTGTGAAAATTGCTCGGCTTCCATCATTAGAATAATTGTCTTTATATCTGATAATCGTTTCGTGAACAGGATTGCAACATAGTGTAACCTCAGTGTAAACCCGAACTTTGTTTCGAAGCACCACACAATTTAACATTAAAGTTGTGCTTATGAGCACTGAACTTGATAAACTCAGCCATCTTTGCATAATTGCGCTCACTTTAGGCAATCCTGCGGCACATAACGTCCCGGAAGCCAGAGCAAAAGCCTTTAAAACTGATAGAAAGTATCAATAGACAGTACCATGATAAATAACGTAATTTCACCGGAATATGATGAAAATGGCAGGGCTTTGCGCCGTGTCCGCAGTTTTGTGCGTCGGCAGGGGCGGTTAACGGCTCGTCAGCAACATGCACTTGATAATGTGTGGCCAAATATGGGTGTTGATTATCAGCCTGCACTGCAAGATATGGCAGAATTGTTTGGCCGTGATGCACCTGTTGTGCTGGAAATTGGTTTTGGCATGGGGACATCTCTGGTCACGATGGCAAGCCAGAATCCGGAGAAGAATTTTTTCGGAATTGAAGTCCATGCTCCGGGAGTGGGTGCATGTCTGGCTTCCGCTGAAGATGAAAATATCAGCAATTTGCGTGTGATGTGCCACGATGCGATTGAAGTACTGGAAAATATGATCCCTGAACAGGGGCTGGAAATGGTTCAGTTATTCTTCCCTGATCCGTGGCATAAAGCGCGGCATAATAAGCGTCGGATTGTACAGCCTGCTTTTGCTCAGATGATCAGAAATAAACTGAAAATCGGTGGTGTATTCCATATGGCAACTGACTGGCAGCCATATGCTGAGCATATGTTGGAAGTGATGAGCGAAGCTGAAGGGTATCGCAACATTTCAGAAAGCAATGATTACGTACCACGTCCTGATTCACGTCCTGTCACAAAATTTGAGATGCGCGGTCATCGTTTGGGGCATGGCGTATGGGATCTAATGTTTGAGAGGGTAAAATAATGGCTAAAAACCGTAGTCGCCGTCTGCGTAAAAAATTGCGTATTGATGAATTTCAGGAATTAGGTTTTTCCGTCAAGTGGAACTTTCCGGCTGATACATCCGTCGAAGTCGTAGACAGCACGGTTGATGCTCTGATTGAGGAATTAATCGAGCCAAATGGTCTGGCACTGGATGCCAGCGGTTATTTGCAGTGGGAAGGTCTTGTCTGTTTACAGAAAATCGGTAAATGCACTGAAGAACACCGCCAGCTGATTGATAAATGGCTGAAAGATCGCGGTATGGAAGAAGTTGCCACATCTGAATTATTTGATATGTGGTGGGATTGATTCGCAGTTGAATTAAGAATTGTGTAGGGGCTCATTGAGAGCCCTTTTTTGTCTGGAGAAAAAGTGGTGAAAGTAAGGTTCTCTAATGCGTTATTGGCAGATATCTTAGATGAAGTACGCCCTTTGATTGGCCAAGGAAAAGTAGCAGATTACATTCCTGCTCTGGCGGAAGTTCCGATAAATAATCTGGCAATGGCGATCTGTACGGTAGATGGTCAGGTCTTTAAAGCGGGAGATGCGGAAAAACGTTTCTCCATTCAGTCTGTTTCTAAGGTATTGAGCCTGACACTGGCAATGACACGCTATAAAGAAGAGGATATCTGGCAGCGAGTAGGCACAGAACCTTCGGGGCAACCATTTAACTCATTGGTGCAGTTGGAACTGGAAAAAGGTATTCCCCGTAATCCCTTTATTAATGCCGGAGCATTGGTTATCTGTGATATGTTGCAATCCCGCCTGAGTGCACCTAAGCATAGGATGCTGGAGTTTGTACGTAGTCTCACAGGGCAAAAAGATATTGGTTATGATGAGGTTGTTGCCCGTTCAGAAATGGAACATTCTAGCCGTAATGCAGCCATTGCTTATTTGATGAAGTCATTTGGCAATTTTGAAAATGATGTGCTCACAGTACTGCAAACTTATTTCCAGTATTGTGCTCTGAAAATGAATTGTGTTGAATTATCTCAATGCTTTATTTACTTGGCGAATAAGGGGCGGATGATCGATTCCGGTCAGCAAATTTTAAGTCTCCGACAAACCCGGCAGATCAATGCGTTAATGTTGACGTGTGGCATGTATGATGGTTCAGGCGAATTTGCTTTCAGGATTGGAATGCCCGGGAAATCAGGCGTTGGCGGGGGAATTGTCTGTGTTGTTCCGGGAGAGTTTACTGTAACAGTATGGTCTCCAGAACTGGATCGTGCGGGTAACTCTCTGGCTGGTTGTGCAGCATTGGAAAAATTAGCTGCCCGCATCGGACGTTCCATTTTTTAACTTGAAACATTAGCAGCTAATTGCAGTAGCTCTGAATAGAAGATAGAGGAGTGCAACGCTGAGGAGAACAGGAGAAGGTATGTTACGAAAAATTGTGGTTGCGGCATCACTGGTATTTGCTGTTCAGGCACAGGCTGCTTCAGAGTGCCGGACGACACTCAAAGATGACATTATTGTCACGGCCGACTCAGTGCAGATGATTGGTGAAAACAGGAGCCTGAAAATTATGCCAGATGGCTCTGTCTTTCGTAATGGTAAAGCACTATCGCTAAATGCCGATCAACGCAGTAAAGCAAAACAGTTTCAGCAACTTACCCGGCAGGATTTACCATGGGTGAAAAAAGAGGCTTTAAATCATCTCACTGACGCCCGTCAGGCATTGGATAAAGTGGTCACTGAAACGATGGGAAAGGATAGCAATATTCGCGTTCGTTTGACTAAATTGGAATCTGGCCTGAATAAGCAAATTGATAAAGTATTGGAAACCCGTCCTGATGGTATTTTTTTCCATTACCAGGCAATCAAACAGATAGAAACGGAAGGAAAGGATCTCATCCAGCAGAGTTTGGGTGGAATATTGCAGGACAGTATTAACGAAATGAGCCGTAAAACAAGCAATCAAAATGGTGACGGCAAACAGATGTTAATGTCTCTTCTCGGCGGGTTGGGAGGTATGCAGAATGGTTTGGAGGCAGAATGGAAAAAGCAGGAAAAAGAGCTAAAACGCTTTAAAGGAGAAGTGTGTGATAAAGCCAATAAACTGGAACAGTTGCGCACCAGCTTTTTGAATTCCATTAACTAAATCACAGTATTTCATATCAAGTAAGAATCATGATGAAATTGATTCTTATTTGATTGACATCCTATATTGGGCATCTAGAATGCAAATCACTTTTTATACACATGATTACTTCAGGTGCCCTAATGAAAAAGATCCTGCCGATTATTTTAGCCTCATTATTTTCTGTTACTAGTCATTCCGCATTCAGCCAGCAATCTACAACATTTACGCCAAATTCAGTCATCACTCAGTCTGGGGATTATCTCACGGTAAAACATCATTCCGGAGAAACTAAGGTTAAGAAAAATCCTGAGAGAGTGGTTTTATTTGACTTCGGTACTTACGATTCAATGGCCAAATTAGGGCTATCTGAGCGTGTTATTGCACTGCCGAAAGAAAGTTTGCCTGAATATGTGAGTAGTCACGTATCTGAAAAGATGAATGATGCCGGCGGGATGAAATCTCCGGATTTAGAAAAACTGGCTGAAATAAAACCGGATTTGATTGTGATCACCGGGCGTCAGGGTGATTTTTATGATCGTTTATCCCAAATTGCACCTACTGTGGATTTAAGCACGGATAATAAAAACTACCTGCCATCTGTTGAAAATAATCTGAAGTTATTAGGTGAACTGTTTGATAAACAAGATGCAGTAAAAGCACAGCAGGCTGGTTTAGAAAAAACGATAACGACTGCGCAGGAAAAAGCAAAATCTTCAAATAACAAAGTACTGGTTTTATTACATAATGCTGGCGAGTTATACCCGAATAATCAAACCGTTGTTTACAATGTGGTGAAAGCGCAGCGCGCTGAATTACCACCGAAATCAGATAACGATAAGAGCCGTCTTGTCACTGCGGAAATGATTGCTCAGGCAAATCCTGATGTCATCTTTATTATTGATCGCAGTAAAGCGATTGGAGCAGGGGAGTTAACAAAAGCTCAGTTTGAAACCGTTCAGGTGAAGTCAACCAATGCTTATAAAAATGGCAAGATAGTCTATTTGCAACCAGATTTATGGTATCTGTCTGGTGGCGGGATAGAGAGCCTGACGAGTCAAGTTAATGCAATCGCTGATGCTTTGTAATCACACTGATTAAATGTGTTTATAAAATAAGGCTGCCCTTGAAGCTCAAGGAGCAGCCTTATTTTTGCAGAAGCTTACTTTTACAAAAATAGCGCTACAAAAACATTTCTAATAACGAATTCAGGAATAATTTTCCGTGTTTTGTGATTTGCCAGTGTGTATCACTTTCAGTGATATAACCTTTTGCCAGCGCTGCGTCGATTTTCTGTCGGATAGTGCTTTCCGGTAATCCAGTAAAATCACTGAAATCCTTTCGTGGCATTGCTTCTAGCAAACGAAAACGGTTCATGAAAAATTCAAATGGGCGATCATCGTGATCCACTTGATGTTGTTTATCCAAATAACGCCCTTGCATATAACCGCGTGGATGTTTGGTTTTCACTGTGCGCAGAATACGCCCGTCTTCAAACGATATTTTTCCGTGTGCACCACAGCCAATTCCCAGATAATCACCAAACCGCCAGTAGTTCAGATTATGCTGACATTGATAATCCTGTTTGGCATATGCTGAGGTTTCATACTGTTGATAGCCGGCTTCTGTCAATAACTTATGTCCTTGAGAGAAAATATCCCACAGCGCATCATCATCCGGCAGAACTGGCGGGCGTGAGCCAAAACTGGTATTGGGTTCAATCGTCAGCTGATACCACGATAAATGAGGTGGTGAGAGTTCAATAGCCTGACGTAAATCGTTCAGAGCTTCATCCAGTGTCTGGTTAGGCAGGCCATGCATCAAATCAAGATTGAAACTGCGCAGCCCAAGACCAGCCGTCAGCCGTGCGGCTCGTTTCGCTTCTTCCGGGCCATGAATACGCCCTAAGCGGATAAGCTTATCTGAGCCAAAACTTTGTACACCGATTGAAATCCGGTTAATACCAGCCTGTTGATAGGCACTGAAACGGTCAGCTTCAACTGTTCCCGGATTAGCTTCCATGGTAATTTCTGCCTGCGGGGAGAGGGGCAGTAGCTCCCTGACACCATCAAGCAACCGTTGCATTCCTTCCGCACTGAGCAAACTGGGCGTACCTCCACCGATAAAGATAGTGGAGACTTCCCGCCCCTCAACCATTGGCAAATCATGACGTAAATCTGTCAGCAGGTGTTCAACATATTCCTGATGCGGTACATCTCCCTTTAATGCATGTGAATTGAAATCACAATAAGGGCACTTCTGCACACACCAGGGAATATGAATATAAAGACTTAATGGTGGTAATTTAAGCATTACGCATAGCTTCCAACAGCATTTTTAAGGCTTGTCCACGATGTGAAACAGCACTTTTTTGTTCACGGCTTAATTCTGCTGCTGTACAGCCAAATTCCGGTACGTAGAAAACCGGATCATAACCAAAACCGCCATTACCGGCTGGTTCGCGGGTAATGAAGCCAGACCAGCGACCGTGGAAGACCAGAGGAGTCGGATCTTCTGCATGACGTAAATAAACCAGAACACAATTGAATTGTGCCTGACGTTGGTCATCAGGAACATCGCTCATGGTTTCCAGTAGTTTTTCCAGATTATCCTGATCGGAGGCATCGACTCCCGCATAACGAGCCGAATAAATACCGGGAGCACCACCGAGAGCATTGACTGATAGCCCTGAATCGTCAGCAATCGCAGGTAAACCGGTTATTGCCGCAGCATGACGGGCTTTAATGATGGCATTCTCAATAAAGGTCAAACCGGTTTCATCTGCGGAATCTACACCCAATTCAGTCTGAGCGACGATATCTAAACCAAAGTCAGCCAGTAAATCAGCCAGCTCCCGGACTTTGCCAGCATTTCCTGTGGCAAGAACAACTTTCTGCATTGTTTCTATCCAATTAACTTATTATTTATTAACCAATTAAGCTCGGAATTAACCACGCTAAAACATCGGCACGGAGAGCATTTAGCGCATACAGGATCAGAATCACAATCATGGCTGAGAAATCTAATCCTCCCATTGAAGGAATAATGCGACGGATAGGTGCCATCAGTGGTTCTGTTAATTGGAGCAGAACGTAATCCACAGGGTTACGTCCCTGACTGATCCAGCTCAATAATGCGCGGGCAATCACAAGCCAGAATACCAGTTTTCCTGCGGCAGTCAGCAGTTCAATTACTCCAAGAGGGAATAGCTGGACAAGAAATTGCCCTGTTGCTAACCAGTAAGGCAACATCAGTTTGAGCATGACGAGAATGTAAGCAAAAACAACCGATGCTGTATCAATAGGGCCAATAGCGGGAAGAACCCTACGTAATGGGCGTACCACGGGTTGGGTGATTTTAACGATAAATTGTGAGAACGGATTGTAAAAATCACAACGCACCCATTGCATCCAGACTCGAAGCAGTAAAACTGCGGTATATAAATCCAGAACTGTAAAAAAGAGAAAGTTTAAGAATTGCATGTAGCAGCCCTGATCAAATTATATTGGTTGTTTAAAATAATTTTTCCATTTCCTGTGCCCGGCGTATTGCTCCCTGCATAGCTTGGGATACAACTTCCGGCAGATGGTTTTCATAAAAAACGCGTAATGCTTCGGCAGTTGTACCACCTTTAGATGTTACCTGTTCACGCAGGATAGAAAAAGGAAGTTCTGCCTGTGATTCAGCAAGTTTAGCTGAACCCATAGCCGTTTGCAGAACCAGTTCTCTGGCCGTTTGGCTGTCGAAGCCCAGACGTTCTGCTTCCTGTTGCATCGATTCCATAAACAGGAAAAAATAAGCCGGAGCACTCCCAGCAATGGCAATAATATCATTGATGCCATTTTCATCCTTTACCCAGCAGACTTTGCCGACACTGTTCATTAATACTTCAGCAAACTGGCGATCAGATTGCTTGACCTGTTCAGGTGCGAACATGCCGCTGATCCCTTGCCCGATAAGTGAGGGCGTATTTGGCATAATGCGGATAATATTGAGATTTTCCTGCAAAAATGAGTAAAAACGGGAAAGAGGAATACCGGCAGCAATAGAAAGCACAAGTTTTTGCTCGAAATTGACTTGCGAACGCAAGGAGCCACAAACTTCTTCCATCATTTGGGGCTTAACAGCCAAAACAATAACATCAGCTTCCTGAGCATAGTGAATATTGTCACTCTGACTGTTGATGCCATATTTTTCTGCCAGAACATCACGGCGAATTGTATTGGGCGAACAGACAGTGATTAGTTTGGCCGGATAGCCTTTTTTGATCAGCCCAGCGATGATGGCATGCGCCATATTCCCCGCGCCGATAAACGTGATTTTTCTATTTTCCATGAAGAAATCGTCTCGAATATTAATGAGTTAAAGTTGAGCTGTTAATTAACTTGCTGTAGAACCATACTCGCGGGCACCAAAAATGGCGGTTCCTATGCGAACTAAGGTTGAGCCACAGGCGATAGCGGCTTCCATATCATCAGTCATCCCCATAGAAAGTGTATCTATCCGTGGGTATTGTGCCTTTAATTTAATAAAAGCCTGTTCCATCCGACGAAAAATAGCGGTTTGCCGTTCATAATCTTCTTCTGGTGCAGGAATGGCCATCAGACCACGTAATACCAGATTAGGTAGTAAATCAACTGTTGCGGCCAGTTCCTCAAGTTCTTCCAGAAGAATACCTGACTTACTGTTTTCCCCACTGATATTAATCTGAATGAGGACATTGAGCGGAGCCATGCTTTCAGGCCGTTGTTCATTCAAACGCTGGGCGATTTTCAATCGGTCGATAGTATGGCACCAGTCGAAATGTTCAGCCACCAAACGACTTTTATTAGACTGTAAAGGGCCGATAAAGTGCCACACCAAATCGTTGTGGTTAGCGAACAGTTGAATTTTTTCCACCCCTTCCTGAACGTAATTCTCGCCAAATTCCCTCTGGCCTGTGGCTATCGCTTTTGCGATGGCTTCTGCAGGTTTGGTTTTACTGACTGCAAGTAATGTAATTTCTTTTGGAGAGCGCCCGCATTTCTGAGCTGCAAGGGCGATGTTGTTCCTGACATCGTGAAGATTTTGTTCGATATTGTGCATAAGAAACTCAGGAGATTAAAAAATGAATATGGAAAAGTTAGTGGCCCTTAGTGTAAAGCATAATGCCTCCGATCTGCATCTTTGTGTCGGGAAAGTGCCAATTTTGCGCATCAATGATGTGTTATATCCGCAGACACATTTGGCAGAGATTGATAATGACTTCATCAATACATGGAGCAACGGAATATTACCTGAAGAGCAACTGCGGCAATTGAGGAGCACAGGGCATGTTGATTTTGTCGTAGAAATGCCGAATAAAAGACGACTCAGAGGGAATTTATTCTATCAGCAGGAGCACCTTTCATTGGTATTACGGTTAATTTCTGATAAATGCCCGACCTTGGAGCAGCTATATGCGCCAGATATTATTCAGCGCCTTGTTTTACCCGAGGAAAAGGGACTGGCAGAAAATGGGTTGATATTAGTAACAGGTGCAACCGGAAGCGGTAAATCAACAACATTATCAGCGATGATTAACACTCTGAATAATCATGTCAGAAAACATATCATTACACTGGAAGACCCGATAGAGTTTGTTCACCTAAGCCGGAATTGTCTGATACAGCAAAGGCAAATCGGGGAAAATGTGCCGGATTATCAGACTGCGCTGAAAGGGGCACTAAGACAGGATCCTGATGTCATCCTGCTGGGTGAATTGCGTGATAAAGAAACGATCCGGTTGGCACTGACAGCCGCCGAAACGGGTCATTTGGTTTTATCAACACTACATACCCGTGGAGCAATTCAGGCAATAGATCGGCTGGTGGATGTGTTTCCCGCAGATGAGAAAGGATGGATATGCGCTCAGCTGGCAGGTAGTTTAAAGGCAGTTATTGCTCAGCAACTGCTTCCTGCTAAGGAGGGGGGAAGAGTGGCTATTTATGAAATTTTAGTCGTCAATCAGGCTGTCAGCCATTTGATCAGGGAAGGGAAAAACCATCAGATAGCAACGTTAATGCAAACCGGAGCCGCTTGCGGAATGCAAACCTACGAGCAGAGCCGCCAACAACGCAGGTTATCGGGATTGCTGGCGGAATAGCTGGCAAAATAATGGAACAAATTCCTATGATTATAACTTCACTGTATTATTGGCTTACGATAATAAGCCATTAATTATAAATAGCTTTTTATTATCAACAATGTTGCTCAAACCAGCTTTCCAAAATGACGACAGCAGAAGTGGAATCAACTTTGCCTTTATCAAGAGCGCGATATCCGCCATGAGCAAACAGATGAGAGCGCGCTTCTACCGTTGTTAATCGTTCATCATGCAGTTCAACCTGAACACCAAAGCGACCATGTATACGATTAGCAAATTTTTTGGCTTGTGCAGTGACTGGCTGTTCGGTGCCATCCATATTGAGTGGCAGACCAACAATGACTAAATCTGGCTGCCATTCTTTGAGGAGCTTCTCAATCATATCCCAATTAGGAGAACCCTCTTTGGCTTTGAAAGAATCTAGTGCTCTAGCTGTGCCGGTTATTTCTTGTCCTATAGCAGCACCAATACTGCGGGTACCGAAATCGAATGCAATCACTGTGCGGTTTTTCATCAGGCATGCCCTGCTTGTAATGCGAGATTGTGGATATTAATTCCCAATAAGGATGCAGCTTCATGCCAGCGATCGGCAACGGGGGTATTGAAAATAATTGAAGGATCAGCACTGACAGTAAGCCAGCTATTTTCCATAACTTCTTTTTCCAGCTGGCCTTTTTCCCAGCCGGCATACCCCAGTGTCATTAAAATATTTTTCGGCTGACGTGGAGTGCCTAATGCTTCGAGCATATCTTTGGAGGTCGTTACCATCGTCTCATCAGAGATTTGTATACTGGAGCTGAATCCGGGCAATGGCGTATGTAAAATAAAACCATGTTCTTCAGATAACGGTCCACCCGCCATAACCGAGCTGTTCAGATTGATGTTATCGTCTCTGTCTGCGGGAGAGATTTCTAATTTCTTCAAGATCCCCTGAATAGAAACCTGAGTTATTGGCTTATTGATAATTAACCCCATCGCACCGTTTTGATCATGTTCGCAGATATAAACTACAGAACGGTTGAAATAAGGATCAGTGAGCGAAGGCATAGCAATAAGGAAATGGTGCTGTAAGTTCATGTTTTTTTGATGATGATTTTTACGATAAATGAATAAAGTGGCTCACATGCTGTGTGAGCCTATATAATAAATGGCAAACGCTACCAGGAAATGGAAGTAGTTTGGCCTATTATACCGTTTGTTTACCCAATCGTTTTTCAATTGAATTCATCAGCATACCCGTAACAGAGATCTCAGGGAAGGCCGCTTCTATTTCACGAGCACACGTTGGGCTAGTAACGTTGATTTCTGTCAGACGATCACCAATGATATCAAGCCCGACAAAAATTAATCCTTTTTCTTTCAGTACAGGTGCGACAGCGCGCGCTATTGCCCAGTCACTTTCTGACAGAGGCCGGGCTTCACCGCGTCCGCCTGCTGCGAGGTTTCCTCGTGTCTCACCTTGTGCCGGAATACGGGCGAGACAGTAAGGAACAGGTTCACCGTCCACAACCAACACTCGCTTATCTCCATCCTTAATAGCGGGCAGGAAGTTTTGTGCCATGCAGAAACGGCTGCCATGGTCTGTCAGCGTTTCAATAATCACACCAATATTTGGGTCATCCTGTTTCAGACGGAAAATAGAAGCGCCACCCATGCCATCTAATGGTTTAAAAATAACATCACCATGTTTTTGATGGAATTCACGCAGTGTTCTGGCGTTGCGTGTTACCAGCGTATCCGGCGTCAGTTCAGGGAACCATGCAGTAAACAGTTTTTCATTACAGTCACGCAGGCTTTGTGGTTTGTTGACGATAAGGCTTCCTTTAATTTCAGCCCGTTCCAGAATATAAGTCGCGTAGATGAATTCAGTATCAAAAGGCGGGTCTTTGCGCATCAGGATAACATTCAGTGTATCAAGGGCAATATCCTGTTCATTACCAAACTGATACCACTGCTGAGGATTTTCTTCCACGGTCAGCAAACGGGTGCGCACACGGCCTTCCCCCTGATGCAGATAGAGATCATTCATCTCCATGTAATGGACTTCCCATCCACGTTTCTGTGCTTCCAGTAGCATGGCAAAACTAGTATCTTTCTTAATATTGATGGATGAAATTGGATCCATCACTATACCGAGCTTGATCATTCTTTCTCCTTAACCCAGATCACCAAAACGAACTTGTAGTGCTGTAATTGCAGTGAGTGCCGTAGTTTCTGTCCGCAGGACACGAGGGCCTAACAGGATATCAGTAAATTGGTGATTTGCCGTCATTTCTATTTCTTCGGCGGATAATCCCCCTTCCGGGCCAATCAGCAGGCGTACCTTTTCCACTGGCAACGGTAGGGTATTGATACTTTGGCTGGCACGAGGGTGCAGATTTAATTTTAGGCTGTTATCGTTTTCTGCACACCATGCTTCAAGTGACATAACAGGTCGGATCTCAGGGATCTGATTACGCCCACATTGTTCGCAGGCAGAAATTGCTATTTTTTTCCACTGTTGCAGTTTTTTTTCCAGCCTTTCCGCATCCAGTTTTACACCACAGCGTTCAGAAAGGAGTGGCGTGATAGTGTTAACACCCAGCTCAACCGATTTTTGGATGGTAAATTCCATTTTCTCACCACGGGACATAACCTGCCCCAGATGCAGATCTAATGGTGATTCGTGATCAGCCAATTCTCCGGTATGGATATAGACTTTGACCGTTTTTTTGCTGGCTTCTGTAATTTCTGCATTAAAAATCTGATTGCTACCATCAAAGAGCTGCAATCGTTGCCCGTTACTCATTCTAAGTACACGGCCAACATGGTTGGCGGCATCATCACTAAGGCTAATTTCAGCTCCTACAGTGAGAGGAGCAGGATGATAGATGCGGGGAATTCGCATATTTTTCTTTCCTTTTTCTCCGGATAACCCCGGTATGGCATATGCTGCCATGATAAAGGAGCGCTGGTAGCCTAATCAAGTTGTCTATCAGGCAAAAAGACCTTGCGAGCCGGCTCGCATATTTATTTCATAATGGCAATTTTAACGGATTTTTCATTGCTAATGACCTGTGGGAAAATTTAATATTCACCGTGTTCTGATTAACGTCAGGAAATAAATAAGGGATATCATTACAGGGATGTTATTTATGGAAGCTGTATTGAGCATTTTCATGGATGGAAAAGGTCAGTGGTTCAATAATCCAGTTAATCTGAATGATATAATAATTTCATTTTTTTGCATTACTTTAGTTTGCTTAGCCATTATTGATATAAAGACTTATCAGTTACCAGATATTTTCACTCAACCTTTATTATGGTTCGGATTGGTTTTTAATAGCGGTGATAATTTAATTCCGATCAAGAGTGCGATATATGGCGCCATATCAGGGTATTTATTTTTGTGGGTATTATATTGGTTATGTCGGTGTGTTTTTAAGAAAGAGGGGGTTGGCTATGGTGATTTAAAGCTGGCTGCTGCAATAGGGGCATGGATTGGTATGGAGATGATCCCTGTGCTGATGCTTCTGTCTTCAATCTCCGGACTATTAGGGTTTGCGATTATTTGGCTGAAAAGGAAAAATTATCCAGAGTTTATTGCTTTTGGGCCTTATCTTTGTTTTTCTGCCATACTTTTGATGTTTTTTTATCTATCTGGGATTAATATTATCGAGCTTGCTCAAGTTTAGATAATTCAGCATATTGGATATAGCCAGAAAACGATAAAAATATCACAGCCTAAAAGAGTGCGCTATGACACTAAAAATAACAGCATTATTGGAAAATCAGGTTCTTGCACCCTACAAAGGAAGCTTAATCAATAAGCAGGGGTTAAGCTTATTAATTCAGGATCAGGAAAATACAATCCTTTTTGATACTGGTCCAGATGGCAGTTTTATCGATAACGCAAAGAAATTAAATATAGACTTATCGAATGTTTCTACAGTTATTGTTTCTCACGGTCATTTTGATCACTGTGGAGGTCTGCCTTTTTTTTCTACGAATGCTAAAGTTATTTGTCATCCGGAAGTGAAAAACGAAAGATATTATGGATGGTTAATAACGAAAAATAAGGCGGTGAAATTTAAAATGTTATCCAGACAGGTTAATTATGCTAATTTCGACACTTTTTTTTCAAAAGATGAAACTCACATCAATGATAACTTTATTTATTCAGGTGAGATTAAGAAAGAGGAAAATAAAAGTTATGGTGTGATTGTAGGTGAGAATTACTCTCCGGATTTTGTCAAGGACGAAGGCGCTTTAATTTATAAATCCCGCCACGGATTAATTATTTTTATTGGCTGTGGGCATCGTGGTGTTATCGATATGGTTGAGTTTTGTAAATCTATAACGGGTATCGATAAGGTCTATGCCATTATTGGTGGCTTACATTTACGTTATGCTTCTCCTCTTAAGCTATTGAGTATCAGGCGATATATTAAAAAAGAAAACATACAGCATATTTATGCCTGTCACTGTAGTGGTAGATGGGGAAGGTTATGGTTACCAAATGCGAAGAATCTTTCTACTGGGCAATCTATTGAACTTGATTAGTATTAATTGGGAAATGAATATGAGAATTGAAAATATGGGAGAGAGCAGGATTAGAGCCTATAGTACACATTAATTACATGGTAGATGTTAAAAGCATCTAATGTATCGGGCTACTTTCTGCATACAATAGATGTTAAAAGCATCTAGTAGGCTGGGTAGCTCCTGTATACGCTAGACGTTGGAAGCATCTAGCTGGTTTAGGCTGTTCATCCTGCTTGCGCTAGACGTTGGAAGCATCTAGTTGGCCTTAAGCTGCCTACCTTACATAACCTAGACGTTAGAAGCATCTAATTATCTTAGGTTGGCTTACTTATCTCTCCGTTGAAACCAAATCTAAATAAAGTGAGTTTTTTATTCAAGATGATTTATTGCAGTATGGCTCATTGGTCACAAATTCAGTTTATTAATTAGTTATAAAAATAAAAAAATGACCAGTATCACTTAATTTAGGCATTGTTTGTGTTTAATTGGTGAATTTGTGTTTTTATATTTTGGTTATAAATTTTATTCTTATTTAAATGTAAAGTATTAAAGGGATTTTTGAAATGATAATTTCATTTTTTATTATAATGTTTTTTTTGGGAATGACTATTTGAATAAAATACGGGTGCTACTATTCGTAACACCCATGATAATTTTAATTTATTGAGGCCACGTCATTTCACCTTTAAGAACTTTTGCACTTAATTCAAGGCTGGATTCTTCCGCAAGGTTTGGATAATGTTTTTTCATAACTGAAATTAATTCTGCGGAATCTTTTGCTTTTGGTAATTCTTTCTCCAATGTAGCCAGATAATTTTGAGTAAAACTCACTGAGTCCAGTGTCATAGCTGTATGACCTACATAATGACCTGGTACCACAGTTTCAGGTTTCAGGTTTTTAATTTGGTCTAATGTTTGCATCCAGTTCTGACGGGATGATTTAGTTTGAGTGTCTGCAATCCATACATGAATATTTTCAGATACAGTAACACCGCCAACAACTGCTTTTAATTTAGGAACCCATACGAAAGTACGATCTGCTGCCGGGCCATTCAAACCTTCAACAATCAATTTCTCACCGTCTACAGTAAAAGTATTTCCTTTCAATGGCTCAGGGACAATAATTTTTTTCGGAGCCTGATCTTGCAGAACACCACCCCAGTACGCCAGTTTACCGTCTTTGGTCTCATTGATAGCTTTAATCGTTTCTGGTGAAGCGATCACTTTGGCTTCAGGGAAGGCTTCAGTGATCACATCAAGACCAAAGTAATAATCTGGATCAGATTGGCTGATATAGATCGTTGTCAGTTTTTTCCCCGTCTTTTTGATCATTTTGACCAGTTCCTGAGCATCGCTTTTTCTGAACTGAGCATCAATCAGCACAACTTCATGTTCACCACTGATAACTTCAGAAGAGACCGGAAAAATGCTTTCTTCACCCGGATTGTAAATATCCATTTTAAGTTCAGCGGCCTGAGCGAATGTCCCCATTCCTAATGAAAGAGCAGTGGCCAGAGCGGTATTTAATATTGTTTTATGTACTGTAGTCTTGTTAGCCATCATCGAATTCCTAAATGCTTATCTGCTTGAATGGCGCCTATAATAGATTGCATACACCGATTGAAAAATCCCATAATTGGCAACTGTTTGTTGCATAAATCAATCGAATCAGCGTGGGGATACAAAAACATAGATGGACAGGATCACAGCAGCACAGGTTTTTGTCACAATTGTTGAACAGGGTAGTTTGAGTGCAGCGGCAGAACGGCTTGATATGTCACGGGCAATGGTGTCACGTTATTTGTCCGAAATGGAACGGTGGTCAGAAGTTCGTCTTTTACATCGTACAACCCGCCAAATCAGCCTGACATCCGCGGGAGAACAGGCTTATCAGCGAAGCCTTAAGCTGATAGAACTGGCGGAAGCAATGCCGGTTCAACAATCGGCAGAAGCTAAGACTCTGAAAGGTCAGTTGAGAGTAAGCTGTTGTCAGGCACTGGGAATTAGTGCACTGTCTGTGGCTATCCCTGAATTTATGCGCAAGTATCCGCAAATTGGGGTTAGTCTGGAAATCAGTAATAAAGCGACTAAGTTGGTTGAAGAGCGTATTGATTTAGCTATTCGCATTACGAATAATCTGGGACTGAATTTAATCGCCCGTCCGCTATCGATTTGCCATTCTGTTATTTGTGCCGCACCTTCTTATTTAGCCGGTAAAAGACTTCCCCAGAACCCCGATGATTTGGCGATGCATAATTGCCTGACTTATAACCTTTTTGACAAAAATTTATGGTTATTTGAAAAACAGGATGAACAGTATTCGGTTCCCGTCAGCGGCACGTTAAGTGCTAATGAATCAACGGTTCTGATGGAAGCGGCTTTACAAGGAGCGGGTATTTCTATGCAGCCCTATTATTCCGTCTCGCCCTATTTAAAATCTGGGCAATTAATTGAATTATTACCAGATTATCAACCTCAGGCGATGGGGATTTATGGTATTTATGTCAGCCGTCAAAATATGCCCGCTACCTTACGGGCCTTATTGGATTTTCTGGTGGAGTGGTTTGATTCCTCCTCTCACTGGCAGCAATTAACGCTGAAAAGCTGATGCTAATTTCTGAGGGAATAGTTTAGCCTGTTGTTTTAAATGGCTAATAAATATTTCAACCGGCTCGGAAGATGGACGATGGAGCGGCTTAATTAAGCTAACGATAAAAGGAATATCTATACTGAACGGCCGGATACATAACCCTATGTTTTTATACAGTTCTTTTTTATTCAGATAGTCGAGTGCGGTCAGAGGATTGACAATCGATACTCCGATACCTTCACTAACCATGGCACATACTGATGATGCACTGTGGGTCTCCATGATCATCCTGCGTGAAACCTGATGTTCGTTAAATATCGCATCGATAAGCTTTCTGTAGCTGTCAGTAATAGAGAGGCTGATAAAGGGCTGATCATGAAAATCTTCTGGTATCAGTTGTGTTTTTTGTGCAAGCGGGTGGCTATCCGGCAGAACGCAGACTTCATTCAATGTCAGTAAAGTTTCACGTTCAGTTCCGGCAGGTGTCTGCATATGTTCGGTTAAACCGATATCGTGGCGTTGTGCCGAAAGCCACTCTTCCAGTAATGGAGATTCTTGTGGAATGATTGTCAGTTGTGCATCAGGATAGGATTGAATGAAACTGCGGCAGACTTTGGGTAATAAAGATTGTGAGAATACCGGCAAACAGGCGATAGATAGTTGCGCATACTCAAATTGGCGAATACTGTCCGCTGCATTGAGAATCCTTTCCAGCCCGTAATAGGATCGTTGGACTTCTTCAAATAACCTCAGCCCTTGCGCGGTCGGGAATAAACGTCCTTTGATCCGGTCAAACAATTTAAATTTCAACAATTGTTCTAGACGCGCCAGTTCACGGCTTACTGTTGGTTGTGAAGTTTTCAGTAAAACCGCAGCGTCAGTCAGGTTCTTTGTGGTCATTACGGCATGAAAAATCTCTATATGTCGCCATGAGCAGGCGTGCATAGTGTTCTCCTCTAGACTTCACTTCGAGACTGTTTCACGAAGAAAAATAGCCTTTTAGTGTATACCATATAACGACGTGTTTAAAAATAAAGCAAAACAATATCAAAAATGAATAGCCTTTAGCAAAATAGATATTTTTCTTCCTGCTATTTTGCTGTCAATAATGAAGTATCTGCTGATTTTGTGAGAATGCTTCAATGACAATACCCACTATGACGGTTAATTCAGGTACTGCTAATGCAGGCAATAGTTTTACACCAGAAAACCTTCTTGCTTTGCCCGCGGTTTACGGAACCCCATTATGGGTTTATGACAGTGATATTATTAGCAGACAAATTAGGCAGCTAAAGCAGTTTGATGTTATCCGGTTTGCACAGAAAGCCTGTTCTAATACCCACATTCTACGCTTAATGAGAGAGCAGGGTATTAAAGTGGATTCGGTATCACTGGGCGAAATTGAACGTGCTCTTCATGCCGGTTTTCAGCCCGGGCGTGATAAATCTGAAATTGTATTCACCGCTGATCTTATTGATGAAGAGACGCTGGAGCGTGTCATTGAGCTAGATATTCCTGTCAATGCCGGTTCTATTGATATGCTGGAACAGATTGGTCAGCGTCAGCCAGCACATCCGGTTTGGCTGAGGATTAACCCAGGATTCGGGCATGGTCATAGTCAGAAGACCAATACTGGGGGTGAAAATAGCAAACATGGGATCTGGTTTCAGGATTTGCCTTTAGCTCTTGAGAAAATTCATCAGTATAACCTGCATTTGGTTGGTCTGCATATGCATATTGGTTCCGGTGTTGACTACCAGCATCTTGCGAATGTTTGTAATGCGATGGTGGAACAGGTTGTATCGTGTGGAGTCGATATTCAGGCAATTTCAGCAGGCGGAGGGTTATCCATTCCCTATAAAAACGGTGAGGAAGCCGTGGATACTTGTCATTATTACAATTTATGGCATGAAGCCCGTCAGCGTATTGAACAGCACTTGGGGCATCATATTAAGCTAGAGATTGAGCCCGGTCGCTTTCTGGTTGCTGAAGCAGGAATTTTGATGGCAGAAGTGAGAGCGGTAAAGTCAATGGGAAGCCGTCATTATGTGCTGGCAGACGCCGGTTTTAATGATTTGATGCGCCCGGCAATGTACGGCAGCTATCACCATATTTCTGTTTTATCTGATAGCTGTAATGGAACATCCAGTGATATTGGTGAAAACAGTAGTCGTTCTGGCTTGAGGGAAACATTAGTGGCAGGGCCATTATGTGAATCGGGAGATGTTTTTACTCAATTAGAAGGAGGGGAGGTCATCCCACGTATGTTGCCCGACATTTCAGTCGGTGATTATCTGATTTTTCATGATACTGGTGCTTATGGTGCATCGATGTCTTCAAACTATAATAGCCGCCCTTTGATCCCGGAAGTATTGTTTGTTGAGGGACAGCCTCGTTTAATTCGTCGTCGACAGACGATACAGGAACTGTTATCACTGGAAGAAGTGTAAAAAAACGGGGCCGTGATGTGCCCCGCTTTGTTTACTATTTAACCTGAATTCTGGATAAGAAATTGACGAGAGGCCTGTTCCAGGAGCAAAGTTTTGGTGAAAGCCTAAAACGACTCCGGGGAGGAACAGGCCATGGACAAGTTAGTTGAAATTTTCTGCGATGTCGACGACTTTTGTCGTCTTTTCATCCCCCAGTGGGCGCAGTTTTGTC
>NZ_NJAJ01000031.1 GCF_002632825.1 Xenorhabdus stockiae
GTCCTTCCTTTTTGTGTTTTTTTGGTTTTGCGATTAAAAAGTTCGCAAAAATAGGACTGAGTTTCTTTGATTCGCCTATCATTTTGAAAAGCTATTTAGAAGCACAAAAACGGATCTGGCGTACATTCCGGTACAGTTTGGCATTAGACCCCTTAGTACTACAGTCGTAGCCGGCATTGTGTCATGATAGCTATCTTCTTTCTTCCTCATCCTAAGGGAGGTGCCCTATGGCCTCACCTGTCAATTTCTGGGAACAGGCGCTTCTGCTGGCTCATTCCCGTCTAATCCCACTATTTTGCTCTGCAAGTTCTCAGCAACGTTGTCTGGCGTATCTTCGTGGGTTACTCAGCGATGTTGAACGTAAAAACGGCTGGCAACTGGCTGAATGGCTGGGTGAACGCTCACCGGATGGCATTCAATATTTTCTGGAACGGGCCCATTGGGATGCTGAAGCCGCCCGCGATATCTTACGTGATTATGTCACCGCACATTTGGGGGATGAGCAAGGTATCCTCATTATCGATGAAACCGGTTTTATCAAAAAAGGGACGCATTCTGCCGGCGTGCAGCGTCAGTATAGTGGAACGGCGGGACGGATTGAAAATAGTCAGATAGGGGTTTTCCTGTGTTACGTCGGCAACGGTGGTCATGCCTTCATTGACCGGGCTTTATATCTGCCTAAACAGTGGACAGAGGATCGCCTCCGCTGTGACGCCGCCGGCATGCCTGACTCGGTCAGTTTTGCCACGAACCCCCAGCTCGCCCAGAACATGCTGGCGCGGGCATTCAAGGCCAATATCCCCTGTCGCTGGGTCACCGCTGATGCGGTCTATGGACAGGATCGTCGCTTGCGATGCTGGCTGGAATCTCAGCACCAACCGTTTGTCTTAGCGATCCCCAAAAATGAGCGCCTCTGGTGGCAAACACCGCACTACACCCGAGCAGACACCATTGCAACCAGTCTGACCACTGATGACTGGGAAAAACAGTCAGCCGGGCTGGGAACAAAAGGCGAACGTTGGTATGACTGGGCACGGATCCCGCTCTGGCGCTTGCAATTGAGTGAAGAGGAACGGCGTTATGGCCATTATCTGCTGATCCGGCGTAACCGGGATGAGAAGCAAGAACAGGCCTACTATGTTGTCTATGCTCTTAAAGAACAGGCCGATCTCAAGACGTTGATTCAGGTGGCCGGCCATCGCTGGGAAATCGAAAGCGGTTTTGAGGAAACAAAAGGCGAGTGCGGTCTGGATCATTACGAAGTGCGGCAGTGGCACAGCTGGTATCGGCATATTACGTTGTCATTATTGGCGCATGCGGTTCTGGCGGTTTTGCGGATACAGGAGAAAAAAACGCCGGCAGGACTGATAGCCCTGAGTGTAGCGGAACTGCGTAAGCTGCTGTCAAAACTGATGGAAAAGGCAGGAGAAACGAGAGAACAGATTTTATTTTGGTCAGACTGGCGGCGACGACATCAGTATCGCGCTCAACAATGCCATTATCACCGCCGAGAGGAATATCTGATCATGGAACAGTTACGACTGTAGTATTAGAGAGCTTTCCACCTACACACGTATCAACATTTGGACGATACGATTACCTTCTAGATGACATACCTTATATGGTGCCGAAACTGTTCCGCATGGTATGGTGACTAGATCCACCACACCCTGTGACCATCAACATAATTCAATTAATGCGATACATGCCTGGTACGGCGCCATGGTGTTATACTCTCATTTTGATGTAATACCTCATCAAGCATAAAACACCATTTATGTTGCTTTATTCAACATTTGAATTTTACGGCAAAAAAAAGCTAAGCTATCAACGCCAGTATCCTTACTGGCGTTGATAGCTTTTATTACCAATTACTACCTTACGAGTGGCGTTGGCATGACCCCTTCGTTTTAAAAATAATCAATATGCTACCTCATTATCCCCCGCCTGCTATCAAGATCCTAGGCATGGTTATAGGTGCTAAGGATGCTGTTCTTGCTCACATGCGTCAACTGGAGATCAATCTAGGTAATCTTAAAGTCTTTCTCATGCAGGGTAGTACTCAACGTAGGATATAAATCGTGGCTGCTCATCGCCCAAGCCTAGCAAAATCAAACGGACTCACCTCCTTATCCCTGTTCGCATCCAGAAAATCAGCCCACCACTGCAACATCAGTCTACGTTCATCAAGATGCTCGGCCTTATGAATATAAGCCGCACTCACAGAGTTACGTTCCATATGGCTCATCTGCCGTTCCACTGCATCCCTAGACCAGAGCCCTGACTCAATCAGCGAACTACATGCCATAGTTCTGAAACCATGCCCACAGACTTCCGTTTTCGTGTCATAGCCCATTACTCGCAGAGCCTTGTTCACCGTGTTTTCACTCATCGGCTTACGCAGATCGTGATCGCCCACAAAAATCAGCTCACGATTCCCATTCATGCTTTTGAACTTTTCGAAGATAGAGAGAGCTTGTCGCGACAGGGGAACAAGATGCGGCGTCTTCATCTTTGAGCCACGCTGAGAATGTTTAACACCTTCCAGCGGTTCACGCTCACCTGGAATCGTCCACATGGCCGTTTCAAAATCAACTTCAGACCAGCGAGCAAAACGCAGTTCACTTGAACGAATGAAAACCAACAAAGTGAGTTCAACCGCCAATCGAGTTAACTGCCTGCCGGAGTAATGATCGATACGGTGAAGCAATTCAGGAATTCGCTTAAGTTCTAGAGCAGCACGATGCTGTCTTTTCGCAGTTGCAACCGCACCGGCAATCTCTTGCGCGGGGTTGTAGTCGATTAAACCGCTCTGCACAGCAAAACGCATAATCGCAGTAGTACGTTGCTGTAATCGAGCGGCGACTTCGAGTCGCCCGGATGATTCCACCGCTTTAATGGGTACAAGAAGATCCCGGGTCTTCAGTTCCGCAATGTTCCGCTTACCGATAGCAGCAAAGAGATTATCTTCGAGGCTTTTCAATACACGAGAACTATGTGATGCAGACCACTTCTGATTGCTGGCGTGCCAGTCTCTGGCAACCACTTCAAACGTTATCGCCTCTTGCTCCTGCTCTTCCTTAACGACTTTCTTGTTCTCACTGGGATCGACGCCATTAGCTAACAGCTTACGGGCCCCATCCCTGCGTGCCCTGGCATCCGCCAGCGAGACTTCGGGGTATTTCCCCAGCGCTAGCATCTTCTCTTTGCCACCATAGCGGTAACGTAGCCTCCAGTATTTTGAACCGTTAGGGTGAACCAGCAACACCATGCCTTCGCCGTCAGTCAGCTTATAGGCTTTTATTTTAGGCTTGGCAGCACGAACCTTCACATCACTCAGAGCCATGATGAGTATCCTTTCAAGTGTTCTGTGTGGGTACAAACATTATCGAACCGGGATATACCCGCAGTTGTACCCGCATCAGTAAGTTGATGTAGATTGAATCAGGTTGACTTAGGTTGAATGAAAAAGCGAGAAAAGCCTTGCGGATACTGGATTTCAGGCACAAAAAAAGACGTCCGTTGACGTCTATTGATGTTCCTATGGTGCGAAGGCCGGACTCGCAAATAGATATAATTAATTGAAATTAAATAAATTACTAAAAAGACGTTTTCAAAATGCCCCATTTTGTGCCCCATATTTATTTTACTCCTTTTACTTGTCCATGTATTTGATTTTAATATACTTTATGAACTGCTTGATATATTGGTATAAGAGTAAAGTTAAAAAGCCATGAGGTTTAAATTAGTTTGTCATCTCACTCTCAGGGCTTTGTATAAAAATTTATCATTTTCACAAAGTAGATCACACGTTGAAGGGGTTATTCCTGTGGTTTGTCTCGAACCTTACGTTCAATCAATCGACCCTGCTTATCAAAATAACGGCTAGGCCAGATTTCTGAAGGATGGATGCCAAGATAGTTAGCAATTATCCACTCTCCTTTAGGCCATTGCCTACTGAGTGCATTTGCTAATGTTGATGAACTAAGTCCTGCTTCACGAGAAACAGCCGCTAAGGTTGTACCACGTTTACGTAATGCAGCAATAATATCGGCCTGGTGCCAGTCAGTTCTAATGTTGTTATTCATTCCTGCTACCCCTTCCATTAATTAATATTGATGGTGGCGATTCAGACAGGGTTAGCAGACTGGCACTCATACCAGCGAGACTTACGTCTCCCCCGCCTGAACCACCATTGAAAAGGCGATAACAGGCACACTGGCAAAATTTCTGCCAGTGTCTATGAGTGACAAGGCTGCTAAACCTTGACCATTGGATTGAGCCAATGGCGGGAATACTTTAACTGATTGTATTATTCGACTCAATAACCGAACGACTAAGTTTAACGGCTATAAACTTGCTCCACATAAAGATCAGTTTTATGAACGCGGTAATTCTTTAATCAATCAGCTCATCGATTTCCTTATTTATACCTGACAACATACGATCTCTGGCGCGCGACAGTTCGGACAAAACAGAACATGCCTGCTTTGCCCTTGACGGATATCTGTGCGCCAGAGTGAACGCAAGTTGAGGTATTGCGGGGTATCGGTTGAGTACACAGTACTGCCGCCTGTATTAACAGGTCATCCCCACCGGCTAAAAGCCAGCCTCGATATCGTCAAGTTCTCCTTTTGATACTTTTTCAATCAATAAAATACAGTGTCAGATTCACTGTGTGGTTAATTAGGCCAAAGCCTGTCAGGGTTGTGTTGCTCTTTTGCTGCGGCGTCACTTTCAGCGGTAAACCTGCGAAAAGTGACGCCTTGAGTTCCGTAAACAGTCAGTAAAAGCTGTGCGAGCGTTGGAATGCTCGCGGGCACAGCAAAACACCGCAAGGTTAAGTGTCAAATGGTAGTAATGAGTTAAATGTTTAGGTGTAAAAAATTTATCTGATGAATAATTCAAACAGAGATAGTGAGAAGTATGAATCGGATGTACGAAATCCATCCTGTTATTTATTGAAGATAAAGGAAAATATGCTTTGTGTTGATATGAAAGATAAGTGCATGATCTAATGTTCACTACACTTGATTGGCAATATAAAAACACCTTTTGGGTGTATTTTTTCGTTTAAGAAACCTTCATCGCCAGACGGTGGTTTAGGTGTCTGACAATATCTGCTTCCAAAGGTGTGCAGATGTACCACAATTCTTGCTCTCCCTTTCAGGCTACGGGAGTTTTTGTTGCCATTACAGCTATATGGCCATCTATGATGGCGAGTAAACCAATTCAGACTAGACGTTTTTTTCAGTTATGGCAACAAGAAACGGGTAGTTTGAACAATAAAAACTATATCTATTCTTCACACCAAACCATGCGATAAATAAAGAGTCATCCCCCTAATATTGGGAACTATTAGTACTTTCTTAACTGATTCGCAAAAAACACCGCATTTAGTAGGCAAAGATCGGTAAGGGTGATGAAGCATACAACATTTAGATGCTAGCTGTTCAAACTAAAATCAAAAATACTAGCAAACTCAAAGGTGGTACAAAAATATTTAAATCTGGGCTAATAATGCATGGATTTATGTTTTTTCTAACTAATTACATCGTTATTGGTGTATCATTACCAAAAAATTGGTTTAATTTTATCATGAGGTGGTAGAGTGATTAACTTAACTAATGATATATTCATTGACGTCGTCAGTGATGCTCTGTCTGGCAAACGAGACAGTCTTGTCATGCGACTACGCATGGTGACAAAAAAGCTCAAAAAAGAGTCACCAGAATTAGCAACAAAATTAGAAAGCCTACTTATGCAAACTAGTGGAGCATATGCTGTAGAAAGAGCTCAACCGATTACCCCTAGAGCAACCCCCGTAGATGCAGATACAAGGCAAAAATTGTTAGTTGAAACATATCCTGTAATTCTAGATGTTGAACCTGTTTGGCCAACAAGCACATCGTTAGCTCTAAATCGTTTTGTAATCGAATGGGAAATGAAAGAGCTCTTGCACAAAGAGGGCCTACATCCGTCCCGCTCCCTTTTAATGGGCGGGCCTCCTGGAGTAGGTAAAACTTTGGCTGCAAAATGGTTAGCCAGCAAACTAAATATGCCCTTATTGACTCTTGATCTTGCTAGTGTGATGAGCAGCTATCTTGGTAAGACAGGAAATAACATAAGATCCGTACTTAACTACGCCTCATCTTTTCCATGTATATTACTACTTGACGAGTTCGATGCCATTGCCAAAAAAAGAGATGACGCTACAGATGTCGGTGAACTTAAAAGACTTGTTACCGTTCTTTTACAATCTATCGATGAATGGCCCAACACATCTATTCTCATAGCAGCAACTAATCATTCTGAACTTTTGGATACTGCTGCATGGAGAAGATTTGATAGAGTTATAAACTTTGAATATCCTACTAATGATTTAATTCAACGTTATCTTATATCGAAAGAAATTGCAGAAAGTTTAGCGCACTATATTTCATCAAGATTAGGTGAAATATCTTATGCTGTGATTGAAAAATCCATCAATCAAGCGAAGCGGAATTCTATTATAGAGCAGATACCTTTAAGCTCAGCTCTAATTGATGAATTACTGAACAACACAGCATTGGAAAATGTCATAAAAACGATGCTTGATGAGGGTGTTTCCCAAAGAAAAATATCGTCAGACTTAGGAATACCAAGATCGCAAATTAGAAAAATCATTAAAATAGAGGATGAAGGTAATGAATGATAAGAATATGCTTTTGGGTTACGGAGAAACACTGACGGGTAATGTAAAAATAAAAAAAGGTGGTGGAGGGAAAAATAAACCCTATAGCTATAATGAAAATAAGCTAGTAATAATGAATGAATTAGCATCACTAATCAGTGAAATTGAAAACGTACCAGCCTCCGCACTACCAGATGGTAAAGCAGTAGCAAAATTCGTGCTTCATCCAGCTTTTCTAGCTAAAAGTTATTTTCCGGTAGGATTATTTAACAAATTCTCTCTTACAAGTGTAGGTAGTAAATCTGTCAGAATTAAGCCTCGTAAAGACATAAAGAAAAAAGGTAGAAAAGATGAGTATACAACGGCTTGTATCTACGTTTCAGGGAAAACTGAAAATTTTCAATCGTTTTTGCGTGCATTAAACGATGATACTTTAAATAAAAGCCAAAAAGATGATTTCATCACACTTGAAAGTGTTTCAATGTTTAACCCCTCCGATAAAATTAAGTCTTTAAAAGGTGATGATGAAAGAAGTATTGAAGTAGCCTTACATACCCCAGATGAAAATTCAGCTATAGTTGACTCTTTTATTATATTTGCTTTACAACAAGGTGCCTCCGTTGATAAAGAAAGATGCATAAAAGTCAAAGGATTGACCTTTATGCCTATTAAAGCCAATAAAAAAACGGCTTATGAAATAGCAAAATTTTCTTTTTTAAGGACGCTTAGAGATCTTCCAGAGTTAAGAGTTAGTGAGCCAGTAATTAGACGTTCTGTGAATTCCCCTTCTAGTTTTAAATTACCATCAGAAGGAGCAATCAATCCAAATTTAAAGGTAGCAATATTTGACGGAGGAATAAGTATTGATGATTTTAGTCAGTGGGTAACTGAGTACACCTTTAACAAAGATGGAAAAACAAGTGCCCAACTTCTCTCACATGGACAAGATGTGACCTCTACGCTTCTCTTTGGCGTTATGGATTCAGGTGCTGTAAAACTAAATGTTCCTTACTGTAATATTGATCATTACAGAGTCTTAGATTCGAACATAAATAATGCCGACATTGACCTTTTTGATGTGCTAATCAGAATAAAGAGTGTGCTTGGCACACAACACTACGATTATATTAATTTAAGCTTGGGGCCGAGGCTACCTGTTGATGATGATGATGTTCATGTCTGGACTTCAACACTTGAGGAAGCCCTCTCAGCAGGGAATACTTTATGCACAGTTGCTGTTGGAAATGATGGCCATTTGCCAGCAGGTCTTAATAGGATTCAACCACCTGCCGATTTGGTCAATGGTTTATCTGTAGGTGCAGCAACATCTCTTTCAGAAAACTGGGAAAGGTGCCATTATAGCTGTATTGGCCCCGGTAGAAGTCCTGGATTCGTGAAACCAGATGGTGTTGCTTTTGGCGGAAATTCAGAAGAACCTTTCAAGGTATTCAGCCCCATGAATAATGGATTGGCAAGTACCGCAGGCACTAGCTTTGCTGCTCCACTAGCATTAAGACAAGCAATCGCTTTAAGTTCATCTTTACAATATAATATTACACCTCTAACTGCTAAAGCTCTTTTAATTCATCATGCTGAAAACAGCACTCATGAACGTTCAGAAGTTGGCTGGGGTAGATTTCCGCATAATATTTCAGATGTTATTTATTGTGACGATAATGAAGTAAAAGTCATTTATCAAGGTGTGCTCAAACCTTCTCAACATATGCGAGCATTCATTCCTTATCCAGATGAACCAACTACAGGTTGTGTCAATCTTCGAGCAACATTTTGCTTTTCTAGCCCAGTGGACGCAGAACACCCATTAAATTACACTCGAAGTGGTTTAGAAATTACTATGAGGAAGGGGATATCTGATACGACAAAAGGCTTAACATTCCCGCTTTTTAACTTAAAAAATATTTATGCAGACGAAAATGAACAAAGAAATGACGGTCATAAGTGGGAAACAACATTAAGAAGTGAGCACACATTCAAACAAGATGAACTTACTACACCATGCTTTGATATTATTTATCATGGTCGCGACTGTGGGATGCCAATCGATGTTTCTGAACTTGACGACTTACCTTATGTTTTAATTGTTACTTTATCTGCTGGGGAAATGCCAGATTTATATAATAATATACGACAAAAATATCAGACATTACAGCCTATACAGGTACAGCAGCAAGTCATTCTACATGCTTAATAAAAGATATATGGATAACTCTTTGGTTATCCATATATTCAGTAGAAATAAAAGCAATAATTATGATCAGTATTCCATCAATGAGTGAAATTAGGTTTATTATAATAATTTCATCGATATATTTTTATTAAAAATCACCATGCTCGCCATAAAAGAAAATACAAAAAATTAAAACCACACTGACGCGCTACGCTTGTCTTCTCCGAGTTACCGGGCTAATACATTAACCCGCTAACTCAGAGATCCGAAAAAAATACCTGCCAGAGAAAAAATTTTTGTCTACCCCCTTATTAAAGAATTAGTAATAAAACTGTTCACACTATTCACCTTTAAATATTTTTATTTAAATTCATACTATTAAGTGGTGATGACTTGAAATCAAACTCATCACCACTCTTCACCCAACCGTTCACCTTGAACCAGAAAATAAGGTGAACAGTGATGAATAGTTGTGAACAGTTTTAGAATAACTATTCACCCTGTAATATTTTGATATATATGGTTTAAATTATAGTGTGAATAGTGGTGAACACTTTTTTATATTCCTTTGAAAAATGATTGTACTCAGAAGAAATTATTCTTCTGGCAGGCTATCCCTTGTCAGTTTCGGCATCCATTCGATAGCCGTATCAAGATTCAAGCTCAGATTGCTGCGAATACCCTGTTTGCTTTTCTTGCGTAAATATTGCTGGCTGTACTCTGCCAGTGCGCCGGGCATATCCATGCCGAAACGAGTCACGGAAACAGGTTTATTCAGGTTATTGCCTTTCATATAAGCAAGGTAGGCGTGATAAAGATATTTACGGGGATTGAACGGCATAATTTCTGCATTGCCGATTAACAAACCGTCAGTTTCATGGGAAGCTATAAGATAACCGCAGAAATCAACCAGTGGATCGGTACCACGCTTAATATCCAATGCTTCCGCTGATTTCTGTTGTTCTGCTAGTAAACGCCTAGCTAATTGTGGATCAGCGAACTGATGCAGCAAATGCCGGATAATCACGGGCAATTCTGCCGCAATTTTATCCCGCAGGAGTGGATCACGCTCGTTTTCTGGCACGACTTCGGAAAAGTTGAAAATCACCCGGCGGCGCGATACTCCACCACTGCGATCACTGAAACTCATGGCATTATTGTTTACTGCCAGTACCACCGCTGGAATACGAATTGAATAGGGTTGTTTGTGCTTCGGATCGATAGCGACTTCATCGCCTCCAGTAATTGCCTTGATGCCGGAACCATCGCCCACATAGCGAGTTTGATCTGGCAGGATAATCAACGAATAGCCGACAATCAGCGCCCGTTCCCGTGGGTTTTCCAGTGCCGCCATACTTGCAGAAACAGTATTGCTTGGGCCTGACAACATTGAACAGATTTCAGCAAAGATGCTTTTACCACTGCCTCCGGCACCGGTGACTTCCAGAAAAAGCTGCCAGTCATAACGGTTCGCCAACACCATAAACAGCGCTGCCAGCACTCTGTCTGCTTTATTTTCACAGTTGGCAGTTGCTTGATTGAGCCAGCGCCAGAACTGTGGCGCGTGATTTTGCAGGGTTTCCCCCGAAACAGGGGAATTGAATTCAACGTCATTGGCAAGCAGCAACCAGTCATTTTTACTATGTGGTCGGAACTGGCTAGTTTTCAGGTCAAATACGCCGTTACTGAATCCGATTAAGTGGCGTTTTGGTGGTTGCATCATGGGAAGCTGTAATTTCAGGGCATCCACGGCAGAGCTGATACCATGTGGTGAGTACGGTAGTTCCTCTTCCATAAAAGCAGTGACCATTTCCCGTTTTAAATCGCGGTCACTGACTGGACGCCAGATAATACCATCATAGTGATAAACGGCTTCCGAAGCGCCATCCAGTGCCAAATCTCCATCATAGCGCGTCAGTAATACTTCTCCGCGTTGGCTGGCTCCCATCTGACATAATGTCAACTTTGAAGGTTCGGTATCATTATTAAGTTGAACGGCTGCTTTTTTCTTGATTAGTGTTGGTTGATAAAGCTCCTGAGTAAAGGCTTGCCGTGCTATTCCCACTCCGTGTTGCTGGCGGTAATCGTCCCAATCGGCTTTGTACTCAGTTGGTGGTAATGTGACCCATCCATTGATCGTTTTGGCGGTTTTTTCTGCCGCAATTTTTCCAATATTCTTTTTCGGCTTACCGTTCTTATCTAACTCATCGGGAAGGTACCAATCATTATCTGCGGCAATAATGATTTTCGTATCAGGCCAGTGTTCCCGGACTGATTGAGCGACAGAGAGCAAATTACCTGCATCTATTGCAGCCAGAACGGTGCCTTGATGTAATTGGCTAACGGTCAATGCCGTGGCGTAACCTTCGGTAATGATCACTGTGCCTGGATGTTCTCCCAACTTTGATAATGCAATAAAAGCACTTTTCTTTTGGCTACCAGACAGTAATTTCTTTGTTCCATCCAGTTTGATGATCTGCGCACCTGTAACTTTTTTATCCAGTGTTACCAATGGCAATAATAACGAACCATCTTTCAGTAATCGCTGGTTAGAACAATGCAATCCTTTTGCAGTCAAATAGGGCGATTCTCCGGCGACAGTTAGCGTCATTAGTGCCGCTACTTTTTCGGCAATTGGCTGTGTTGTTTGAATGGTTTCTTTGGCTGGTTTGGATTCTGGCAAAGGCAGCGCCAGCACATTAGCCACAACTTTAGCAGCTTCCGTAATCGAGATCCTGTTGGTTTTTGCCACTAAATCCAGTCCATCGCCATAGTTTGGAGCGTCACACTGGCGGCAATGCCAGTTGCCGTTATGGTGATCATCAATAAAGTGAAAACGGTCAGTTCCGCCGCAAATAGGACAGGTGCCATGTTTGCCTTTTGCGGGAATATCAACACCACAGGCAGGTAGAAGATTTTCCCAATGATACATAGCAGATTTTTTCACGGATTGGATTAGGTCGAGCGGTTTTTGTCCGCCTGTTTTATCTGAATGTGTAAATTTAGGGTGAGTTTGGGTATGCTGTATATCAGCCATCATCGTTACTCCTAATAACGGTCATTGGTTAGACGCCTCAGATGTGTATCAGCACACTGGGGCGTTGTTTTTTTATGTCATTCTTTTATGCAATATGTAATTGGTTATCCCATAAGTAAAATTTTTCGTTGGTCAAGCTACTGGTTTTTTCTATCACGAAGCGGTTTGGCAAAATCATAAGGAGTTACAAATTTCTCCTTGTTAGCATCCAGATAATCCGCCCACCATTGCACCATCAGCCGCCGTTCATCCAAATGTTTGGATGTGTGAATATACGCCGCCCGGACATTATTTCTTTCTATATGGCTTAGCTGGCGCTCGATTGCGTCATCACTCCACAGGCCAGACTCTCCCATTGCACCACGTGCCATTGTGCGGAATCCGTGTCCGCAAACTTCTGTTTTGGTGTCATAACCCATTGTACGTAACGCATTATTGACGGTGTTTTCACTCATTACTTTCTTTGGATCATGATCGCCGGGAAACATTACCCCACTTTCTCCGCTCAGGTTGTGCAAAGTTTCGATAAGCGAAATAGCCTGATGGCTCAACGGTACAATGTGTTCTGTTTTCATTTTCATACCACGTTGAGAATGCTTAACACCATCAATGGGTTTTCGTGTCGCTGGTATATGCCAGACAGCCCTTTTAAGATCGATTTCTTCCCAACGGGCGAATCTTATTTCACTGGAACGAACAAATGTTAATAAAGTCAGTTCTACTGCAATTTTGGTCAGTAAGCGCCCGCTATAACAGGAAAGACGAGTTAAAAATTCAGGTAGGCGTTCATGAGGCAGTGCAGGGTGATGTTTGGGTTTTACTATGGTGAGAGTGCCAGCCATATCATTGGCAGGGCTATATTCAAGGATGTCATTTTGAACCGCATAACGCATGATGGCAGCTACACGCTGTTGTAATCTCTGGGCTATATCGTGTTTGCCATCAGTATCAACGGCTTGGATCGGTGCTAACAGTTGGCTGGTTCGCAAAGTGCGAATATCGAGAGTACCAATGTAGGGGAAAATGTATTGCTCGAAACCTCGCATAATTCGGTCTCGATGGTCTTCACTCCACCGTTTATTGCTGGCGTGCCATTCACGGGCGATCCGTTCAAAGGTATATGCACCCTTTGATTCGGCTTGTACGTCTTTTTTCTCTGCTTTGGGATCAATCCCTTGAGCAAGCAATTTTTTAGCTTCATCCCGTTTAGCGCGAGCATCAGCTAATGAAACGGCAGGATAAACACCAAAGGCCAGCCGATCTTCTTTTTTGTCGGTGGGGCGGTGATACTTCATGCGCCAGTATTTAGAACCGCGCGGCGTGATTTCGAGATATAAGCCAGCGCCATCCGCTAATTTATAGGATTTCTCTTTAGGTTTCGCAGTCTCGATTTGTCGGGCGTTTAGTTTCATTTTTGGGGCACATTTAAAATCGAAGTGTAGGTGCCCCAGATTATGCCCCTTGCTGCATGTTGATTGCAACAGACTGGAGTAGACGTCAAAATAACGAAATATCTTGATTTAGCGGGGTTTTTAGGGAGTTTGTAGACTTGGGTAGACGTTAGAAAACTAACGAATGGTGCCGAAGGCCGGACTCGAACCGGCACACCCGAAGGCGGTTGATTTTGAATCAACTGCGTCTACCGATTTCGCCACTTCGGCACTGAAAGGGGTCGGAAAACGAGAGTCATTATACTTGCCCGAAGACCATTCGCAACACTTATCCTTCCAATTTTGTTCAAGTGCTGAAAAAAAAAGCAAACACAATAACTTTCACATAAATTTGCTTAAATTTAAGCCCACATTGTTCTATGTAACATAAATCGACCTTTTATAACTTCTTATCATCGATAGACAACCCATAATCTCCTTATATAATTCAAAATAAAATACTATAAAACACTGCTGTTGAGGTAAATCAGTATGACGCTTATCAATTGGATATTCGCAGGTATTCTGCTGGGTTTTGTTATCGGTGCCGTTATTGCGATATTTAAGAAGAATAAATAACGGTTGAGTTTCGCCATGCATTACGCTCCCTGATTGGTTAATCCGAAAATGAACAAACGGCTCTATAAATTTTGTGTTGTTTCAGCTCTCTCATTAGCGATTTCAGCCTGCTCTGCTTCTGGCAATTCGCACCAAAACAAAACGCCGCACTCAGGTAAACAGCCTACAAAATGGGAAGTGTTTGACGGCGATGTTTCAAACCGGAAAATGGCTTCAGCGCTGGTTGAAGAGTATGCACAGTCAATTTTTAATGAAGGTAATCCGCTAGGTATGGCAATGGTGGTGATTGATAATAATCAGGTCATACACCATAGTTTTGGAGAAACTTATCCAGGGAGCGGTATCAAACCCAGCCAGAATTCTCTAATCCGCATCGCTTCAATCACCAAACTGATGACCAGTGAAGTCATGATCAAGCTGGCAGAGCAAAAGCGTATTAAAATCACCGATCCATTACAAAAATATACTTATCATGGTGTGCATGTACCCGATTTTGGTATCGACCAGCCTATTCGGTTATATCATCTGGCAAGCCACACCAGTGGGTTACCACGGGAGCAACCCGGAGGAAAGTGGGGGCGTCCGGTATTTATCTGGCCGACTCAGTCTAATCGATGGAACTGGCTGAAAAATGCGGATCTAGAAACGGCCCCCGGCACAACGGCTTCTTATTCTAATCTAGCCTATGATTTATTAGCTGATGCCCTTTCCAAAGCAACCGGAGAACCTTATAGCCGCCTTCTACATGAAGAAATCACTCTTCCCTATAAAATGAAGGATACAACCCTGACACCAACTCCTGCTCAGTGTGCCCGGTTGATGGAGGGGATCAAATCCAGCCCTTGCCTCAATACTATCGCCGCAGCAGGCAGTGGCGGCATTTATTCTACTCCCGCCGATATGCAACGCTGGATGCAGCAGTTTTTATCCTCCCACAATCATTTGAGAAAACAGACTGCCAGCCGTGAACAGGGCATTTATTTTAAACGCGCTGAGCTGGCTTCAATCAGAGGAATGGATGTGGCCGGAAAAGCCGATGGTATCGGGCTTGGCTGGGTTTATATGAACGGTAAGAAAGATGTTCCGGGTATCTATCAGAAAACAGGCGGTGGTGGCGGGTTTAACACTTATATGGCGATGATCCCTGAGCAGAATATTGGTGTCTTTATTGTCATGACCCGAAAAGAGCACAGTAAGTTTCATCAGGTTACTAAGGGTGTGAATGAGCTGGTCACTGCACTGGCACAGAATCATAACCAGATTCCAGAGCAACCGGTAATGGAATTGGTAAAAAAATAAGCCTATAAAAAATAACAGCCTGAGTTTATATCATCAAAACTCAGGCTATATCAGTCTAATAGAAGCAGGATATCAATTTGTGGCTGCTATTTTCTTTTCAAAAGTAAGTAAACACTCACTGTAAAGAACAGCAGGCTCGGCAGCAATGCACCTAACATCGGTGGCATGCTATAAACCAAACTGAGTGGGCCGAATATCTCATTGAGGACATAGAAAACAAAGCCTGAGCTGATCCCAACCACAACCCTGAATCCCATAGGAACACTGCGCAACGGCCCGAAAATAAAGGAAAGTGCCATCAACATCATGACCGCCACGGATAACGGCGCAAAAACCTTTTTCCACATATTGAGTTCGTAGCGCCCGGCATCCTGCTGGCTCTGTTTCAGATAAGTGATGTATTGATGCAAACCACGAATAGAAAGCGCGGTAGGCTCAAGGGAAACAACTCCTAGTTTTTCTGGTGTCAGTCGGCTTTTCCAGTCAGCAGAGATATACTGTGAACCGGTGATCCGGCCAAAATGATTTAAATCAGACTCTTCTACCTGAGATAACTTCCATTGCGCATTTTCCGTATCATACACAGCGGATGCAGCATATTTCACTGACAATAGTTTTTTGTCGTTATCAACATGATAGATACTGACACCGTTCAGAGCACTATCCTTCCCTACACTCTGAATGTAGACGAAATCATTACCATCTTTTGCCCAAAGCCCTTTCGAGGTGGACATCAAAGAACCGCCATACATTTTATGTGAACGGAAATTACGGGCGATTTGCTCCCCTTGCGGAGCAACCCACTCACCTATCACCATGGTCAGTAAAACCAGCGGAATAGCTGTTTTCATTACCGCACCGGCAACCTGAAGACGGGTAAAACCAGAAGCCTGCATAACCACCAGCTCACTGCGGGTTGCCAGCGCTCCTAAACCCAAAAGCGCGCCCAACAAAGCCGCCATCGGGAAGAAAATCTGGATATCTTTGGGAACACTCAGCAAGGTATAAATACCGGCAGAAAGGGCGGTATACTCGCCCTGCCCGACTTTACGCAGCTGATCGACGAACTTAATAATGCCGGATAGCGACACCAGCGTGAACAGTGTCATCAGAATGGTTTGCAGGATTGTCCGCCCGATATATCTATCTAATACACCAAACATCAGGCCGCTCCTTGAGTCTTAAAGCGTGAACGCAGTTTACGCATCGGGGTGGTATCCCATACGTTGAGCGCCAGTGCCAGAGCAAAATACACACCGTTAACCAGCCACATCCAGATCATAGGATCAAGTTTCCCTTTACCACCAGCCGAACGCAGTGAACTTTGCAACAGGAAGAAAATCAGGTAGAGCAACATGGCTGGCAGCATACTGAGTACGCGCCCCTGCCGTGGGTTGACTGCACTGAGGGGAACAACCATCAATGCCATAATCAGGACAGAGGCAATCAAAGTCAGACGCCAGTGAAGTTCAGAACGGGCATCTTTATCATTGCTGCTATGCCATAGTTCAGTCATTGATTTTTGTTCAACTTTACCGCTGTCTACATCCGGGTTTTGATGTCCGATAACGGCGCGATAGTCGTTAAAATCGGTAATGCGGAAATCACGTAACAAGGCCGTTCCCTCGTAGCGCGTTCCTGTATGAAGTACCGCAACCTGATTGCCGTTGGGTAACGCTTCCATATGCCCGCCATCAGCAATGACGATTGAAGGCCGCTGATTATGCGTCGGGCGAAGCTGGGCAAGGAAAACATTCTCAAAATTATTCCCTTTGACGTTACCGATATACAGCACCATATTGCCATCATTAGAAGGCTTGAACTGCCCTTCCATTATTGCGGCAAGGCTTGGGTTTGCTTTCGCATCTGCCAGCACTTGTTCTTGATATTTAGATGACCACGGAGTGAACCAGATAACGTTGGCCGCAGCCAGCATCGCAGTGAGCAGAGCCAGAATGAGGGCGGATTTCACCAGCACGCTTTTACCTAAACCGCAGGCATGCATGACGGTAATTTCGCTTTCCGTATAGAGTTTACTGAATGTCATTAATACCCCGAGAAACAAGCTCAGGGGTAAAATTAGCTGCGCCATCTCCGGCACACCTAATCCTAACAAAGATAAAACTAAATTTGCGGGAATATTACCTTCCACCGCCGCGCCCAATACCTCAACTAATTTCTGACTGAAAAAGATCAGCAATAAGATGAAAAGTATTGCGATTTGACTTTTCAGGGTTTCCCGTACCAGATATCTAATGATGATCACGCTTATTACGCCTGTGAAAACTTGTCTTTTTGCAGGAAAGTCGCTAACTTCGTCGTATATCTACCATTTATATGAATCAGTTTGGCTTCCCCGTAGCTAAAATGATACCAAAGCATTCCATATATTTGTTCTCAATTAGAGCATACTTATCGTTAGCTAAGTATCTAAAATTAATATACTCAGCTTAACATAGCAGAGAACTTTATTTGGGATGATTTAATGCGGAACATGGTATTTTAGCGATTGTATCTGTCTTTGTCTTTAAGATTCAGGAGAACGCATGGAGTTTAGTGTAAAAAGCGGTAGCCCGGAGAAACAACGCAGTGCGTGTATTATTGTCGGCGTATTTGAACCGCGCCGTCTTTCCCCTATCGCAGAACAACTTGACAAAATAAGTAACGGTTATATCAGTGCCTTACTGCGCCGCGGTGAACTTGAAGGCAAAGTGGGGCAAACCCTGCTACTGCATCATGTTCCTAATGTGCTGTCTGAGCGCATTCTGCTGGTTGGTTGCGGAAAAGAGCGTGAACTGGATGAGCGCCAGTATAAGCAGATTATTCAGAAAACCATCAGCACCCTCAATGAAACCGGTTCAATGGAAGCTGTCTGTTTCCTGACTGAATTACACGTCAAGGGACGCAACAACTATTGGAAAGTACGTCAGGCGGTTGAAACAGCAAAAGAGTCACTGTATGTCTTCGACCAGCTTAAGAGCAGCAAAACCGAACTGCGTCGGCCTTTGCGCAAGATGGTCTTCAATGTGCCGACCCGCCGCGAGCTGACCAGTGGTGAGCGTGCCATTCAGCACGGTCTTGCCATTGCCGCCGGTATTAAGGCGACAAGAGATCTGGTTAACATGCCGCCTAATATCTGTAATGCTGCGTACCTTGCCTCACAGGCACGCCAGCTTGCTGACAGCGCTGAAAATCTGGTTACCAAAGTGATTGGTGAAGAGCAGATGAAAGAGCTGGGCATGAATGCCTATCTGGCAGTAGGTCAGGGTTCTCAGAACGAATCTCTGATGTCGGTAATCGAATATAAAGGCAGTAAAGACCCGAATGCGAAACCTATCGTACTGGTGGGTAAAGGCCTGACTTTCGATTCCGGTGGTATCTCCCTCAAGCCAGCCGATGGCATGGAAGATATGAAGTTCGATATGGGCGGTGCAGCTTCTGTTTATGGTGCGATGAGAATTGTGGCTGAGCTGCAATTACCCATCAATGTCATCGGTGTTCTGGCTGGATGCGAGAATATGCCCGGTGGTCGTGCCTATCGCCCCGGAGATATTTTAACCACAATGTCCGGCCAGACCGTTGAAGTGACGAATACTGATGCGGAAGGTCGTCTGGTGCTGTGTGATGCGCTGACTTATGTTGAGCGTTTCGAACCAGAGCTGGTTATTGATGTCGCCACGCTGACAGGTGCATGTATGGTTGCACTGGGTAGCCATTACACTGGTTTGATGTCCAACCATAATCCACTGGCCCATGAACTGCTGAATGCGTCAGAACAGGCCGGGGATCGGGCATGGCGTCTGCCATTGGGCGATGAGTTTTCCGAGCAGTTGGAATCCAATTTCGCGGATATGGTGAACTCCTGTGGGCGTCTTGGCGGCGCGATTACTGCTGGTGCTTTCCTGTCGCGTTATACAGCTAAATACAATTGGGCACATCTGGATATCGCCGGTACAGCATGGCGTGCAGGTAAGCAGAAAGGAGCAACAGGTCGTCCGGTTGCACTGTTGGCACAATTCCTGTTAAATCGTGCAGGTCTTAATGCTGATGATTAATACCCCTCCGCCATTTTTCGCATAAGAATATGGCGTATACCCAACAGATTTCGGGTTACAACCTGAAAAATGATGGCGATAAAAAGGTATTAAAGAAAAGGGTATTGCTGCTGCAATACCCTTTTTCCGTCACCTTACCTGTCGTTTAACCATTTTTCTGTAACCTATTTTCGATAATCATGAGACTATGAAAAACGCCACTTTCTATTTATTGGAAAAGATGTCACCGGAACAATCATCGTCTTTAGATGATTTACAGCCACATGAATGGCTGGCATGTCAGCTTGCCGCTGACCAATGGCGTGCAGGGAAGCGGGTTCTGATTGCTTGTGAAAGCCAGCAGCAGGCCGAAAAGCTGGATGAAGTCCTATGGCAGCGAGAGCCGGGCCAGTTTGTGCCACACAATCTTGCAGGAGAAGGCCCCCGTTATGGCGCACCTGTAGAATTATGCTGGCCGCAGAAAAGGGGCAATGCTCCCCGTGATATTCTGATTACACTGCTTCCTCATTTTGCAGACTTTGCCACAGCTTTCCATGAAGTGGTAGACTTCGTCCCTATTGATGAAAATCTGAAACAGTTAGCTCGCGAACGATATAAATCCTATCGTAGCGTCGGCTTTAATTTGACCATGGCAACCCCGCCAACCTATTAAATATCAAGATAAAATGGAAAAGACACCCGCTACTAAAACGCAATCTGAGCCATCTCTCGATAAAACGTATAACCCGACAGAGATAGAGCAACCTCTTTACGATCACTGGGAAAAGAGTGGTTATTTCAAGCCAAATGGCGACACCAGCCGTGAAAGCTTCTGCATCGTCATTCCACCGCCAAATGTGACTGGCAGCCTGCACATGGGGCACGCCTTCCAGCAGACTATCATGGATACAATGGTGCGTTACCAGCGTATGCAGGGCAAAAATACGCTGTGGCAGGTCGGTACTGACCACGCAGGTATCGCAACGCAAATGGTTGTTGAGCGCAAAATCGCAGCTGAAGAAAACAAAACTCGCTACGATTATGGCCGCGATGCTTTTATTGACAAGATTTGGCAGTGGAAAGCGGAATCCGGTGGCACAATCACTAACCAGATGCGCCGTCTGGGTAACTCTGTGGATTGGGAGCGTGAGCGCTTCACCATGGATGAAGGGTTGTCAAAAGCCGTTAAAGAAGCCTTCGTACGCATGTATCAGGACGACCTGATTTATCGTGGTAAGCGTCTGGTTAACTGGGATCCAAAACTGCGCACAGCAATTTCTGATATCGAAGTTGAAAACCGCGAAGTCAAAGGTTCAATGTGGCATCTGCGTTATCCATTAGCAGATGGTGCGAAAACAGCCGAAGGCAAAGATTACCTGGTTGTTGCGACAACCCGCCCGGAAACGGTGCTGGGAGATACCGGTGTTGCAGTTAACCCGGAAGATCCACGTTATAAAGATCTGATTGGCAAAGAGATCATTCTGCCACTGGTAAACCGTCGTATTCCTATCGTGGGCGATGAGCACGCTGATATGGAAAAAGGCACCGGTTGTGTGAAAATCACTCCGGCCCACGATTTCAATGACTATGAAGTGGGTAAACGTCACAGCCTGCCGATGATCAATATCCTGACGCTCGACGGTGATATCCGCGAAGCAGCAGAAGTGTTCAATAGCAATGGCGAAGCTTCTGACGCTTATTCAACCGAAATCCCGGCTGAATATCGTGGCATGGAGCGTTTTGCCGCCCGTAAAGCTATCGTTGCCGAATTCGAAAAGCAGGGGCTGCTGGTAGAAATCAAGCCTCACGATCTGACCATTCCTTATGGTGATCGTGGTGGTGTAGTCATCGAGCCAATGCTGACAGACCAGTGGTATGTCCGCACCGCACCGCTGGCAAAAGTGGCGATTGAAGCTGTTGAGAATGGCGACATCCAGTTCGTACCAAAACAGTACGAGAACATGTACTACTCTTGGATGCGTGATATTCAGGACTGGTGTATTTCCCGTCAGTTGTGGTGGGGCCACCGTATCCCGGCATGGTATGACGCAGAAGGCAACGTCTATGTGGGTCGCGATGAAGAAGAAGTTCGCCGCGAAAACAATCTGGGTGCAGATATTATTCTGACTCAGGACGATGATGTGCTGGATACCTGGTTCTCTTCCGGTCTGTGGACATTCTCTACTCTCGGCTGGCCTGAACAGACTGAAGCACTGAAAACGTTCCATCCGACCGATGTACTGGTCAGTGGCTTCGATATCATCTTCTTCTGGATTGCCCGCATGATCATGATGACCATGCACTTCATCAAAGACGAAAATGGTAAGCCTCAGGTGCCATTCAAGACAGTCTATATGACAGGTCTGATCCGCGATGAAGAAGGCCAGAAGATGTCTAAATCCAAAGGGAACGTTATCGACCCGCTGGATATGATTGACGGCATTCCGCTGGAAAATCTGCTGGAAAAACGCACCGGAAATATGATGCAGCCACAAATGGCAGAGAAAATCCGCAAGCGTACTGAAAAGCAGTTCCCGGAAGGCATTGAAGCCCACGGTACTGACGCCCTGCGTTTCACTCTGGCGGCACTGGCTTCCACGGGTCGTGATATCAACTGGGATATGAAGCGCCTGCAAGGTTATCGCAACTTCTGTAACAAACTGTGGAATGCCAGCCGTTTCGTGCTGATGAATACCGAAGGACAGGACTGTGGCCAGAATGGTGGCGAAATGTCACTGTCACTGGCAGACCGCTGGATCCTGGCAGAGTTCAACCAGACAGTGAAAGCTTATCGCGAAGCGCTGGATACTTACCGTTTCGATATCGCGGCTAATATTCTTTACGAATTCACATGGAACCAATTCTGTGACTGGTATCTGGAACTTTCCAAACCGGCTATCAATAAAGGTTCTGAAGCTGAAGTCCGCGCAGCGCGCCATACTCTGATCGAAGTGCTGGAAGGTCTGCTGCGTCTGGCTCATCCAATCATTCCATTCATCACTGAAACCATCTGGCAGCGTGTGAAAGCGGTTAAGGGCATTGATGCAGATACCATCATGCTGCAATCTTTCCCTGAATTCGATCAGGCGAAAGTTGATGAATTAGCGCTGAACGATCTGGAGTGGATTAAAGAGGCGATCATTGCAGTACGTAACATCCGTGCAGAAATGAACATTGCGCCAAGCAAGCCACTGGAAGTTCTGCTGCGTGATGCAAATGCCGATGCACAACGCCGCGTTGCTGAAAACCTGAACTTCCTTCAGGCAATGGGCCGTCTCTCCTCTGTTACCGTTCTGGCAGCAGGAGAAGAAGCACCTGTTTCTGTGACCAAGCTGATCAACGGTGCAGAAGTGCTGATCCCAATGGCTGGCTTAGTAGATAAAGATGCAGAACTGGCACGTCTGGATAAAGAAATCGAGAAGCTGGATAAAGAAATCAGTGGCATCGAAGGCAAACTGTCCAACGAAGGATTTGTCAGCCGCGCACCAGAAGCCGTTGTTGCCAAAGAGCGTGAGCGTCTGGCAACAAACAATGCAGCTAAAGAAAAATTACTGGCACAGAAAGTGACTATCGCTGCTCTGTAATATTTTCTGAATTAAATTAAGCCACTGTATATTTGCAGTGGCTTTTTTTTGATTGCTAGCTATTAGGATAGAATACATCAACATGAATATAATCTTCATTCAGTTGATAACTCTCTTTTAATAGCTCAGACATATCACTGATCATATTAGGAGAACCACACATATAAACTTCTATCTGATTATTCTGGCCAATCTCTTTTTTAAAGACATCCTGCACATACCCGTAATGGGCTTCAGGATGGTCTTCTTCATCTGACCGTGATAAAGCCATATGGAAATGGAAATTTCCTAATGTGTTTTTCCAGTTATCGACAATCTCAGAGAAATAGTGATCGACTTTTCGTCTTCCTCCCCAAAAAAGATGAATATTTCGTTCATTGAATACGCCAGATTCTATTATGGATTTTATCGGTGCAAATCCTGTTCCTGTCGCAACAAAAACAATATCTCTTACCTCATCATGATAATCTGAAATAAAATCACCATAAGGCCCGTATATCCACAATACATCATTAACTTTCAGCTTTTCACAAATCACATCTGAAAACACGCCATTTTTATTCTTAGCTACATGAATTTCAACATACCCATCATCCTTCGGGATATTAGCTACAGAATAATACCGGCATTTTCCATTAGGGACTTCTATACCAATATATTGTCCCGGAATAAAATCCATCTTAGATCTTTTCGATAGCTTAAATCTTATAACCGTGATTCCGGGTGTTCTTGTTATATCACATATAACAGCACCTTCTTTGGTATCTGAAAGCGTCTTATTATCACCATCTGTTTCACAAACAATATTGCTCTTGGCAATCGCGCAGCATGGTAAAAAGTAATTATCGTCCAGTTCTTTCTTTGTTAATCCAATTTTATTCCCGACCGTATACTCTATATCACCGGATAATAACTTTAACTTACAAACCCGACAGGCTCCCAACCGGCAACCATTTTTTAAAGAATGCCCGTTACTTTCGGCTTGTTCCAATATAGTTATGTTTTCATCAGAAAAAAATTCGATTTCAGTTTTATTAATACTAACAAAATGTTTCATTTTACAATTAGGATCATTCCATGCCATTCAAACATTCAACATACTTCTTCCCGGCGATAATAAATTCTTCCGGTGAAAAACCGCCGCCTGATTCTTCAATAATAAAATTACCCTGATAACCTTCACTCACCATATAGGATAATACTTTGTGATAGTCGAAGTTGCCTTCATCCAACGGTAAATGAACGTGTTCGCCATTCAGTACATCATTGAAATGCGCATTCCTAATATAAGGCAGAATTCTTTTTAATCCTTCCTTATATTCTCTGGTACTGTTTTTGTGCATAAATGATTCAAAATGCACAATGTCCAGAGTCAGGAAGACACCGTACTGATGGCATAAGATCTCATGCTGTTCATCACTTAGTACGATATACTTTTCTCTATCACTTCCGGTATTTTCCAGCAGGATAGTCATGCCATTTTCTTTTGCAACTTCTGATAATTTCTCGATAGATTTAGACAGTTGCTGAAAATCAAAATCAGAGATTCCATTATCATCAAATTCAAGATAGCCGGGATGAATAGTAATGTATTCAGCACCAATCTTCTTCGCTTCATAAATGAATGACTCAAGATAATCAACAGCAATAATTCTGTCCAATTCTTCACTATTAGCAATATCGGTTTTTATACCGATATAAGGCGCGTGGACAGAATAGTAAAGATCATTATCTTCTTTTAACTTATTCAATACAGCAACTTTCTCATTCCATTTCTCAGGATGATAATCAATTAAATCTCTTAGCTCTTTTTCAAATTCAATTTCAATGCGCTTAAAATCTTTACTTAACTGTTCAACCAAAACGTCTATATCTGCCGGGTTTTCAAAAATGTTTGTTGAGAAGCCAATTTTCTGAGAAAAATTCATAACCATTCCTATTAAATATCTTGCTGAGAAAGTTTACTGCTTGATAATCTGTTAAAATAAAACTTTCGTTCTAAACCCAATGTATCAGGGTTGATGAATTCGTAAGTTTCAGGGAATTTTTTAATTCCGTTTTGGTGAATACCTGCGCAAGTTGAAAACGCATATTTACCTAATAAAGGTTTATTAGGATGAGGCAATTTATTGATAATGTCATAATAAAAATTGCATAGGTTAATCAGATCCTTCATATCAATATCTGCTTTAAACCTATTTTTATATTCACTTCTATATGACAAAATTGCCATTATTTCTTCAAACGACGCATTACCACAACGCTCACCGACTCCACCCAGTGTCACCTGTACTTCATCTGCTCCGGCATCAATTGCACTGATTGAATTAGCAACCGCCAGTCCCAAATCATTGTGACAATGAACAGAGAACCGTATACCCGGAAACTTATTTTTAAAATAACTAATCAGATTACTGATATATAGCGGTGTAGCACAACCTGTTGTATCGGCAAAGCAGATATCATTAACATGGTAAGCTGTCAGTAACTCAATTTTCTCTTCTAAAAGATCAAAGCTCCCTCTTGATGAATCTTCTAAAATAGCTGAAACTTTACCTGTATAATCACTATTAGCTATATATTCCAAAGAATCTTTCAGCATCAATAATATGCTGTCTTTGGTAGAATCAAACTTTTTTCTGATATGTATTTCTGAGCCAACACACAGCAAGTTTAATTTGGGCTTTTTAAATCTGCTTAAAGCTAAAATTGTTCTTTCAATATCATCAGGTCTTAATCGGCATAAAGAGGCAATATAGGTGTCTTTAAAATCTATATTAGATGATGCGGCCTCATAAAAAAACTTTTCGCTATCTTCACCTGTTACCATACCAATCTCAATAGAATCAACCCCTAAATCAATTAAACGCGGTAACAATTTCAACTTTTTTTCATTCGAGAGTAAACACCCAATCCCCTGCTCACCATCTCTCAATGTTGTATCAAAAAAACATATTTTTTTCATTAACCCACCATGATATTAATGTAAATAAAACAGATGATATAATTAAGCTCTTTAATATAGAGCCAGTGCGCTTACTGATAAAATAAGCAGTTATAACCGTAATAATTGCAAGAGCATACTTAATTTCAAAATGATAAATTAATTCGCTGATTTTTATATTACCAAGAGAAATATTTACAATAATACTGCCAAGGATAAAACATACTGAATAATCTAAAGAGGTAATAAGAAAACCATCTTTCTTAATTTTCTTGTTACCCATTAAAAATGGTATAACCCGAAGAAGGTAACTGATTGCTCCCATCAATAAGACCATAATCATGTTCAGGCTCCCTTTTTAATTTTTAATTCATAAAATGCAATACACATTCCAACCATAATGGGTATTGCTATATCCATAAGCTGAATATTTAATTCATTGATGAATGGTGCACACAACCCACCTACCAGCGTAGCAAAAACAGACAAATCTTTTCCGGCACGCTTAGCGGTAAGAGATGAAAAATGAATCGGAATTAACATCACAAGAAAAAGAGAGATTGAATCGTAATTCAGATAATCTGAAGATACATATCCCAATAAGGTTGCAAGAACAGCGATAACAAAACTGGGGATAGATACACCCAGATAATAATTAAACTGTGCTTTTCCTTCAGGGATCTTCTCCGAAACTAAATGAGCATGAGTTACAGTGTATGTGCTGGCACTGAATGCCAACATTGACAATACAACCTTGCTTTTTGAGATGCCATGAAAATACTGTGACATAACCATCGACATCAGAAAGAAGCGAAAGTTAATGATCAGGGTTAGTATTATCACTGATAAAAATGCGCCATTAGCAAGATAATTAACAACCGCAACCTGCAATGGTGCAGCAAAAGTGAATACAGAACCCACCATTGTCTCTATTAATGAAAGCCCTTTATTTTGATACAAAGCACCAACGGATGCAAAAATGAGGAAAAAAGAAATGCAAACAGGTAATGAATCTAACATTCCTTTTCTAAATAATGAACTTTGCATTGAACACCAACTTTTAATATCAATAAATTCACACAAAAAATCATAATATGGAAAAACATTACATTAAAAAAAATGATGCTTCAATGTTTTTGACGCTATGTTATTGAGAACAATTATTATTAATGCAGCTTTCACATTTAATTACTTTTATTCCATATTAATAAAACCATTAAATAACAAAAATAAAACCAATTAAAATCAAATAGATAATAAAAACAAAAAAACAAATATGTTTTTTAAAAAATGTTTCTCTATTATTAAAAAATGGAAGTAATCAACATTGTTTACAAGAACAGGTATGAACTATTAGTTTTCTCACAATATTTTCATATGAGAATTAAAATACATTATATAATTTCCTATTATATATAAATCATTGGGACTAAAAAGCCAGTCATGTATTATATTTGATAATAACTCTCATTATCAGGAAGTTAAAATGAAAATTATCCATAAAATATTATTAGCAGGAATGATTCAACTGGGCTTTACACATTTAACTTATGCAGAATCCACTCTGAGTAAAATCCAGTCCTCTGGCATATTCAGGATCGGAACGGAGGGTGCGTATGCTCCATTCAGTTATCATGATGCCTCGGGAAAATTAACTGGGTTTGATGTAGAAATCGGCCGTGAAATTGCCAAACGAATGAAAGTAAAACCTGAATTTATTGAAGGGAAATGGGATGGGCTGATTGCTGGTCTGGATGCTAGGCGATCAGATGCAGTTATGAACCAGATTGCGATTACCCCCGAACGCCAGAAAAAATATATTTTCTCCTTGCCTTATGTCATTTCAGAAGCTGTTTTGATTACCAGAACCGATAACAATAAGATTAAAACGTTTAGTGATTTAAAAGACAAAAAGTCCGCTCATACCTTAACCAATAACTTCGCCCAGATTGCGCGTCAGCACGGAGCAGAAATTATCGCTACAAATGGCTTTAATCAGGAAGTTGAGCTTGTCAGTACGGGCCGTGCAGATGCCACCATCAACGATAAACTGTCCTACCTCGATTATAAAAAACATCGCCCAGAAGCACCGGTACAAATTGTGGCAACCGATACCCATGCAGCACAGACTGCTGTACTCCTGCGCAAAAACGATACCGAGTTAAAGGCCGCAGTCGATGAAGCCATTACTGAAATCAACGCTGACGGAACTTACCAACGCATCTGGGACAAGTATTTTAGTCACTGATCCGCCAGTTCTAAGCTATAACTTTATTTTATATAAGGATGCTCTCTTATTGCCATATCATCACTAAAACAATCTTATAAAAAATAAATACTTTTTGATGTTAATATAGGAACGATATATGACTCCATCCTGGCTCAGCTTAGCACTGGATTCTCTTTGGCCAATGATTTACGCAGGCCTGACATTCACTATTCCCCTCACCCTGATCACATTTGCCCTCGGGCTTACGCTGGGGTTTATCGTTGCCCTGATCAGGCTTTACGGGCCTAAGCCATTGGTTGTAGTTGTACGTTTTTATGTCTGGCTGATCCGCGGAACACCGTTATTAGTGCAACTGTTTCTGATATTTTATGCACTGCCCAGCATCGGCATTACACTGGAAGCATTCACCTCTGCCGTGATTGGCTTTACGCTGAACGTCGGTGCTTACACATCAGAAGTTATCCGGGCTGCGCTGAATTCAGTGCCTAAAGGCCAATGGGAGGCTTCCCACTCTATCGGCATGAGTTGGTGGCAATCCCTGCGTCGTATTGTTCTGCCACAAGCTGCAAGAGTTTCTATTCCGCCACTGTCAAATACCTTTATTTCTTTGGTAAAAGATACCTCACTGGCGTCTGTTATTACCGTGCCGGAAATGTTTCTGGCCGCACAGCGCATTGCCGCTGTGACATACCAGCCACTGATCCTGTACACCGAAGCAGCCATTCTTTATCTGCTCCTGAGTTCGCTGTTATCAGCACTGCAAACCCGTATGGAAAACAAGTTCTCTCAGCAATACGCTAAAAATAGCAATAATAAGGAAACCAATAATGATTCAGCTCTCTAACATTGAAAAAAGTTTCGACGGACAAAAGGTGCTGAAAAATATTAACCTGACGATTAAGGAAGGCAGCCTGACCGCCCTTATTGGCCCTTCTGGCAGTGGGAAAAGCACCCTGTTACGCTGCATTAATCTGCTGGAAATTCCACAGGCCGGTCAACTTATGCTGGGGAAAGAAAAAATCACGTTTACCGGCAAAGAGCGGCTTTCCCACAAGGAAATCCAGCGCTTTAGTCTGCAAACCGGCATGGTATTCCAGAATTTCCAACTTTTTCCACACCTCACTGTGATTGAAAACATCATGGAGGGGCTGATTTGGGTACAGAAATGGCCTCGTGAACGTGCCAGAGAACGGGCGATGGAGCTACTGGAAAAAGTTGAAATGTCGCATAAAGCGGATGTGTGGCCAACCACATTATCCGGTGGTCAGCAGCAGCGTGTTGCAATCGCCAGAGCGATGGCACCATCGCCAAAGGTATTATTATGTGATGAACCAACTTCAGCCCTTGACCCTGAACTATCAAAAGAAGTCGTTTCTGTACTGAAACAGTTAGCAGATGAAGGGACAACAATGTTAATGGCAACGCACGATCTGCGTCTGGCTGCTAACCTTGCTCATGATGTTATCTTTCTGGAATTTGGGGAAATTATCGAATCGGGAAGCGCCAAACACATGTTTACCCGCCCGGATCACCAGCGCACCATCGAGTTTGTTTCAACTCTGACTGAAACTTTACCGGACTGGCAAATATAGAGAGCCACTACATTTTTATAAAAATTCATTTGGAGAACATCATGAAAGTATTCTTAAAATTGCTGCTTGCAGGTGCCGTTACTCTTGCTATCGCTGCTCCCAGCTATGCCGGTAAAGATTTAGATGCCATAAAAGCCTCTGGCGTATTTAAAATTGGTACAGAAGGGACTTACCCTCCATTTACCTACCACGATGCCAGCAATAAATTAACCGGCTTTGATGTCGATATTGCCAGAGAGATTGCACGTCGTATGGATGTTAAACCTGAGTTTACGGAAGTAAAGTGGGATGGTTTAATTGCAGGGCTGGATGCTAAACGCTTTGATGCGGTTGTTAATCAGGTTGGTGTGACTCCTGCACGGGAAGCCAAATTCAGCTTTTCAATCCCTTACACAACATCTCAGGTTGTTCTGATCACCCGTGATAACAATAACAGCATCAAATCCTTTGATGACCTCAAAGGAAAACGATCCGCGCAATCTTTAACCAGCAACTACGGGCAATTAGCAACATCTTATGGTGCCACACTGGTCAGCACGGATGGTTTTAACCAGTCCGTTGATTTAGTTGCCACCGGTCGGGCTGATGCCACTCTGAATGATCGTTTGTCATTTCTTGACTTCAAAAACCAACGCCCGAATGCACCGGTTAAAATTGTCGCTCAGCAGACTGATGCCAGTAAATCGGCCGTTTTAATGCGCAAAGGTGATCCTGAATTAGTCGAAGCGATTAATAAAGCACTGCAAGGCATGAAAGATGACGGAACTTACGCCCGTATTTCCGAGAAATACTTTGGCACTGATATTTCTAAGTAATTAGTTAACCAACTGATCAGATTATATTCTTCAATTGCATTATCTTCTGCAAAGCGTCGGATATAATCTGATCAAGCTACTCTAAATCTACATTAATGCGACAGAGCCGTAATAATTGGTACTATCCTTTTTGCCAGAGGATAAACGGTACTATGATTACAATACTTACTTTTTGTAAGCGAAAGTGAACGAGAAGATATGTCGAAATTCTCCCGATGTGGACGACAATCAAAAGAAAGCTGACTTAATATCACATTTATTTCCTGTTCAGATACAGCAATATTATCCAGCGTTAAATCTTGTCCAAGTCTTTGCCGTAGAGTGAGTAAAAAATCGGTTAAATGTTGAAGCATTATTGGAGTATCATGGCTATCGGGCAACCAATATACATCGTACGAATTCGTTCTATAAATGCGTGGGTGTATATCTGTAACGAAACTTGGCCCATTAACAATCTCATCAGGGTGAGCTAATCCTAGAGCGTGTCCCATCTCATGAAGTATCAGTGCATATGTATTATGCTCTGCATACTCTCTAAAAGATCTACCTCTCCCCATAGCGTCTTCCCAGTTGGTGAAAACATCATCTGTTATAGGAATACTTGGCCGGAAAAATATCCCTGCTGATGTGATGCCGTAGTCTGTCACATCCTCTTCATATTCTCTCGAATGAGGGAAGACAGTGTATGCATCCAAATTCCCAAGATAAAGGCCTGCATTACTACTATCTAGCATAACAGGTAGCATCGTTTGCAAAATGAAATTTGCAGATTCTCCTTCTCTCCTTTCCCTAACAGTGAAATGTGGTGCTGTCACACGACTCCAATATACTGCAGCGCGTTGCATAAGTGGTGCAATCGGAATATTTTCAACATCATCATGGTGTGTATACTGTATTGATAAATTTGGATCAGACAGTGTATATCGTAGTACACTGCCATACCCTACTAGAGGATTGTAGGTATCACCATTTTCATCAAAAAATAAACCGACAACAAAGTTTTTGGGATCACTATCAGATAGCGTTTTATTATCTGCTATGGCAGAAAATGGCGGAAACGACGATACCATGAATATTAAAATAAATATTTTCTTTATTAGATTCATTATAGTTTCTCCTACATTACCAAATATCCCATCCAGCCCATAATAGTACTATCAGTTCATTCTCCTGATCATCCGAGTTTGGAATACATTCCACATAAACTTTCAGCTTTGGAGAAAATTTAAATAACCATCATTAAACCATCAATTTTATTGTGCAAAATGACTCCCGCCATGCGGAAAAAAATTAAAAATATATAAAAACAATAAATAAAATTAAATTTTCCATGTTAATTAATCATTCCGAAAAATTTGATATGATATTAAAATGAATTGCGTCTCATTATTTTTAAAGTAATTGCATCACATGAAAGATGCACACAGGGAACAAAAATAAATTTTATGACAATTAAATAAAAATAATAATTAAGCTAAAATAAAAACCAGAAAGAACCAGTAAAGTTCTATATTTTTGTGACCATAATACTTTATTATAGTGTCTAATTTTTAATTCTGCTATTTTGCCATAAAAAATTTTAAATAGGTTGAGAAAATAAAATTAAATACTTTTATATACAGTTGATTTCAGGATATATTCAATTCATGCTATTACCCAAAGCGCTTAGTCAAGCGCTGTCATCCAGTACCAAAAAAATCAAAATACATAACGAGGGAACAATGGTCAAAAATACAACACCCGACTACATCATCCGCCCTATTACCCAACAAGATAACCCAGATATTGCCGCCATTATTCGTGAAGTATCCGCCGAGCACGGTTTAACAGCTGATAAAGGCTTCGCCGTCGCTGACCCAATTCTGGATACTCTGTACGAAGTTTACAGCCAGCCACGTAGTGCATACTGGGTGGTTGAAATGGCGGGGAAAGTCGTTGGAGGTGGCGGGGTTGCTCCACTGTCAGGAGGCGATAGTAATACCTGTGAACTGCAAAAAATGTATCTTTCTTCAGCATTACGGGGCAAGGGTGTTGCCAGACAAATCGTAAAACAATCGCTGGAGTTCGGTGTGGAACAGGGCTTTACGCGCTGTTATTTAGAAACGACAGAAAACCTGAAAGCAGCCATCGCTCTGTATGAAAAACTGGGCTTCAGTTACCTTGATGCGCCCCTAGGCAATACTGGGCACAGTGATTGTGAGGTTAGAATGGTTAAGATGCTGTAAAAACATAATAATATGCCCCGCGCGAACCGTGGGGCAAATGCGATAGAAAACTCAGTGTAATCTGGGTTCATCTTCTTCCGGGAAAAGATCACCTACATCATCGTCATCATCTGAAGCATTAGGGTCTTCAAAATAAGTTCCCCAGCCATCGTAATTCACACCCATTTTTTCAGCCAGATCCATCAATTGCTCAACCTGTGCGATGATCAGATCAGCCTCCAGACGGCTCTCACTGATTACATCACAACACATCAAAATAACGCGATCTTCTGTTTCCAGCTCTTCCGCATCTGTAACTTCATAACCAAGTTTAAATGCTTCAACTGCTGCTTTCTCCAGACGGTCAAAATCGTCTGCTGAAAAGTGGTGTTCAATGATATAAAGCGCTTCAGGATCACTGCCATCTTCCAATAACTCTTCGATGATCAAGCGAGTTTCTTCGCGCTGTTCTTCCAGTGCATGTGGGTCTGCCATGCCAATCCCCTCTGTCAGTTGGCTATCCTGTTCCGCATTCTCCCATCTTTTCTTTGCAAAGGATATAGCTATCCCGTGCTGTTAAACCAAAAGTACAGGCCTTAAGCGCCGGGCCACTATTCTCTTGGCTATCCTTAAATCTTCAATACACACTATACACTTCGTCTTTCCAGTTGCCTCTTTGTTGGCTGCGCTCGTTCACCCCAGTCACATAGTTTCTATGCTCTTGGGGGTTCTCTCTCTTGCCGCCGCGACGCATCTTGAAATCCATTGTGTATATAGCGCTTGTAATAAGATTTTTTATTGATATATAGTGCATATTAATTCAATTTTTCCCTATGGAGAAAATGCCACATGAATCCATTTTTTCACCGTCATCTCCTGAGATTACTTGATTACAAGCCTAAAGAAATTGAGCTTTTTTTATCTCTGTCAATGAAATTGAAATCGAATAAAAAATCAGGTAAAGAAATTCCCTTGCTGGCAGGAAAGAATATCGCCCTGATTTTTGAGAAAGACTCCACCCGCACACGCTGTGCATTTGAAGTTGCAGCACATGACCAAGGAGCTAATGTCACCTATTTAGGTCCCAGCGGCAGCCAGATTGGGCATAAGGAGTCGATCAGGGATACAGCAAGGGTACTTGGGCGTTGGTATGATGGCATTCAGTACCGTGGCTATGGGCAGACAATAGTCGATACGCTGGCAGAATATGCTGGTGTTCCCGTCTGGAATGGACTAACGGATGAGTTCCACCCGACTCAGCTACTGGCAGATTTGCTGACGATGCAGGAACACAGTAGAAAACCCTTAACTGAAATAAAACTGGCCTATCTGGGCGATGCCCGTAATAACATGGGTAACAGCTTGCTGGAAGCGGCTGCACTAACGGGATTAGATTTGCATCTGGTTGCACCAAAAACCTGCTGGCCGGATGCTCAATTAGTGAGTGAATGCCAAAAACAGGCAACGAAAACAGGTGGAAAAATCACACTGACGGAAGATATCGTGGCTGGCGTACAGGCTGCTGATTTCCTTTATACCGATGTCTGGGTCTCAATGGGTGAGCCTAAAAATGTCTGGCAGGAGCGCATTGAATTATTAGCGCCTTATCAGGTTAATATGGATCTCGTGAAACTAACGGGAAATCCAGATGTGAAATTCCTGCATTGCCTGCCGGCTTTTCATAATGAAGAAACCATTCTTGGTAAACAGCTTGCGGAAGAATTCAACTTGTCTGGTGGTCTGGAAGTGACTAATGATGTGTTTGAATCAGAATACAGCATTGTTTTTGATCAGGCAGAAAACCGTATGCATACGATTAAGGCTGTCATGGTGGCTACATTGGTTAAAGAATTAGACTTTGATATTTAACACGCTATTTGAGAACTAACTCTATATACAATGGATTTCAAAATGCGTCGCGGCGGCAAGGGAGAAACAAATTCGTCAGGTACGAATTTGCCCGGCCAAAGGCTGAGCTCCGGTGAAAGACTGGAGCCTCTTAGTAATCTCCAGAAGCATAGATAATCGTATGTTTATAAATACGGTAACTAGGGTAAGTGAGTGCAGCCAATATAAAGATAGAAACAACTTGAAAGACGAAATGTCTATAAGTGGAAATTAAAATAGACGCCAGTATCTTAGCAACCGGCGTCTCAATAGATATCGGCTTAGTCAACAAAATGTAATGAACTAAAGTCATTGGTTGTTTCCACTAGAAAAGTATGGCGGCATCCAAAATTATCCACTATCTCGGCCATACAGCCCGCATTTATTTTTCTTTCGTGATGAACGCGATTATCACAAAATCCAAGAGTTGCTCTGAACTCATTATTTTTAATGGGAAAATGTAAAATAGTATCTCCACCCGGTACATTTTCCGTTCTTATTAAACTCTTAACTGGAATATCTAAAATATCCCTTTTTAACATGACACTCATTCGTGCAGGATCTTCACCAGGCAAATTACGACCTATAATTCCACCTTCAGGAATAGCCTCGTATTTAAAACAAAGAACTTTATATTCTTTAATGTATAATGAATCTGGTAATCCCCAAGAGTAAAAACTAATACTTATATAATTTTTGGTTTCAAATTCATTTAAATAAGCTATTTTTTGTTCTAACTTAAGTTCACGATGATCTACTTTATACGGTGCACGGGGTAATATTGTTACTACTTTATCATCTTGTGTGCTGGAAGAGTATATTTTTCCATTAATGGTCACTGTCGCTACAAGCTCCATTTTATCACTTGCTTCCGCCCGAAAATAGCGATAAATAGTCTCTGGATTTATATCTCCCTGCTTATTTTTATTCTCATTGATTGTATTACTATTTATTACTTCCCCCCTAATTCCTTCATCATACTGATTCTTTACTTTATCACAGAACCAGGGAGATCTGAGAGGAGTTTCGGGATGCTTTTTACTCGCTAGCGTCACACTCTCCTTTTCGTCTTCAGTTAATGGCGTATCAACACCATCCACTTGTTTTATAATATTAATAACCAATGTGACTTGCTGTCTACCATTATAATAAAATTTATCCGTCCTTCTGGGATCTCCAGAAGATATTTTAATATCAAATGTGCGAAAAGTAACATTCATTTAATTATCTCCTCATTTATTATATTTATACCATTCCTATAACTGTGATAATGAGAAATATAATAATCAATTAATTTAAATATAGAATAACCCCATCAAATGGTCAGAAAAACACAAGGTTTGTTTAAAATGGAAAGTCACTTTAATAAGCTACGTCCATTGTCTTTCAGATTGTAAACTGAAAAGACAATGGATAATATGTCGAACATAAATATATTGTAGAATACAAATATCAACCTAAGCTCAACGAAGTTTCAACGCCGGCTAAATGCTAATTTAAACGCAAAAAACAGAAATAATCCTCCTGTCGCCCGATTCATCCATTTGATGACATTACCACGCTTTAACACATGGGAAAGCGGACGTGTGGCAAAAATCAGAATCAGTGACCATATCGTACCCAGTGCGGCATGAATAGCAACTAAGCCAAATGTCCAGATCATGGGTGAATGCCCTTGAGGAATAAACTGAGGCAAGAAAGAGACATAAAACACACCTACTTTTGGGTTCAGTACATTTCCCAGCATGCCCCTGATAAACCAGTTCGACGCTTTAACCGAAGAAGTATTCACACCACCAAGATCGGTATTAGGGCGAAAGATCATCTGAAGACCTAACCAGCATAAATACAGCGCTCCACACCATTTCAGAATATTGAATGCCAGTTCAGATACAGCGATCAATGCACCCAAGCCAAATGCCACCATCGCTCCCCATATAAAACATCCGGCATCAATTCCAAGAGCGGCCTGAAAGGCTTTTTTCCCACCTTCCGCCGCAGCGGTTCTTAAAACCAAAGCTGTATCCAGACCGGGGGTTAATGTCAATAACGTAGCAGCAATCATGAATGCCAATAGAGAATCCAAAACTGTCATTTTTATCTCCAGAGTTAGGTGTGCATAAACATGTTTAATTATGATGTTACTTCATACTGATATATTCGACAGGAACCGCCTTTGTCAACCAGACACCGTTCTCGGCCTGATGGAATTTAATTCCCTGTTCATACATTAACTGGACATCAATTTTTAGAATAGCAACTTTACCATGTCGTTGACCCACCTTAATCGCGGTCATTTCATCTGCCGATAAGTGCACATAATGACGATTTCCCGCCACCAGCCCTTGTTTAAATATTGAATCCAGAAAACGGGTTGCTGTACCGTGATACAAAACGGCCGGAGGTATCTTTTCCTGATAACAGATATTTACCCGTTTGGCTGAGTGCCCCTGTACTGCCCTGATACGTTTCCGATCCTCCGAAATCGCAAAGCGTTTTTTATCATTAGTCGCGACAATTTTCTCAATCATAGGGTAATTCAGCCGCTTTCCTTGCTTCACTGCACATTTAATCAACGTACTGATATCCGCCCAGCCTTCACTATCCAGTGTTAGACCAATGGATTCAGGCTGATGACGCAATACGTAACTTAAAAATTTGCTGATTTTAGTATCGATATGATCCATGTTTTCCCTCAGTAATCGGCGTTTTTATCTATTTTTCATTACCCAACGCTTCAGATAACTATCAAGTAAATCCTGATTGCGTTCACGATTATCCTTCAGCTCACAACGCACTACTGTCTCATTCAGTTCTGATTCAATAAATGCATGGACTCCCGGCTTGCGCAAACCATATTCTGCTTCATTGGCAGCTCGTTTAATTCGCAGTAAATCTGCAATTTCTGCTTTCAATTGAGGATCATAAACTGTACCCGCCACCAGCGTTTCAAAATCTATGGGAGGAGTACCTTTACCCATCTCAATCCAACGCACAGCCAGTAACGGACGTAATACGTAAAAGTATTTTTTTAGCCGAACCTGCTCGCCCTGCAAATAACCCCTGAAGTTTTTCTTCGCCATTGAAAGATAGTGATAACGCGCTTTAATATCCGAAAAAAAATGCGGCACCATCGCTTTCAGCCCATTAGTTGCAGCCGCATCTGCATGATAGATGACGGGAGAATCCAGCCATTCCACCAAAGTCGGGTTAGCCTGCTTCAATAGTTTTAAAGCCTTGCGCAACTCCCAGCCACTGATATCCAGCTCATCATTTATCGGCTGTTCAATCACATCCCGCCCAGGTTCCACTTTGAGATACCAGTCCACGGGGTGAACATAAATGAATCGCACATCATAATCACTGTCCGGTGATGCAAAGCCCCACCCTCGACTGCCAGACTCACAGGCGTACAGTATCCTCACGCCATATTTTTTCTCTATTTTATACAGTTCTCTTTTAATACGAGCCCGCATTGCCGGGCTGACTGTTTCTGCTTCCCTTTCCATTTTCTTTTTCCTGCTGCGATCTTTCTAACCTTTTACACAAACTACCTGACGTAAAGTATGCACGATTTCCACCAATGAAGACTGAGCAGCCATTACTGCATCAATATCTTTATATGCCATCGGGATCTCGTCGATGACATCACTATCTTTTCGGCATTCCACATGCGCAGTGGCTTGTTTCTGATCGTTCACTGTAAAACGTTTTTTCGCTTCAGTACGGCTCATTACACGCCCAGAGCCGTGGCTACATGAGCAAAAACTTTCTTCATTTCCAAGCCCTCGGACAATATAACTTTTTGCCCCCATGGAACCCGGAATGATCCCCATCTGGCCTTTACGGGCTGATACCGCTCCTTTACGGGTTACCAAAATCTCTTCACCGTAGTGTTGCTCACGCTGTACATAGTTATGGTGACAATTCACCGCTTCTTGTTGTGTTGTGAACGGTTTTGGTATCTCGCGTGATAACGCCTCAAGTACCCGATGCATCATCACTTCCCTATTCTGGCGCGCATAGTCCTGTGCCCAGTCCACCGCTTCCATATAATCATCGAAATAGCGATTTCCTTCCTCAAAATACGCCAAATCACGATCAGGCAGGTTAGCGATATGTTGCTGCATATCTTTCTGCGCCAGTGTAATAAACAGATTACCAATGGCATTTCCTACTCCACGGGAACCGCTATGCAGCATTATCCAAACGCGATCTGCCTCATCAAGGCACAGCTCAATAAAATGGTTCCCTGTTCCCAGCGTTCCCAAATGCTGACGGTTATTGGTGTTCAGCAGTTTCGGGTATTTATCGGTGATATGTTTGAAGCGACCTGCTAACGTTGCCCAATGTTGATCCACCACTTCCGGCACCTTATTCCAGGAACCTTTATCCCGCCCGCCGCGGTTCACAGTACGACCATGCGGTACAGCAGCTTCAATAGCATGGCGGATATTCAGCAAATTATCCGGTAAATCTGACGCCACCAATGAAGTGCGCACAGCAATCATTCCGCAGCCAATATCCACCCCAACTGCTGCCGGAATAATAGCGCCGCGAGTCGGGATCACACTCCCGATGGTAGAACCTTTACCGACATGCACATCCGGCATCACTGCCAGATGCTTAAATACAAAAGGCATCTTGGCTGTATTTTGTAATTGAGTAATCGCTTTTGGATCAACCGGCACCCCATTCGTCCACATTTTTACCGGAGCACCGCTCTCCTGAGTCAATAAGTTATAAGCGTTGGTTTTCATTTCAGCTATCGTCATTTTTGTTCTCCTTTAATTCTTTGATATTTATTATTGCTAATCCAGTGCCAACTTTGAAAATAGGCAAAAATATTTCTTATCATAATGAAAATTAAAGTTTTTTATTTTTCCCTATTTTCAGCGATTGTTTTTGCCATTTGATTTTCTTATCTTTTTATATCGTTTTTTATAAATTTAGATAATCAATAACAGAGGCAAGGATGAAACGCAGAGTTGCTATTGGGGTTTTAGGAACAACATTAGATAGACGTGGGAAAAAAGCGAATCGCTGGACAAAATGGCGTCCTACTATTGGGCTATGCCAGCAGCCTGAGCTGCCAATTGACAGGCTGGAATTACTCTATCAGGCAGATAGCTACAGTCTGGCGCAAAGAGTTAAAGAAGATATTGAAGAAACCTCCCCACAGACCCGGGTTGTTCTGCAAGAAGTTCAGATTGATGATCCGTGGGATTTTGAGGAAGTTTATACTGCCCTGCTTGATTTTGCGGTGCGCTATCCTTTCGATATTGAGAATGAAGAGTATCTGGTACATATCACTACAGGCACGCACGTTGCCCAGATTTGCTGGTTTTTGCTGACTGAAGCGCGTTATCTGCCAGCCCAGCTGATCCAGACATCACCCAGAAATGGCGATCGCGATAGCCATCCTGAAGGAGTCTACACTGTTATCGATTTGGATCTCAGCCGTTATACCACGCTAACCAGCCGCTTTCTGCGTGAACAGCAGGAGCAAGTGGCGTTCCTGAAATCCGGCATCGCTACGCGCAATGCCAGTTTCAACCACCTGATAGACCAGATTGAGCGTGTTGCGCTGCGCTCATCAGCACCGATCCTGCTGACCGGGCCAACCGGGGCAGGTAAATCCTTTCTGGCTCGCCGGATCTATCAACTCCGCCAATCACGCCATCTGCTTAAAGGGCGTTTTGTCGAAGTAAACTGTGCAACATTGCGCGGTGATAATGCCATGTCTACACTGTTTGGACACGTCAAAGGGGCATTTACAGGGGCAATCCAGCCGCGAACCGGCCTATTACGCGAGGCCGATGGTGGTATTTTATTTCTGGATGAAGTGGCCGAGTTAGGCCTTGATGAACAAGCAATGTTATTGAAGGCGATTGAAGAAAAAAACTTCCTGCCGTACGGCTCTGATCGGGAAGTTTACAGTGACTTTCAGTTAATTGCCGGCACTCACCGGGATCTGCGGGATAGAGTTGTTCAGGGAAAATTCCGGGAAGATTTATATGCCCGTATCAATATGTGGACTTATCAGTTACCCGGACTGGCTCAGCGCCGTGAAGATATTGAACCAAACATCGACTATGAACTAGCCCGCTATGCACAAATGCAGCAGACGCAGGTTCGTTTTGATAAAGAAGCCCGACAGATTTACCTGCGTTTTGCCTGCTCAGAACAGGCCAAGTGGCGGGGAAATTTCCGTGAATTAAGTGCATCAGTCGCCCGTATGGCAACGTTTGCTGAAAATGGCCGCATCAATCAGCACTTGGCAGAAGAAGAAATCATCCGCCTCAGACAACACTGGCGAGGAGAAAATAGTTCCTCCCTACTGCCGGATCATTTAGCAGAAATTGATCTGTTTGATCGCCAGCAATTAGAAACCGTTATCAGCGTTTGCCGGGGATCTGCCAGTTTATCCGAGGCCGGTCGCAAGCTCTTCGCTGTTTCCCGCCAACAAAAGAAACAACCCAATGATGCCGATAGATTACGTAAGTATCTCGCCCGATTCGGCTTAGACTGGGAAAGTATTCAGCAAGATTAGGAGAAGACGATATGGAATTAAAATTTCTGGGTACCAGCGCAGGTATCCCGACTAAAGAACGCAATGTCACCAGCCTTATTCTCGATTTACAGGAGATCCGCAGTTCACTGTGGATGTTTGACTGCGGTGAAGGAACACAGCATCAAATCCTTCACTCTCCGATTAAAATCTCCAAACTGGAGAAGATCTTTATCACTCATTTGCATGGAGATCATATCTTTGGTCTGCCCGGCTTACTATGCAGCCGATCAATGGGCGGCTCTACTGATCCATTAACGCTATACGGGCCAAAAGGGATCCGCCAGTTTGTGGAAACTTCATTGCAATTAAGCAGCTCCTTTCTGACCTATCCACTGGAAATTATTGAAGTACAGCCCGGATTACTGTTTGATGATGGCACAATGAAAGTCACCGCTTATGCCCTGAATCACCGTGTGGAATGTTATGGCTACCGAATTGAAGAGCATGATAAACCCGGTACGCTGGATGCCAAAAAGTTGGCTCAGGATGGAATTCCCCGTGGCCCGTGGATGCAAACCCTAAAACAAGGGGATACGGTCACATTGGAAGATGGCCGGACAATTTCCGGTAAAGATTATCTTGGAGCGCCAATTCGTGGCAAATCATTAGCGATTTTCGGGGATACCGAGCCCACACCAGAAGCCCTGAAGCTGGCGGCTGATGTTGATGTCATGGTACATGAAATCACTCTGGAACATGCGTTTGCCGAAAAAGCCAATGAACGTGGTCATTCCACCACCAAACAAGCGGCAACGCTGGCTCGTGATGCCAAGGTAAAACATTTTATCGCCACACATATCAGCGGACGTTATGGTAAAGAAGATTGCCCACGTTTACTGGCTGAATGTCGGGAAATATTTTCGAATACTGATTTAGCCGAGGATTTTTCGGTATTTATAGTTAAATAGTTTCATGATAAGAATAGATTAACTGAAAAACTCACCTGAATAATTTTTCGATTATATTTCACATTAAAAAGCAGAGTTAAAAAATGAACAATCCCGCCGTAAGCGGCGGGAAATTATCCCTGACGGATTAAACTAACTGATATTAAATAATTTAGAAAATTCTTCAGATATATCACGATTAAGTATGTTCCGCTGATGATACTCTCCCCATAGAGCTTCATTTGAAATCCAAGGAGGAAAAACAGGCTTTTTATCCACCCAGAATTGAATCTTACTCGCGACTTTTTTATTATTTCTGTTCCTATAAACCCATCTTAATTCTTTTGCAGTTATAGATTTTCTTGTGTTATTTAAACCTTCTGATTTATTTACAACTTTTGCCATATTTATCTCATCGAGTATAAAATGTATATGCATATCCTCAGTCAGCTGACAATCACTCATAGTGACCCATGATATTCCTCCTTTGCATTTTCTTCCTATAGTGACATGGTCATTAGTTATACCTTCTTCAAGAACAGTATGATACTTATCATGTTTTTCAAGATAAGAATATAAACTTTCTTTATACTCTTCATATTCATGAAAACCAACAACATTAAGATAGCCTTTGTATTTATTAGCTTTCTCACTTAACCATGCATTAGGTGCTCTTCGATTATTTCTTAGTGAATTCTGAAAGCTATCTAAAAAACTCTTCATTTCTCTTTCTTCAACTGGAATCAAATAATAATTCATCATCGTCGGTTTAAAAAACTCTTGTCCAGAAGTTGATTTAGGGAGTCTATTTTTAACAATTTTAAAATTATCTAAATTACTGATATAACGCTCTCTTTCATTAGTTAAACCATATATAAGATCACCCTCAAAAAACTCATTTCTAAAAGGTGGTGAAAACGGCATATATTACCCTCTTTATTTAATGAAAAAATAAAAGACAACGTATTATAGCCTGTATTATTAAACAGAAAGTTATTTTTTAAACGGTTATAAAAGCGACTGAAAAAAAATAGTTTTATCTCATTATGAAGAGGATAATAGTCTGCAACACCTTCGTTTACGAGTCACTGCTTGAAACAAAAAATTCTCTCAACAAATCTTGCAGTGAATACAATCGCGAGTATAATGCGCGACGATTTGCCGGGAGAAAACATGAAATACAGCCTTACAAAACGCCAATCTAACGAAGCACTGCCAACTGGCAGCTTGGGCGTATTGTTTTCCCCATTGCTAACCGAACATTTAAAAAGCCCCTCAATTGAGGGGCTTTTTTTCGTCTGCCCAGTCCAAAGCTAAAAGTCATAAAAGAGGAATGTAAACATGGCTAACCCGTTATATCGCAAGCATATCATTTCAATTAATGATTTGAGCCGCACAGATCTTGAATTGGTATTGCAGACGGCAGCAGCCCTGAAAGCCAATCCACAGACTGATTTACTGAAACACAAAGTTATCGCCAGCTGCTTTTTCGAAGCCTCTACGCGCACCCGTCTCTCTTTTGAAACAGCTATCCAGCGGCTTGGTGCCTCTGTGGTTGGCTTTGCTGACAGCAGCAACACCTCATTGGGCAAAAAAGGTGAAACACTGGCCGATACTATTTCTATTATCAGCCAGTATGCTGACGCGATTGTCATGCGTCACCCACAGGAAGGCGCTGCCCGCCTTGCTTCTGAGTTTTCCGGTCATATCCCGATCATTAACGCCGGTGATGGTGCAAACCAACATCCCACCCAGACGCTGCTAGACCTGTTTACCATTCAGGAAACTCAGTGCAAGCTGGATAACCTGAAAATCGCGATGGTTGGTGACTTGAAATATGGTCGTACTGTCCATTCATTGACGCAGGCACTGGCGAAATTTGAGGGCAACCATTTCTGCTTTATCGCGCCAGACGCACTTTCTATGCCCAACTATATTCTGCACATGCTGGATGAAAAACAGGTGAGCTACAGCATTCACAACAATTTTGAAGATGTGCTGCCTGAGCTGGATATTCTGTATATGACCCGCGTTCAGAAAGAACGTCTTGACCCTTCTGAATACGCCAATATCAAAGCCCAGTTTGTGCTGCGTGCGGCAGATTTGGTGAGTGTCAAAGAGAATCTGAAAGTACTCCATCCTCTGCCACGTATTGATGAAATTACTGTTGATGTGGATAAAACGCCTTACGCGTATTATTTCCAGCAGGCAGGTAATGGAATTTATGCTCGTCAGGCGTTGTTATCACTGGTATTGAATGAAAATGTTGTTATCAAGTAATAATCATCTAACATAAATAAGCAGTGACAAATCTTATGGCTAAGGGAATTAGACCTTAGTCATAAGATGATTATCCCAAAAAAATTCTTTAACATCATTTCATCAAGAAATCCCATTTACAAAAAATAAACTTACTTATAATTGATTTAATATTACTTATCACTAATTAATTACCATCCTAAAAGTATAACAATACGTTATAATTAAATTTGTTAAATTAAAATAAGCACTAATTTAAAATCATTTTTCTTGTTTTAGCCTTCCATAGAATTAAGCTATTATCGTCCATTTAAACAAATTAATTTTGTAACGTTATTTTCTAAATAATTTATCCTAAATAAAAAGTTGACGATATTACATCATGCACAGGCAAGAGAATGACTACCAACGATATGAAAATATCTGGGTTGCAGAGTTTTCATATGGCTATCATGGTTCAGAACAACAGAAACAACGACGCTATCGCGCTCAGGCATTAATTTATGCCAACAGCCAACATCAGGCTTTGATTCAATTATCAAACCATATGTTGAATTCATTAAAAGCAACAGAGGGCGAGTATGAGAAAATATTGCCTTTTCTCCAATATCTGAACAACAGTGCTCAGCTTGAAAAACGCCTGATCCTGAATCTAGATAAAATAAATATAGAACAATCAATTCTGGTATTGGAATCACTGGATATTAGTGAACGATTGCCGATTGATACCGGAGAGCTGTCAATCACCCAATATCGCTGTGTTCCTTTTATCGGTGATAACTCTTTTAATCGGCACTGGATCAGTGACGACCTATATACGCTGCTTTACCGACAGCAACAGAACAAAATCCAATATTCCCATAGTTAAAACAGCTGAACTATTCTGGCATTATATTCCATTTGAAGATGCCGCTGTTCCATTACGTTATTTAGCACATAAAACAGAAAAATCAGATATCAGTAAAAAACCTATTTTAGGATTTAAAGGTATGGAGTTCCGATAAATGAACGATTCAAAAAAAATATCTACGACCCTTCATGATGCCACACCTACCCTACTCATTGACCAGCAAGAAATCTTGCTGAAAATACCAATGGAGAAAAAAAGCTACGAAGCATTACAAAGTTATCCTCCTCTTAACAGCATTGATGATAAACAATGCACTCTGCGGAATACACAGCGATTTGCGAGAACAATCATATTTTTCCCCATTCTTATTGGCGTATTATTAACTTTTTATTATTGCATTGAAAGCCTTATAGAATTAAAAAAAAGAAGTGAAATTAATATATTACGTACTGTCAATAGTGTTCGCGAAGAATATGGTGAAGATTTTTATCTTCGAAAAGATCTTCCTGAAAATTTAGAAAATGCCCGTTTTATCGGCAATGATAAAACTATTTCTTTCTGGAAGTATCTTTATTACCGCTATAACTATTTTCACGCTAGCACCAAGTTTTTAATTACAGATTTTTTACGTTTCAGTTTATTACTTGTTTTTTCCTTCTACCTAATACACAGATGCTTTTTCTGGAAACTGCAAGCACCCATATTTATTGATCGAGAACGGCAATTGTTTTTCAGTTGGTATAAAGGCAAAGTCTATGCTGCCCGCTATTCTCAGGTAGGTGTATCCAATCAAACCGATCCCATGAAAATTATCCATCTGATGGGGTTAGCCATGTATACACTGGATGAAAACAATACACTAGCTCGTCGTGCTTTCCAGATGTGTCTCTCTTATGATTCTATATTAGGATTCAATACAAAACTACGGCAAGATGAAGCACACGCCTTTATTATTAAATACCTTATACAAGGCAAAGATGCTGTTGCAGCTACTGATTATAAACGTTTTCCTGCTTTGTTCTTATTCAAGGATAAAAAGCCCGCAGATTTTAATGAACAGCTTGAGCATATTTTGGCGGAACTAGACAAACAAGATATCAGAGATAACAGTCAGGAAAATACATAAATAGTCAGATAAATTATGTTACTGCATGTATGACACCTCTACTTTATATCAACCAGAATGTATCCATCTGGTTGATATTAATTAATTAAAAATTAGAAAATAAAAACAGTTAAAAATGGATCGGAAAATCATGAATGATGTAAAGTGGTACAACATACCAGCCAAAGCTCTGAGTAAAATAACGCCAACACCCTTTATTGAGCACCAAAAAGAGTTACTTGCTACTCCATTACTAAGTAACAAACTAGGAAAAATTCCCCTATCTATATGTGTCGAAAGCATTGATGGCGATTTATGTGCGATGAAAACGACGGATAGAGATTTCCATTCCTCATTATCATTATTTGGGCCAATATTATTATTCCTATTTTGGACTATTGCTGTAGTATTATTTACAGAGCAAAGAAAAGAACATCTCCCTGAAATATGGGAGCAAGTTAATTTAGCTCGCCAAAAATATGGAGAAAAAGATTTTTATCTCCAACCACACTATTCCAAAAAAATGGAAATTGTCAGATATGTTAATTATTCGAAAGAAATAACCTTCGATAGATATATATATTATCGTTATAACGGTTCAGATAATAACATTTCCCTTATCCTGTTGGATTTTCTCATATTTGGAACATTAATATCATTGACTATCTTTTTACCCATTTATATTCGTCGTTTTTATAAAAATCCCCCACCATTATTTATTGATAGGAAACGCCAATTATTTTTTAGTTGGCGTAAAGGAAAAGTTTATGCTGCCCATTATTCACAGGTTGGATTTTCTCAATTACGAGTACAGTTACACTCATCAGAAACTGGGGGGTTGATACTATACACTTTGGATAGAAATAACTCACTCACCAATCGTATATTTTCAATCCATATGTATCGTGAAAGAAATTCCTCTTCAGAACAACAAAAGAGGTTTATATTACCTTATGTTTTTATTGTCAATTATCTTCTATATGGTAAATCCCCTGTTTTTGAAGGCGATATCCTACGTACTCCAGCTCCCCGCAAATGCCATGAAGATGAAAAACCTGCCGACTTTGATGAGCAGATAACTCGTATTCTAGCCGCATTAGAAACTCTTTCAGCGACAAGAAAAAATATTCATGCTCCAGAAGCATGGCGTCCAGCCCCCTCCTTACTCATTGAACAAGAAGAGGACTTACTAAAATTACCAGCAAAACCAAAGAGTAAACGAGAATCAAAAGCTTTTTCCATGCTCAAAAGTATTAATGATAAGCAATGTGTTTTAATAGGTAGGTCACTGGCCTTACCTCGTATTTTTTTATTTTTACTTTATTTAGCTATTGAAATTCCCATCAGTGGTTGGTACATCAGTACCTTCATTTCACACAAAGAGTGGGAAGAATCTATCATTTTGGAAGAGGTCGAAAAACTTCGTCAAGAATACGGAAAAAATTTTCATCTTAGAAATGATCTGCCAGCTTCATTTTCTCCGGAAAAATATATAGCCGGGCTTGATATAGAAGATAACAACTCCATTCCAATTTGGAATTTTATTTATCATCGATTGCATTATGATGATCATATTCGTGATAAAGAGTATGACTATGGAATATTTAATTTATATTATTTTGAGTTTTCTGATTATATTATCTATTTTGGACAATTCCTGATTTTTATATTATTAATTCTCCACATTTTATTTTTAATCCCTCAGGACCTCATTATAATAGATCGTGAAAGACAGATCATATTTTCTCCATCCTTAAAACTTAACGTTGCTCGTTATCAGCAAGTTGGTATTTCCTATCAACTCACCCCATTGCCTCAGAGCAAACCGGATGGATTAATACTCTATTTTATAAGCAATAAAAATACATTATGCTCTACTAATTTTCGGTTCCATATCACTAAATGTCTTTGGGGAAAGAAAAGACATTCCATACATACTGACATTCAGGCTTTTATTATTAACTACATGATAAAAGGTAAAAAGTCAGTCAGTGAAATTGATTTTAAACGTGGTAGTTCGTTGTTTTGGCGGACAGGAAGACTGCCATTTTATTTTGATGACAAAATAGAGCATATCTTAGCAGAATTAGATAAGAGAAATCACGAAATTCAGGAGAAGAAAATGAGCCATAAGGGAAATGCACTCTCATAAATTAGCTACAGAAATTGAAAACTCACAAAAATGCGATTCCAGTTGTTCCGTTTATAGAACGTAAGATAGAGTTATTAAAAATTCGGTCATGTATTCAAGGCGTTGATCTTGCGATGAACAATACCGGCACCCGTGATACGGCCAGAGTCCTGCATATCAGCATTAATGCTGTCGTACGCGTTTTGAAAAACTCCAACCCCTGTGTGTAACAACCTTACTGCTGGGTGAAGTTGACGAAATAGGGTCATTCGTCGGGAATAAAAAGTGCCAGCGTTAGTTATGGTATGCTTGGGAACCTCACCTAAAACGTATCATTGCGCATGCTTTTGGTAGACGAAACAAGAAAACGCAGAAAAAGTTATTGAAAAAACTATCTAAATGCAAGGTGGCCTTTTGGTGTACTGATGATTATCGAGCCTATAATTGACTGCCTTCAGCCAACCATCTGGTTGAAAAATATTTTACTCAACGTATCGAATGTGAAAATTTAACGTTACGTAACCGAATTAAGCACCTGAACCGTAAAACACTTGGTTATTCAAAGTCATCTGAAATGCATGACAAAGTTATCGGCACTTTCATTGAACGTGAATATTATGTTTGAGATTGGTCAACTCTTTGAATAAAGAATAAAAAAATTGAATACCTCTCCAAATACTATTCCAGTAATTCAATTCATCAAATGAAAGGTTGAATATCTAAAAATCCCACTATTGTTTTTATAGCCAGATATCCCTGTAATGCATTGATAAATTTTACATGCTGAAAGGATAGAATGAAATTACGCACATGTGATCCTGATGGAATATCGTAGTTGCTACGCTCACAATTTACATTTGTGGGATAGTTGATCAAAGCCAATTAGGACACACTAATATAAAAAATAACTCCAAACTTGGACATTATTGAGATGCTTTACCATACTTAAGTATGGGTTCTTTTTCCTTTGATGGAATTGGCCGGTTACAAATTTTCCACAATGTATCCCATTAAATTTTTTTATAAATTATATTAATAAAAAACCTCCATAGATTTAACTTATCATCATGGTGATATGTTTTTTATTTAAGGTTTTTATATGAAAATAAATAAATTAAACTTATATATAACAACACTATCCATATTACTCCCTTGTCTTAGTAGAGGCTATGCAAATAGCTTAACAAACCATTCCTTCATTCCAAATTATGAGAGTGAAAATTCAGTAAAAAATATAAACATTCTTTCATCAAAATATAATTTAACCTTTAAAAACAGTAATAAATATGGCATGTTAAAAATTCATGTGACTAATGATAAATGCATGAAAGATCATGGGGCTGAATATATAAATTTGCAAAATGGACAAAGTTATAGTGAGAACATCGTAGATTACAATACAATATTCAGCTGCCATAGTGAAAATAAATTCGTGGAATGGACTGCAACTACCTATCATAAATTTAAACCATATAAAACATGTAATTTACAATTATTAATATATTCAGAATCAATTTTTGATCCATGGCTTAGTTCGGTTAATAAAATAGGCTATTGTAATCTTGAAATCAGCGCTACTTGCAAAAGAGACTATGACTGTTTAAATCATGGGATTTTAGTTCAGGATGGCTATAGTATCAGCATAGATATCAAGGATGATTATGTTTTTACACCACCAAAAATTACTTCCTCTGATCCGCAAGAGCAAGCCCAAAATAATTATATCACTATTATGGGACAGGGTTTTATGGAAGATGAATCGTTACCTTATCTTGTCACTAATTTTGATCAAAATAAATATAAAGTTAAGCTTATAGAAGAAAAAAGTACTCAATGGCAGGCAAAAGTTTGGATAAACTGCGAACTAACTCCCAGAAAAATTAGTATTGAGGGTATTGAAAATTCAGGAATTACTATTAAAGGACCACCATGTGGTGCAACCATAACGTCAATGAAAGATGCTCAAATTATACCTGATGGAAAATATGACATATCCGGTTTAGTTAATTTTAAAGTTCCAAATGATGCTAAAAAAATTAAAGTGTCAATTTCTAGTTTTGATGATCCTGATTACACTCATACTTCTGAGCCAACAAAAGAATATACACCTGATGTTGATATTAATTCCGGCACATGGAGCATTAAAGGTTTAACCGCAAAATGTTTTAATTACTATAAAGCATCTGTAATTTTCCAGCAGAATAAGAAAGAGAAAAATAATCTCTCCGAAAAAAAAGAAATTAAATATGGTGTAGCACGTTGTCCGGTAAAAATCACAAAACCTGTTATGAATGAATTTATTACTTCAACAGACGATAATCCTAAACAGATTGTAATTGGTGGGAAAGTAACGGAAAAAACACCTCTCGATATAATCGTAAACTACTATTCAAATGGTGAACATGCTCTCCCACTTCTTTCTCGTATTGGAAATAACTGGCAAACTAAAATCAGTGATGCTCCTGCCGGTTTTATACAAATTAAAGCTAAAAACACAGGAACACCTGATGTTCCCATTAAAAATAGCAATGACGAAGTCACTATACTGAAATCAAAAGATTTCTCTGTAAAATATGAAATCATCGATAGTGGATTTATCCACATTTATGGAACTTCCTTGCCTAATAATGATAAAAAAACTAGTGCATTCAAAGAAACTCTCCACCCTAAAATAATAATATTTTCTGATGGTGTAAAATCAGAAGAAATAATTCCTGATGAAAAAGGAAATTGGAGTTCAGACAATGAATATTATGCTAAACGAGGAGTATATTTTTTTACTATCCATGAAACATCTGATAATAAAAATTATCCAGCAAGGAAAGATAAAACACTGGAATGTACTGGAGGTAATAACCATATGACTTGTATTGAAAAAAATAATTAATCACCCCATTCAGGAGGCTGTTATGGTTATATTTAAAGTTTCTTTTATACTCTCGTTATTATCTTACAGTATAAATGTATTTTCAGATACTGTATTGCATCCCCACAAAATAGAAACAATTGCTGGAGGAGAAGAAAGCTGTATTGATAGTAAAGATAGTAAATGCAAACCTTGGGTCGTAAATATTCGTGCTCAAGATAAATCAGGAAAAAATATTTTTTCATGTAGTGGTTCGCTGATCTCTCCAAGCTATGTTTTAACAGCAGCACATTGCAAGGGTGACAATAACGTCATTGAAAAATATTCAATTTCAAATTATGAAAATAAAGTAATTGGCACTGCATTATATAACAATTTTACCGAATATTCTGGGAATGCAGATTTTGGAGTAATGAAATTAGATAAGCCTATTAATTTAGCTAATTATGGTCATGTTCGTCGTTTTTTTGACTATGATGAAGCTTATGAAAAAATAGACAAAAATTATTATAACGCTTCTATCTATGGCTATGGTGATTTGGGAGTTGATCCAACAACAGGAAATCAGATAAGAAATGCCGAAGTAAAACAGCATAGAGCTGATGTTAATATTGTCACTAATGCTGTAGATTTTAAAAAAAATCATGGTCTTCTTATAAAAGAAAATGAAGATTTAAAGCCAGGAATTATACAATCTGGAGACTCTGGTGGTCCAGTTATTTGGCATGATACAATCATCGGTGTTGCATCCACAACAAAAGATACTCTTAAAGTTAAAGATAGCAATAAAGTTCGTCCATTCTTTTTTGCTTCAGATGTTACAGGAAAATATCTTGATACCGCTTTTAAGGAAAAAAGAAATTTAGAAAATTGGTTTTCTAACGCCATGAAACAAATATGGATCTATAATCTGGATTGGGGTCAAAATTTAAGTAAAAGGAAAACAAGCATATCTGTAGAGGGAATGGGACATGAATATTCAGAGATCTATCTTCATTACTCTATTGATCACAAAAAGGAAAAAAGCACTAAATGTAAGACAGGCGTAAAAAGAATATGGAAATGTGATATCCCATATGATTCCTATTTTACTAGAGACATTAGAGAAAAAAATGAATATGAAGTTACTATTACAGCTGAAGAGTTAAATAAAAATGATAAGTCATGGGGAAGTGATACCATAAAAGTAAAAATACCAAGTTTAAAACAAGAGGTTGGTATTATTTACCCATCAGATAAATCAACAGTTCTAACCAAAAACTTTACCATACGTGGATACGCCGCCCCTGATGCTGATATAGAGTTGACATTAAAATCTAACCGTAAATACGACAAAGAAAGTTATACACAGGACGTGTTATGCTCTGGGTTAGATAATAAAAGTTTGATAAAAACAGGTGAGAATGGACTATGGTCATGCAGTATAAAGTCTGATATTCATCTTAAAAATTTAGGAAAAGATGACAACTATAATATAACTATATCTCAAAAAGCCCAAAAGAAAAAAATCAGCGATCAAGTCAGCATTAGTTTAAAACCAGAAGATTATTCCACTTTAAATGTTGAGCCAAACAAAAATAGAAAAGGAAGCATATATAGAAAAATATTAGAATATAATGTAAATTATGCTAACAATGCAAAACTAGTCTGTATTTTTAACGGTTATTATGCAAGTTGTAAAAATAACCATCAAGATAAAAATAATTTTCATTTAAGAAATTCTTTTTTATCAAACGAAGATTTTGATTCAATCCCAATACAGATTGTCGATATCAATGCAATACAAAAACTGGATAACGTTGACCCGAGTGATCCAAAGTTATGGTATCATGACTCTTTCGAATCTGAAGGCGGATATTTTATGCCTTCTTTTAATAAAGAATATACAATTGAATCACCAACAAAAATCTTATCCACTGATATAAAAAATAAAAAATTCGCTGGTTTTGGTGGTGATGATCAACGTTATACTCTCTCAAATGATGATATATTTTTACCTTCAGAATATTCTATCTGCATGAAAAAAAGCAGTCATTCACCTTCAAATTCCCCTCAATGCAATAGAGATGATAAGGATATCTACGTAAAAATCCCATTGAAAGAGGGTAAATATTTTTCCGAACTACCAATACAATATAGTGATTTTGTAAAAAGGCATGATTTTCCAAATTGGAGTTTATCGCTTCCTCCTGAATTGAAAGACGGGCTCTATTATATTGAGGTAATGGACAGGTTTATTCCTCTAGGACTCAATATTGAGCCTCATATTTTGTCAGATTTCTTACAAAAATCATATTTTGAAATCGAAACCCCTGACGTTGGCTTTACAAGCCCGGAAAACATCTCAGATACCGTTGCGACAGTATCAGGAACTGCCAATATTCCCGGTGAAACAGTTAACGTCAGAAAACGTAAACTCACCCTTTCTCGGGGGGCATCAAGGGTAGATGCG
>NZ_NJAJ01000032.1 GCF_002632825.1 Xenorhabdus stockiae
GACAAAACTGCGCCCACTGGGGGATGAAAAGACGACAAAAGTCGTCGACATCGCAGAAAATTTCAACTAACTTGTCCATGGCCTGTTCCTCCCCGGAGTAGTTTTAGGCTTTCACCAAAACTTTGCTCCTGGAACAGGCCTCTCGTCAATTTCTTATCCAGAATTCAGGTTAATTACCTTTAAAATCAAAGTGATAATTTTTCATTAAGCAACTGTAGATGATTTGAAATTTTCTAAAAGTGGACACTTTTGATATCTACAACAGCTTTTGATTACTAATTTTCTATCTCTACTTTATTCAGTCTTTGCTGACAGAGGGCTATCAGTAAACCGAGATAAATACCTAAGGTGTTTAGGTGAACGGTTTCAAAGTTTCCTCTCACGATAAAATATCCAGTGAAAGAGGTGAGCAAGATCAGTGTGGCTTGCTTATAACTGCCGTTATCCTGCTTCCACTGTTTGCCTGATTGTTTCAGGTAAACAAATACCAAAAACAGAAATCCCCCTAATCCTAGTATCCCAGCAGCAAACCATTCGGTCAGGAAAATATTATGGGGACCTAAGGATTCTTTGTATATCCACTTTGGATAGTTTTTAACGTTATCATTATAAATCTGGTCGTAGATCTTATTGCCTGAGCCATAACCTTTGAATGGATTTTCCAGAATTAAGGTTAGGGCTGAACCTTGTGTTCCATTGTGATATCGGTTACTGCTATCGGTTTGAGTTAGTTTATAATTTAAGGTGGCTTCTTTTGTTAGGTAGTCATGTTTAATAGCAAATAAAGCTGTACAAATAATAACGATGCTTGCAAGCAATGTTTTCCAGTTTTTATTCATCAATATCATCATAAAAAACATAACAAAAGCAGCTAGCCAAGCTCCCCTTGCCAGTGTTCCCAGTAGTACAAAAGATACAGATAGAATCAACAAAACTGTCAGTACGAGGCGGATATAATTCTGGGGCTTCTGAAAATGCCAAAGGGCAACTAATACGGGGAAGAAGAATACAATTCCATGGGCTATATTACGGTGATTGTAGTTAGTGAAAGGCATAATGCCGTTCTGATAGTCCTGATAAAATAGGTATATCTCCTTCATCGTGATAAAGAGTAATCCAAGCAGAAATGAGCCGATGATCATTTTCTGAATTTTCAGTTTATCCGTCTGACTTAGCGCTAAAGTAATCAATATGGCAGAAAGTACCACATCTCTAAAAAAAGGTGTTTTTATCTCATGGAAGCTGAGTTTTGGGTCAGGAGAGATAATGACAGAATAAATAGTGGTTAGCGTGAATATTCCCAAAGCCAACACAAGATTATTTTTCAGCGCAGCGAGGCATCCTTTAGGGTTTTTTATGATCCAGTAGAGCGCAGCCAGTGCTATCAAAGCAAAGAATAAGTTTTTATAACGAGTAACACCTGTAACGTAGACGAGTGAAATGTACCCCCCTACGAAAAACGTACTCCAAGATAAATGATTTCTGATTGTTTCTTTAAACATAACCATACCTGAACAAACACGGATTTTAGTGGATATTCTCTATTATTTTAGGCTTTGAGGCACGAATAAATAACAGGGCGATCATGTAAATTCCGTCAGGCAGGTCTCGTAAACCGTAAATTAGGGGGTATTTCAGTTCTTGTTATAAGCTATACACTTCGTCTTTCAAGTTGCCTCTTTGTTGGCCGCGCTCGCTCACCCCAGTCACATAGTTATCTATGCTCCCGGGGATTCACTCTCTTGCCGCCGCGATGCATCTTGAAATCCATTGTGTATATAGGCCTGTTGTTATCTTAGCCAATCTTGATTATCTTACCTGGTTAGTCTATTCAATTAAAAAATCTTATCACTGTTACTCTATATAAAAAGGGATAGGGATACCCTATATGGGAAAAATTTATAAAATCAGTTTGCTGTCGAGAAGCATAGGCGCGATGTTATCGGGCCTGTGTCGTCTCCTGACGGGGGTACGTGCGCGATGGGTTGGTTGCCAGCCATCGACCAAGAGCCGGATTTATTATGCCAATCATTCCAGTCATCTGGATGGATTAGTCATTTGGTCCGGTCTTCCGCCTGTGTTGCGCCATTTGGTGCATCCGGTTGCGGCTCGTGATTATTGGGATAAAACCAAACTTCGCCGTTATCTTATTCATAAGGTATTTTGTGCTGTCTTGATCGAGCGTCAGGGGGAAAACAGTAACAGAAAAGAAATTCTGGCACCGTTGGAAAGTGTTCTGGCGCAAGGGGAGTCTTTGATTATTTTTCCGGAAGGAACTCGTGGGAACGGTGAGAAAATCAATCCGTTCAAGAGTGGTCTGTATCATCTGGCCCGAAAATATCCTGATGCTGAACTTATCCCTGTTTATCTGGAAAATTTAAATCGTGCTTTACCAAAAGGAAAAAGGATATTAATCCCCGTTATTTGTTCGGCGACATTTGGTCAGCCTCTGGATAAATTGGCGGATGATGAAAGTAAGGAAGTCTTTTTACAACGTGCCCAGACTGCATTGGAGGAGCTGGTGTTATGACAGGGATAGATCATGATTTGGTGTTGTTGTTTAGCGGGATTTTTGGCGTACTGATTATTGCCAGTGTGATTGGCGGTATTCTGTCACTCTGTTATTCAGGGGAAAAACGAAACGCAACCATCGATAATCTGAATGCCCGTATTCGTGGCTGGTGGATGATGTGTATTGTTTGTGTGCTGGCCGTAGTTATCGGGCCAATTGGGTCCGTTGTGTTGTTTTCTGTCATGTCTTTTTTTGCCTTGCGCGAATTTATCACTCTCACCCCGACTCGTCGCAGTGACCATGAGGCACTGTTCTGGTGTTTCTTCGGTTTTTTGCCGATTCAGTACGTGTTAGTTGGAATGCAGTGGTACGGGCTGTTTTCGGTGTTTATACCCGTTTATGTTTTTCTGTTTTTACCGGCCCGTATTGCTTTGGTCGGTGATACCACTCACTTTCTGGAGCGTACCGCAAAAATACAGTGGGGAATGCTGGTAACGGTGTTTGCCATTAGCCATGCACCGGCTTTGTTGATGTTAGATATCGCGGAATATCAGGGGCAGAATATCAAGCTATTGCTGTTTTTGATGATTGTGGCGCAAATGTCTGATGTTTTGCAGTATGTGTTCGGGAAATTATTCGGCAAGCGACCGATTGTACCGAAATTAAGCCCGAATAAAACGGTTGAAGGGTTTATCGGCGGTATCTTAGCTTCGGTATTGTTGGGAATGTCACTGTATTGGATAACGCCATTTTCTCCGTGGGTAGCAGGAGGGATGTCACTGGCTATTACCTTGATGGGGTTCATCGGTGGGCTGTGTATGTCAGCGATCAAGCGTGACAGCGGCGTGAAAGATTTTGGTGAGATTATTGAAGGCCACGGCGGTATGTTGGACAGAATCGATTCTCTTTGCTTTTCTGCCCCTATATTTTTCCATTTAACGCGCTATTTTTATACCTGATACAGACCATCCTGAATAACTTTGAGGGCTGTGAATATGGGTATTAATTATGGCCGATGGGTCAGTACTGCTGCACTGGTGGCGACAATACTGGCCAGTATATTGTTAGTTGTGAAGATTTTTGCCTGGTGGTTTACCGGCTCGGTGAGTTTATTGGCGGCACTGGTAGATTCTCTGGTCGATCTGGCTGCTTCTCTGACTAATTTTTTTGTCGTGCGTTATTCCCTTCAGCCAGCGGATGAAGAACATACTTTCGGGCATGGTAAGGCCGAGTCACTGGCTGCTCTTGCCCAAAGTATGTTTGTTTCCGGCTCAGCGATTTTTCTGTTTTTGACCGGCTTTCAGCATTTGTTTTCTCCCCAGCCTTTAGAGCATGCCGCTGTGGGTGTTTGGGTAATCATTATTGCCATTGCTTCAACAAGCTGTCTGGTTATTTTTCAGAAATGGGTGATTAATAAAACTCAAAGTCAGGCTATTCGTGCCGATATGTTGCATTACAAATCTGATTTATTAATGAATGGCGCGATTTTGGTGGCATTGGTTTTGAGTGTCTACGGGTTCCGACGAGCAGATGCTTTATTCGCGTTGGGAATTGGTGTGTATATTCTCTATAGCGCGTTAAGAATGGGATACGATGCGATCCAGTCTTTACTGGATCGAGCCTTGCCAGATGAGGAACGGCAGGAGATTATAGAGATTATCAGAAATTACCCCGGTGTTTCCGGCGGGCATGATCTGCGAACCCGCCAATCGGGGCCGACGAGGTTTATTCAGTTTCATCTTGAAATAGATGATAATTTACCGTTGGTACAGGCTCATGCTTTAGCCGAAGGAATTGAAAATAAATTGCGTGATAGGTTTCCCGGTGCCGATATTATTATCCATCAGGATCCCAACTCTGTTGTTCCTGATGAACATAAAAACAATTGGGATTGATAGAAGAATTTATTCATAATCAAAATAATGTCAAAAAGTAGACAAAAGATTGATGCAGACTGAATGTTTTTCCGTATCATGGGCGCGGTTGAATCAATTCAGCTAATGAATTGGCAATCAAAAATTTAGTGAAATAATCGTCGTGAACCTTCTCTTTTGGAAGGGCAGTCAGCAGATTAGGCAAATATTACATCTATAAGTCAGAGGTCATCATGATCAACAAGATTAAAAGAATCGGAGTCTTAACGAGCGGTGGAGATGCACCGGGTATGAACGCCGCTATTCGTGGAGTTGTTCGTGCCGCTTTAACCGAAGGGTTAGAGGTTTATGGTATTTATGATGGCTATCTGGGGCTGTATGAAAACAGGATGAAAAAGCTCGATCGCTACAGTGTTTCCGACATGATTAACCGTGGCGGCACGTTTTTAGGCTCGGCACGTTTCCCTGAGTTCAGGGATGATAAAGTGCGTGAAATTGCTATCGAAAACATGCGTAAGAATGAAATTGATGCGCTGGTGGTGATTGGTGGTGATGGTTCTTATCTGGGAGCGAAAAAACTGACTGAGGCGGGTTTCCCCTGCATTGGCCTGCCCGGTACGATAGATAATGATGTTGCGGGAACAGATTACACTATCGGTTATTTTACAGCGTTGGATACGGTTGTTGAAGCTATTGACCGTCTGCGCGATACCTCAACCTCCCACAAGCGTATTTCTATTGTTGAAGTGATGGGACGTTACTGCGGTGACTTGACGTTGTCTGCGGCAATTGCAGGTGGATGTGAGTTTATCGTGCTGCCTGAACGTGAAATTCCGTTTGATCGCGAAGAATTGTTGGCTGAAATTCAAGCTGGTATCCAGAAAGGTAAGCGTCATGCCATTGTTGCGATTACGGAGCATGTCTGCGATGTTGATGAGCTGGCAAAATATATTGAAGCGGAAACACGTCACGAAACGCGGGCAACGGTATTAGGTCATATTCAGCGTGGTGGTGCGCCAGTGGCTTATGACCGTATTCTGGCATCACGTATGGGGGCTTATTCTGTTCAGCTGTTGCTGGAAGGATGTGGCGGCCGTTGTGTTGGTATCCAGAACGAAAAACTTGTTCATCATGACATTATTGATGCGGTGCAGAATATGCAGCGTATCTTCAAGAAAGATTGGTTAGAAACAGCGAAGAAACTTTACTAACCTTCATAAGAGCGCTTTTCCGATACAGTCATATGATATTTATATGGCTGTTTTTCTTTTTATCTCTCTCCTTTTCATACGTCATATTCCCATAATGAATAAGTGGAAATTTAAAATTATTTCTGCGGCATAACGCTTTCTGTCAATTTTACGATGAAAATCATACCCAATATTGAGGAGAGCATTTCCGATGATTACGCCTATGAAATGGAAGAGGATGAAATGGAGAATAAGCCGGTATTCCCCATTGATGGTGCTGTTGCTGGTTATTCTGACCGGAGGAAATGCTTGGGCGAAAGATTTACAGCTCCTGAATGTTTCTTATGACCCGACGCGTGAGTTATATCAGCAATATAATCAGGCATTCAGCCAATATTGGCAGCAGAAAACCGGAGATCGGATCACAATCCGGCAATCACACGGTGGTTCAGGCAAACAGGCAACTTCAGTTATCAATGGTCTTCAGGCCGATGTGGTGACACTGGCTCTGGCCTATGATGTGGATGCGATTGCAGAGCGTGGTCGGATTGCCAAAAATTGGCTTCACCGCTTACCCGATAATTCAGCGCCTTACACATCAACTATTGTTTTTCTGGTAAGAAAGGGTAATCCTAAACATATCAAAGATTGGTCAGATTTGGTCCGACCTGATGTTGCGATTGTCACCCCAAATCCTAAAACATCCGGTGGTGCACGCTGGAATTATCTGGCTGCCTGGGGATATGCGCTGGCTCATAATAATCAGGACCAATCTAAGGCAAAAGCCTTCGTGAAGGCGCTGTATAAAAATGTTGAAGTCTTAGACTCCGGTGCCCGTGGCGCAACGAGTACGTTTGTTGAGCGCGGGATTGGGGATGTGTTGATTGCATGGGAAAATGAAGCATTACTGGCAATTCATACGTTAGATAACGGAGAGCAGGGAAAAGGGCAATTTGAAATTGTCACTCCGAGTATGTCTATTCTGGCAGAGCCAACTGTGGCGGTAGTCGATAAAGTTGTCGATAAGCGAGGCACACGTGAATTGGCAACAGAATACTTGAAATACCTGTATTCACCGGTCGGGCAGGAAATTGCCGCAAAAAACTATTATCGTCCTCGTGATAAAACGATTATCGAAAAGTACCGTGCCACCTTTCCTGAGCTGAAATTATTCACTGTTGATGACGTATTTGGTGGCTGGGAAAAAGCGCAGAAAGAACATTTTGCCACAGGTGGGGTATTTGATGAGATTATTCGCCGTTAACTGACCGGTAAGAAAAAAGTCAGAAGGATAATCGCCACTGCGGTGACGATTATCTTTGTAAGTTCTTAGGCTTTTTTCGCTTCAGCTGCTGCCTTCACGATAACGGCAAATGCATCAGCTTTCAGTGATGCTCCGCCAACCAGAGCACCATCAATGTCTGGCTGAGTAAACAATTCTGCTGCGTTGCTGGCGTTAACAGAGCCACCGTATTGAATAATGACTTGCTCAGCGATAGCCGTATCCTGTTTAGCAATGTGATCACGAATGAATTTATGAACAGCCTGTGCTTGTGCAGGAGTGGCGGATTTTCCGGTGCCGATAGCCCAGACAGGTTCGTAAGCAATAACGGTGTTTTTAAACGCTTCTGCGCCCAGTGTGTTCAGAACGGCATCAATCTGGCGCGCACAGACGGCTTCTGTCTGGCCTGCTTCATTTTCTTGTTCAGTTTCCCCAATACACAGAACCGGGATAAGCCCTTGTTCTTTCAGAATAGCGAATTTTTTCGCAATGAACTCATCGCTTTCTTTGTGGTAAGTACGGCGTTCGGAGTGACCGATAATGATATATTTTGCGCCCACATCTTTCAGCATTTCTGCGGAAGTTTCGCCTGTATATGCACCGGAAAGATTAACGCCTACATCTTGAGCACCCAGTGCGATACGGCTACCAGCCAGTGCATTATTTGCCAGAGTGACATAAACAGTTGGTGGTGCAATAGCGACGCCACAGCCGTCAACGTTGCTCAGTTCTTTACGCAGGCCTGCAATCAGGTCGTTAACCATGTGGGTACTGCCATTGAGTTTCCAGTTACCCATAACTAATGGATGTCGCATGTTTTTCCCTCCAACCAGAAAAATAATCAAATTGCGAACTAAATGAATGTGCTCTCGTGAGTAGCGATACGCCATTCTCTATACCCGTCGTCTTGCAAGTTGCCTCTTTGTTGGCTACGCTCGCTCACCCCAGTCACATAGTTATCTATGCTCCCGGGAATTTGCTCCCTTGCCGCCTCGATGCAACTCGAAATCCATAGGGTATATAAATGCAAGGCCGACAGTATAAAGATCATCGGCTCGAATAGCTCTGCGCTATGTCACTAATTTTCATTTGCTGGTACGTCAGATAGTGATAGCTTAATCGGTTCAATAGCGAAGGTCATTATATTTTCGCTGCTGTTTACGATGATATAGCGTATCGCCCCGATTTTTAGACTGTAAAAAGGTTGTGTTTCCGCCATCTTAAAAAGTTTCTCTGTTTGTGTCTGAGCCTGTTCCAGAGAAAGTGTGGGCTCAAACTGGCGGGTTATGGCGGCGATATACTTTTTCGTCAGGAGCAGATTTTGCTCTTTTTCCTGTGCGAGTTGGGATGGCAGTAATGTAATTTGCAGACTCTTAATTTTTTCACTGCCTCTTTCCAGTACGGCGGAAGAGTAGATTTTTTCGTTGATCTTGCTGGCAGCACGGATAAAAGGCAGAGAGATATCGGTGCTCGTAATAACTTTATATTCGTGCAGCAGAATATCAGGATGACTTTTATTGTATTTTTCCCGGAAGGCCGGGATATTGTCTTCAAAAGTCGGGGAATCAGGCAGGAGATACATTAACTGTGGGCGCAGATCTGGTGTGACAGAAGGCTCACCTGCAGTGCTTGAGAATGGTAAACCGATACCAAAAGCGATTAATATTGTCAGCAGAAGTTTATTTATGCCTGTTTTCATGTTGTTACTCGCCGAATGTAAGTCGCGGAAAAAGTGTCAATGGCAGAAAAACAGTATCCACAATTGGGAAAGAATACATGACATTACAACAATGGGGATTTTCATTCAAAGGTCGCATCGGGCGACGGGAGTTCTGGATCGGAATTGGTATCTGTTTTGCTCTGATTTTTATTCTCCTCACTCTGCATGGAATGAATGTTCTCCCCATGAATTTTGCGGCAGTATGCACGGCACTGATATTGTATCCGACAGCGGCGATTTTTTCGAAGCGCCTGCATGATCGCAATAAACGCGGAGGGTGGGCGTTATTGCTGATATTGGCCTGGTTTTTGCTCTCTCTCGACTGGAATATGCTAGCACCCATATGGCAGTGGGGAATTGGCCGTTTTATCCCGACACTGATTTTTGTCATGATCATACTGGACTGTGGAGTATTCCGGGGTACGGAAGGTGCAAACCGTTTTGGTGAATCGGCAGAAATGGTTGAGTACATCTCTGCCGGCAATTCTGCACAAAAACATTAAATGGTCATATATCCAATGAGTTGATTTATGAACACTACCAGTATTGTTCACTGGTCACATGCCCCGGCTTACGGCGCAGGTGCTTTGTCATGCCACGTTGTTCTTTAAGCAATTGTTGGGTATCTCTGACCATCTGGGGGTTTCCGCATAACATCACGTGGCTGTTTTCTGCCTGCATTGATAAGCCGATAGCTGATTCCAGTTCACCATTTTCAATCAGTGCCGGAATTCTCCCCATTAGCGAATTCTGGCATTGTTCCCGGCTAACGATGGTCTGGATCCACAATTTCCCCTGAAACGTTTTTTCCAGTTGCCGCATGAGAGGCAAATAACTTAAATCCTGCTCCCATCTGACTGCATGAACTAAGATAATATTTTCAAACCGCTCCAAATCATTTCCCAGCTGGAGAATGGAAAGATAAGGCCCTATACCTGTTCCGGTTGAGAGCATCCAGAGGTTTTGGCAATCAGGGATTTCATCAAGAACAAAAAAACCGGCTGCCTGTTCTGTCACCAGAACTTCATCACCGACCTGCAAAGTGGCAAGCTGAGGGCTGAGTTTTCCATTCGGTACAGTGACTAAATAAAATTCAAGACTATTGTCATTGGGAGCGTTGATATAAGAATAGGCTCTCTGGATACGTTCCTCTTCAATTTCGAGAGCAAGTTTTGCAAATTGGCCAGCAGTAAATTTTTCTATTGGTGCATGTAGCTTGATACTGAATAGTGAATCTGTCCAATTGGTGACGTCAGTGACTTTTCCTGTAACCCAGTTTGCCATTGCATTTAGCCTCTCTGCACTATTACGAAAGAAAATTATACGAAATAAAATTTTACAGAATGAAATTGTACGGAGTGAGTGACTCATCACTCGGTGATTCTACGCGATTGAGGGAAATAGGCTTATCGATTACGTGTTGCAGTCTAATTAACTGTATTTTCGTTGTATTTTAAGATGGATATGTACACTTTTATTGACATTGCAGAGTAATGTGACTGCAATTTTTTCCTCATGTAAAATTGTATACTGCCGATAAAAAATATACATTGCTCGGGAAAATTTAATCTAGTGAAGTCTGTAGTCAGGTTTGTTCATTAATAACCTGAGGGCTTCACTGTTGCCGTTATACCCATCTGATTGATAGGGAATGTACCTTAATCAGGCGGTATATTTTGCTTAAATAAAATTGTATGTAAATGCGATGAGAAAAATAGCACATTTCAATTTATTGCTGATGTTAATTGCGTTAGCCGCTGTTGGGCAGATGACTCAGACAATTTATGTTCCGGTGATTGCTGATATAGCGAATAGCTTTGGTAAGCCGGCGGGGGAAGTCCAACGGGTTATGGCGGCCTATTTATTCGCTTATGGGTTTTCACAGCTCTTTTATGGGCCACTGTCGGATAAAGTCGGCCGTCGCCCCGTGATTTTGGCAGGAATGTCAGTTTTTCTGGTTGCTACGATATGTGCACTGTTTTCTTCCAGTTTATTGGCATTGGTGATAGTCAGTGTATTTCAGGGACTGGGAACGGGAGTCGCAGGCGTAATGATACGTACTGTGCCAAGAGATTTATATACCGGAGCATCGCTGCGTTGTGCCAATAGTCTGTTGAATATGGCGATACTGGTCAGCCCGTTATTAGCACCGATGATTGGTGGTGTCGTGGGCCATTATTTTGGCTGGCGTGCCTGTTATTGGTTTTTATTGTTGCTGGGTTCAGGCGTGCTCCTGTTTTTATTCCGGCATTTCCCGGAAACCCGTCCGGAGCAGACAACGCAGAGCACAATGCTGGTTTCTTTCCATCAGCTGCTATCCAATGGCATTTTTGTTTCTTATCTGATTATGCTGATTGGCGGTCTGGCGGGAGTGGCTGTGTTTGAAGCTAGCTGTGGAGTTTTGCTCGGCGCTGTTTTAGGGCTGGATAGTTTAACAGTCAGTATTTTGTTTATTCTGCCTATTCCTGCTGCATTTCTGGGAGCATGGTATGCAGGGCGTGAAAACAAAACGTTTTATCAGCTGGTGTGGAATGCTGTTATTTGCTGTCTGTTGGCGGGAACATTGATGTGGTTGCCCGGCTGGTTCGGCATTATGAATGTCTGGACGTTGTTGCTTCCGGCTGCGCTGTTCTTTTTTGGGGCGGGTATGTTATTTCCGCTGGCGACGACGGGTGCTATGGAACCCTTCCCTTATCTGGCTGGAGCGGCAGGTGCGCTGGTGGGTGGGTTACAGAATGTAGGATCTGGTGTGGCTACATGGCTATCGGCGATGCTGCCACAAAATAGCCAATTCAGCGTGGGTATGCTGATGTTCTGTATGGCGTTACTTATTTTATTGTGTTGGCTGCCAATCTCTCAGAGGATCCAGCAGCAGGAACGTACTGTCTGAGATATTCATTGAATTATCGGATACTAAAAAGCTCTGACGCTAATCTGTCAGAGCTTTCGCATATATGCGCTTTTTAAGCGCGGTCTTCCCATTCCTGAGCACGGGCAACAGCTTTTTTCCAGCCATTGTATTTGTGGTTACGCTCTGTGGTTTCTATGCCAGGGCGGAATTCTTTTTCGATGGTCGCTTTACTTTTCACTTCATCAAGATCCTTCCAGAAGCCGACAGCCAGACCAGCAAGGAATGCCGCACCTAATGCAGTACTTTCACGAACTTCAGGGCGCTCTACACGGGTGCCGAGGATGTCTGACTGGAACTGCATCAGGAAATTATTCGCAACCGCTCCACCATCTACGCGCAGCGCCTGTAAACGTGCACCGGAATCAGCCTGCATTGCATCCAGTACATCACGGGTCTGATAAGCGATTGATTCAAGCGTTGCTCGGATAATGTGGTTGCTGTTTGCTCCGCGGGTCAGCCCAAAAATGGCACCACGGGCGTACGGGTCCCAATAAGGCGCACCAAGCCCGGTAAAGGCCGGAACAACATAAACGCCATTGCTGTCTTGTACTTTTGTGGCGAAGTATTCGGAGTCTGCTGCATCAGCGATGAGTTTCAGTTCATCACGCAGCCACTGGATTGAGGCTCCTCCCACGAATACGGCACCTTCCAGAGCGTAATTCACTTCTCCCCGTGGGCCACAGGCTATAGTGGTCAGCAAACCATGGCTGGAGCGTACTGCATCGGTGCCGGTATTCATCAGCAGGAAGCAGCCAGTGCCATAAGTATTTTTTGCCATGCCCGGATGGACACATAATTGACCGTACAGTGCGGCTTGCTGATCGCCTGCGATACCTGCGATAGGAATACGAGTACCGCCTTTACCGCCGATATTAGTCTGACCATAAATCTCCGAGGAGGCAGCAACTTTTGGCAGCATAACGCGAGGAATATCCAGCTCATCAAGGATCTTCTGATCCCAGTCGAGGTCATGGATGTTAAACAGCATAGTGCGGGAAGCGTTGGTATAGTCGGTAACATGTACGCGACCTTGTGTCATTTTCCAGACCAGCCAGGTATCAACGGTACCAAACAGCAGTTCACCATTTTCAGCGCGATGGCGGACACCCTCAACGTTATCCAGAATCCATTTTATTTTTGTTCCGGAAAAGTAAGGGTCGATAACCAGACCAGTGTTATGACGGATATACTCTTCCAGACCTTCTTTTTTCTTCAGGCGGGTACAGATATCTGCGGTTCGGCGACATTGCCATACAATGGCATTGTAAACGGGTTTACCTGTCTCTTTTTCCCAGACAATCGTTGTTTCCCGTTGATTCGTGATCCCGATACTGGCAATTTGGTCTGAGCGAATATCGGCTTTTGCCAATACTTCAACCAGCGTTGAGCTTTGGCTGGCCCAAATTTCCATTGGATCATGCTCTACCCAGCCTGGTTTAGGGTATATTTGCGGAAATTCACGTTGTGAAATACTGACAATATTGGCATCGTGATCAAGAATCACCGCCCTTGAGCTGGTTGTTCCCTGATCCAACGCAACGATATATTTTTTATCAGTGATATTTTCTGTTGTCATAACTATAACCTGGTCTTATTTAATAATTTTTTATTTTTTAATCTGTTATCATCTCTAAATATAGGCAAAACTAATTTTCACGTGGTAAATGACGGGAAATTAATTTGCGGTAACCAAATGCACCCAGTATGGCGCCAATAATAGGGGCTACCAATGGAACAAGGAAATAAGGGATGTCCCGACCTCCGGTCAGAGCAATATTTCCCCATCCGGCAAAATAAGCAACTAATTTAGGTCCAAAATCACGAGCGGGATTCAGAGCAAATCCGGTCAGAGGACCAAAAGAACCACCGATAACGGCAATCAGAATACCGATAATCAATGGTGCCAAAGGGCCACGTGGAATACCGTTGCCGTCGTCTGTCAGAGCCAGGATCAGGCAAAGCAAAACAGCCGCGATGATAACTTCAACAATAAATGCATGGAATACGGATATTTGTGTTGCAGGGTAAGTGGAAAAGACGCCAGCCGTGAAAAGACTTTCTTGCGACCCACGAGCAATGTTGTGAACTTGCTCATAATCAAGGAAAAGGTTGTAATACATCATATAGACAAGAGCTGCGGCGACAAAACCGCCTAGCATTTGGGCAATGATGTAAGGGAGTACTTTTTTTCTGTCAAAACTGGCAAATAGGCATAGAGCAATAGTTACTGCGGGATTAAGGTGTGCACCAGAAATGCCGGCAGTAAGGTAAACAGCCAGGGCGACACCAAAGCCCCAGATAATGCTGATTTCCCACAGTCCAAGTTGTGCACCTGCAAGACGTGCGGCAGCAACACAGCCTAAGCCGAAGAAAACAAGCAATGCTGTACCCAGAAACTCTGAAATACATTGACCTGATAATGTTGGAGTGGTGGTCTGGCCCATTTCTATATCCTATAAAAAGTACAGAGAGGAGATTAATTATTAGTCCTTTCTTGCTGCGTTCTGATTACGCAGAGAAAGGTGGTGTGAATTTATCGTTAATGAGCGGAAACGAGAAATAGCGAAATTGAAATCTGCGTGTTGCGTCAACAAAATGAGCGAATTCGCATTTAATTGGGGTTTTATTCATCGTTAAAATGTGATCTTATCTTCATTTAGGATTAGTCACTATATTTCTCGTCATACCCGGTAAATTTCGGGTTACCTCACGTAATAAATAGGGAGGTCGCTCGTAAGATGGAGGGTATATGCCACACATTAGAAGTATGAAACTAGACAGTCGTTAACAGGCTAAATACAATCAAGGCATTGCTTATAAGAGGGGCTCGAGAATGTCATTTGAAGTTTTTGAAAAGCTGGAATCTAAAGTTCAGCAGGCAATTGATACCATTACTTTGCTGCAAATGGAAATTGAAGAATTAAAAGAACAGAACGCAGTGTTATCTCAGGATGTCCAGAATGCGACAGACAGCCGTGATTCACTGGTACGTGAAAATGAGCAGCTCAAACAAGAACAATCAGCATGGCAAGAACGCTTACGTACCTTGTTGGGTAAAATGGAAGACGTGCAATAAAGTATCCGCTGGCTTTACCGAAAGATAGTTTTGCAGAAATTATTTTGCAAAAAAAGGGCGATAATTACTGCGCCCTTTTTTATCATTATCAGGAGTGATGGCTGGGCTATAATTTATTACACTTCATCATTATCTTCATCCCCATCTATTTCCAGCGGAACTTCTGACAAAATCATTCCTGTGTTGTCTGCATAAAGATAATCACCGGAAAAGAAAGTCACTCCGCCAAAATTTACTCTGATATCGCTGTCCCCGATGCCTTCACTGCTGGAGCCTGCAGGAATTGCTGCCATCGCCTGAATACCAATATCAAATTCAGCAAGGTAATCTACCTGACGCACAGCGCCATAAATGACGATACCTTCCCATTCGTTATTGACAGCAAGCTGGGCCAGCTCGGCATCGAGCAGAGCCTTGCGTACCGATCCGCCACCATCAACCAGTAAAATGCGCCCGCGTCCCGGCTCTTCCAGCAAGTCATAGAGCAGTCCGTTGTCTTCAAAACATTTCACCGTGATGATTTGACCACCAAATGAAGTACGCCCACCAAAGTTGGAAAATAATGGTTCTACCACATTCACATCTTCTTGATAGATATCACAAAGTTCGGAAGTATCATATTTCATGGGATTTACGTCTGGTTTATGCAAGGAACGGACAGTATATCCTTTTAAGACTAGCGTTGGCAAAATCATCAATCTTAAAACGTGAGGATAAAATTGATATGTACTCGCTTAATTAAGTATCAGTCCAATCGAAAACAGGATATTGGTCAGAAGTGCCACTTTGACCATCTGTACTAATTGAGGGCGCATACCTTCGGCTGTTGGATCGCGCAGTACCTGTAGTACATGTTTCAATAGCATGGGAAATGCCAGTAAAAATAACCAGCCATACCCGTTGTTGTTCAGGTACAGAAGTGTAAAGGCGATAAAGCAGAACATTGCCCCCGTAAGCAGAGCAGCATGATAATAGCGGGCTTTTTTGCCACCGAGCCTGACTGCCAGTGTATTTTTGCCATTCTGGCTGTCTGTTTCGATATCCCGCAGGTTATTAATATTCAGTACGGCTACGGAGAGTAAACCACAGGCAGTTGCTGGCAGAACGGTACTTAAGGAAAAAGTATGCGCTTGTAAATAATACGTGCCAAGAACACTGAGCCAGCCAAAGAAAATCAGGACAGAAAGGTCACCCAGCCCCATATAGCCATAAGGTTTGGTACCAACGGTATAAGTAATGGCTGCAATAATTGCCAGTAAACCTAATCCCAGAAAACCAATAATATCTCCAAGGCTATGACAGGCTGCGGCAATAAGCGCAATGCCTGACAAACAGGAGAGCAGCACGGTAATTTTTAACGCGGTTTTCATTTGTTGGGCTGTAATCAGGCCCTTCTGCATACCCCGCATTGGGCCGATACGCTTTTCGGTATCACTGCCTTTGGCGACGTCACCATAATCATTAGCAAGGTTAGACAGAATTTGCAGCAGGGAGGCAGTCAGGAAGGCTAGTAATGCCACAGGCCAGCTAAAATGACCGGTCCATGAAGCAAGGGCTGAACCTGTCATAATTGCTGCTATCGCCAGCGGGAGGGTTTTCGGACGCAAACTTTCCAGCCATGCCTGCATTTGACTACTTGTCGTTGTTGAGTTCATATTGTCATCAAATATGTCATATGTGATAAATTTTGATTTAAGCAGAATAGAGAAATGGGAGGCAAGCCTCCCATTCCATTTTTACTGTTACTAAGCAGGATCCAGATCAATTACAGGATGAATCGACTCAGATCTTCATCAGCGACCAGTTCGTCTAAGTGTGATTTGACGTAGTCAGCGTTGATTTCAACTGATTGCCCCTGAGATTCGCTGGCGTCGAAAGAGATATCTTCCATCATGCGCTCAAGAACAGTATGCAGGCGGCGGGCACCAATATTTTCGGTTGTTTCATTAACCTGCCATGCTGCTTCTGCGATTTTGCGAATACCATCAGTGGTAAATTCAATGTGCATGCCTTCTGTTGCCATTAATGCCTTGTACTGTTCTGTCAGTGAAGCATTTGGTTCAGTCAGGATGCGTTCAAAATCTTCGGTAGTTAATGCTTCCAGTTCGACACGGATAGGCAGACGGCCCTGTAGCTCTGGGATCAAATCGGAAGGGCTGGAAACCTGAAATGCGCCGGAAGCAATGAACAGAATATGGTCAGTTTTTACCATGCCATGTTTGGTGGAAACCGTACAGCCTTCAACCAATGGCAGCAAGTCACGCTGGACACCTTCACGGGAAACATCCGGGCCGGAGGTTTGGCCACGCTTACAGATTTTATCGATTTCATCAATAAAGACGATACCGTGCTGTTCAACGGCATCAATTGCCTGCTGTTTCAGCTCTTCAGGATTCACCAGCTTCGCAGCTTCTTCTTCCACCAGCAGCTTGAATGCGTCTTTGATCTTCATCTTACGGCTTTTTTGACGCTGACCAGACAGGTTCTGGAACATGGACTGCAACTGATTAGTCATTTCTTCCATGCCCGGAGGTGCCATGATCTCAACACCAACCGGGGCAGCTGCCACTTCGATTTCGATCTCTTTCTCATCCAGCTGACCTTCACGCAGTTTCTTGCGGAATGCCTGACGGGTAGAGGATTGTTCTGGCTGCTCTTCAGCTTGTCCCCAGTTGTTTTTCGCTGGTGGTAGCAGAACATCCAGAATACGTTCTTCTGCCAGTTCTTCAGCGCGATAGCGGTTTTTCTCAATGGATTGCAGGCGTACCATTTTTACTGCCGCATCAGTCAGATCGCGGATGATGGAATCAACTTCCTTACCGACATAACCCACTTCAGTGAATTTTGTTGCTTCAACTTTGATAAAAGGCGCATTGGCCAGTTTAGCCAGACGACGGGCGATTTCGGTTTTACCTACACCAGTTGGGCCAATCATCAGAATATTTTTCGGAGTCACTTCATAACGCAGTGATTCATCCAACTGCATACGACGCCAGCGGTTACGCAGAGCGATGGCAACAGCACGCTTTGCTTTATCCTGACCGATAATGTGGTTGTCAAGTTCGCTGACAATTTCGCGAGGAGTCATTTCAGACATGCTATCTATCCTTACGCTTTTGAAGGCAGTTCTTCGAAGTTATGATTTTGGTTGGTGTAGATACAGATATCGCCAGCGATAGTCAGGGCGCGTTCTGCAATTTCCCGGGCACTGAGTTCAGTGGTTTCCAGCATTGCGCGCGCAGCTGCCTGTGCATATGAGCCACCGGAGCCAATAGCGATGAGATCATTTTCTGGCTGAATTACGTCACCATTACCTGTAATAATCAGAGATGCATTTTCATCTGCAACAGCAAGCAGGGCTTCCAGCTTACGGAGCATTCTGTCTGTCCGCCAATCTTTTGCAAGTTCAACAGCAGCTTTGGTCAGGTGGCCCTGATGCATTTCCAGTTTGCGTTCAAACAGCTCGAACAGGGTGAAGGCATCAGCGGTACCGCCGGCAAAACCCGCGATAACCTTGTCATTATAAAGGCGGCGTACCTTACGGACATTGCCTTTCATAACGGTATGGCCCATTGTTGCTTGTCCATCACCACCGATGACGACCTGGCCATTACGGCGAACACTTACGATTGTAGTCACGAGTTAGCCCCTGGTTACAAAATAGAAGATGGTACACACGATACTTTTACTTACCAAAACCTTGGCTGTAAGCCACAATTGTTTATCAAAAGCAGCGTGTGCACGTTATTAGAAATCAAGATGGGGGGAACTTTTTGGTTTTTCAACCCCCGGCAGGGCGGAGAATACAGCTGGGAATACCTGTATTAGTCACACGTCTGTGCATTTTTTCTGCACTTTCTCTGTTTTTATACGGCCCTAATACCACCCGATTCCAACTGTCCTTGGTTGTGATCTTACTCTCAATACCTGCCAGCGCAAGGTTGGCACGGACAGATTCCGCCTGTTCCATCGTACGGAACGAACCGCATTGTAACATTATTCGGGAGCCATTCGTCTCTGTCTTGGGCTTATTGGTTTCATTGGGTGCTTGCGATTGAGGAACCTGAGCCTGAGGCGACGGTAGTGGCACTGACGGCTTATTTTGCTGTGGTGTGTATTCTGAAAGCGGCTGTTGTGACGGTGGATTGATAATCACACGTGAGCGGGGTACTGGCTCACTGTTATAGGGGACTTCAGCCAATTGGACAGGCGTCTGGCGCATGTCGGCCTGCATCTGTTCAAGTAACTGGCGCTGTTCTGGGGTCAGTTCCGCTGGCCGGTTGTTTGGCTGGCCGGTTGTTAACGATGGATCCTGAATTGATGGCAGACCCACAGGCCGGTTTTCCAGCTCCTTAATATAGCTCCAGCGTTCTTCTGGTTTTGGTGGCAGACTATGGCCTTTAGGCTGGTGAGCAACTGGCGGTATATTTTTTTCACTTTCATGTTTAGTGTGTACGATGAAATAAAGCCCGCCAATAAATGTGACGACCAGAGCTACAGCAATGACTAATAGTGTTTTAGGCAGCCCTTTAGCCTGATTTTTTTTCTTACCAGAACCTTTCTTGCGGGGATTAGAATGCCCGCGACCCACATAATCTCGTTGTGCCACTGTATTTAATTCGCTGAGTTATAAAAAAATTAAGGAATAGATACCTAATGTTACTGAACATGTCTTTATTTGCCTAGCTTTTAGGCGAACAAGTACTTCCTCGAATAAGAAGTTCTGCATCCAGTAATCGTGAACCTTTCGAAACCATACGGCCCTGAAGCTGTTCCAGCAGCAAAAGCATTGAGTTATGCCCAATTTCATAACATGGCTGTGCCACGGTTGTCAGAGGGGGGTCGCTATATTGCGCTGTGTTGATATTATCAAAACCAATAATGGAAAGATCTTCTGGTAATTTTAACCCCATTTTTTTAGCTTGCCACATTGCGCCGATAGCCATGACATCACTATGGCAGAAAATAGCACTGGGTGGATTTCTTAGAGTGAGCAGTTTTTCTGCTAATTCAGCGCCACTTTCGTGAGTAAAATCGCCTCTGATAATGTATTCATCCCGGATAGGCAGACCGGCACGGCGTAATGCCTGAATGTAACCCTGAAGCCGGTATTGGCACAGGGGCATTGATTCTGGGCCGGTGATACAGGCAATGCGCTTATGGCCTAGAGCTTGCAGGTGGTGCGTGGCATTGAAGGCAGAGGTCAGGTTATCAATGTGGACGGTGGGAAGTTCCAGCTCAGGCGCAAATTCGTTGGCCATCACCATAGGAGGCATATTTTTCTGTTCTTCTTTGGAAACATCGAATGGAATGTTTGAACCGAGCAGTATCATGCCATCAATGCGTTTGGTGATAAGCAGGTTAATAAAGGCATGTTCCTGCTGTTGCTGGTGTTTACAGTCACCAATCAGAACCAGATAACCATGTTGTGCTGCGGCCTCTTCAATACCACGGATAATTTCATTGAAGAAAGGGTCGCAGATATTAGGAACAATGACCAGAATTGCTCTGGATTCATTCCGTCTTAAATTTTTCGCGAGATTATGGGGATAGTAACCCACTTCCAGTACTGCATTTTCTACTTTTTGGCGGGTGTGCGCAGAAACTTTATCAGGATTCATTAGCGTTCTTGATACAGTTGCGGTAGAAACACCCGCTACTTTGGCTACATCTTTCATTGTCGCCAATGCACAATTCTTTTTTTCCATAGCCGCTCCTCGCTTTCTACTGGCAGTGAAACGATTGCTATACCCTTCGTCTTTCAAGTTGCCTCTTTGTTGGTTGCGCTTGCTCACCCCGGTCACATAGTTATCTATGCTCCCGGGGACTCGCTCCCTTGCCGCCGCGATGCAATTTGAAATCCATTGGGTATATCCGTAAAGTTAAAAAATTAACGACAAAAAACGCCAGCCATTTCTGTGGGGAAACGCTGGCGGATTCGTTTTCTACAGGCATATTAATAAATCCATTTTAAACAGATTAACAGTTCAATCCGTTACTTTGTTTGCATAAAAAATGTGATACGCATCATTTCTTAGAGCTGCTTCGCAAATTAAGGAAATAAGTTTCACTGTTTTTCATGGGGTTCTGCTTAGTTTTGAATTTTTATGGCCGCGTTTTTTTATTAGCCTTCAGTCGGATCGACATCAATATTCCATTTAACCTTACGTGCCAGAGGTAGTGCTGTAATACCCGGATAGACCTCAGTCATCATTTTCTGGAGATAAATACGCGAAGGATGCTGCACCAGTAATTGCCAGCGATAACGACCACTGCGTTTGGCCTGTAAGGCAGGAACAGGGCCCATAATCCATAGCTGGTCATTATACAGGGGGTGTTGTTCAAGTAGTTGGCGCATTTGCTGTAAAAAAGCAGGAGACTGCTGATTATCGTGATCTTCTGATCGCAGCATGATATGGCTGACAAAAGGGGGTAGAAGAACCTGCTGGCGTTCTTCTATTGCTTGCCGGGCAAATGCGTCATAGCCTTTTTCCAGCAATACCTGCAAAAGCGGATGGTCGGGATGGTGAGTCTGAAGGACGACCTCTCCCTGTTTGCCAGCGCGTCCTGCCCGGCCGGAAACCTGAGTATATAGTTGTGCAAAGCGCTCAGCGGCACGAAAATCGGCAGAAAACAGGGCACCATCCACATCCAGTAAAGCGACGAGTGTGACATCAGGGAAATGGTGGCCTTTTGCCAGCATTTGGGTTCCGATTAGAATGCGGGCTCCTCCCTGATGAACGTCAGCCAGTTGTTGCTCTAAAGCCCCTTTGCGGCTGGTGGTATCTCTATCGATACGGGTAACCGGAATATCGGGAAATAGTTGGCTGATACCATCCTCAAGTTGCTCCGTTCCCAGCCCTACCGGGATGAGATTTGTCGTCCCACATTGTGGGCATTGGCGTGGGATAGGACGTTGGCTGTCACAGTGATGACAGCGCAGATGGCGATGATTCTGATGAAGGGTGTAATAGTGATCACAACGCTGACATTCTGCTATCCAGCCACATTCATGGCAGAGCAGGGCAGGCGAATAACCGCGCCGGTTCAGGAACAGAATAACCTGATTATCGGCTTTTAAATGTTCTCTAATGCGGTTAATCAGTGGCTGAGATAGCCCGACAGTCAGCGGTAAGCCTTTCATATCAAGCAGGTGTTGAGTGGCTGGTTGGGCGTGACCTGCCCGTTTTGTCAAAGTGAGTTGCCGATATTTACCCTGCTGTACATTGTGCAGTGTTTCCAGCGCAGGGGTTGCGGTTCCCAGAATAATGGGAATGCTCTCTTTTTTGGCCCGGAATACCGCCAGATCACGGGCGTGATAACGCCAGCCTTCCTGTTGTTTATAGGAGCTGTCATGTTCTTCATCAATAATGATGACACCTAAGTGGGCAAAAGGTGTAAACAGTGCGGAGCGGGTGCCGATAACAATCGCATTTTCTCCCCGTCTGGCTCTTAACCATACGGATAACCTTTCACTGTCATTTAAAGCCGAATGCAGAACATCGACAGGTGCATTGAAACGTTCTCTGAATCGGCAAATAGTCTGGGGTGTTAAACCAATTTCAGGAACCAGAATCAGCGCCTGTTTTCCCTGCTCCAGAATATTTTCCAGTACACTCAGATAAACTTCGGTTTTACCTGAACCTGTGATACCAGCAAGTAACCAGGGAGCGAAAGTTTTATCTTCTGCGCGAATCGCGCCAACTGCGGTGGCCTGTTCAGTATTGAGTTTCAGCCGTTCGCCGATAATCTGAAAATGTTCCCGCCAGTTCTCCGCTTCCGGTTGTACCGGATGCAAATCAATGAACCCCTTTTTTTTCAGTGCCTGTAGTGCACTTTCGCTGATTTCTAATTCAGAAACCTGATGGCGATAAACGGATTGCTGGCGCAGTTTGGCTAATGCCTGTTGTTGTTTAGCTGAGCGTTTAAGTTGTTCTGGTGGCACTTGTTGGCCGGTTTCTGTTATTTGCCATTGCCAGAGCGGGGAAAATTCTGCTGGTTTGCCCTGCCGCAGCAAAACAGGCATAGCATGAAAAAGAACTTCCCCGAGCGGGTAGTGATAATAGTGGGCGGACCATTGGAGTAATTGCCAGAGATCGCCAGGGAAAAGGGTAGCTTCATCAAGAAGTTCAGTAATTGATTTCAGTTGTTCTGGAGCGAATTCACTGTTGTCGGTGATCCCGGTGACAACACCAATTGCACTGCGTTTGCCAAAAGGCACTCGCACCCGTATTCCAAGAGCAGGAACGGGTAATCCTTCGGGTAACAGGTAATCAAAAGAGCGGGCCAAAGGGACAGGTAACGCAACCTGAACAACTGTCATAAAGTGATTTCCGGATGATTAATGGCAAACATATAAACAAAGAGTATCATAGCAACTCAGCAGATTTCATTGCGCAATAAAACGATATTCTGTATGATCCGCCGCCTTTGGTATAAAAATTACCGAACTTATTTTAATCAACACGACGTGTGGTGTCTGGCGGCAATAAGGCCGGATAGCGACACGGCCTTAACAGAGGTTTTCCCCATGAGACAAGGTATTCACCCTAAATACGAAGAAATTACTGCATCCTGTTCTTGCGGTAACGTTATCAAAATCAAATCTACCGGTCACGATGTGAACTTGGACGTTTGTGGTGCATGCCACCCGTTCTACACTGGTAAGCAGCGTGACGTTGCGACTGGTGGTCGTGTTGATCGCTTTAACAAACGTTTCAGCGTTCCAGGTGCTAAGAAGTAATTCTTACTGCCAACAAAAACGCCCGGTTATATGCCGGGCGTTTTTGTTTTAAACGAATGCAATTTTAACTGCCTGCATCTGATTGATTTCAAGTCGCAGTACAGCCTATAAACAACGACTTGAGATAAAAGAGATATCAATATTCCCAAGTATCGGGATCAATCCCACACTCACGCATTATCTCTTTGGCTGCTTCAGGAATTTCATCATGACGCTCTTTGCGTAAATCGTCGTCATCAGGCAGAGGCTGTCCGGTGAATGCATGGAGAAATGCTTCGCACAGTAATTCGCTATTTGTTGCATGACGCAGATTATTTACCTGACGGCGGGTGCGTTCATCAGTCAGTATCTTCAATACCTTTAATGGAATTGAAACCGTAATCTTTTTGACTTGTTCACTTTTTTTGCCATGTTCAGCATAAGGGCTGACATACTCACCATTCCACTCAGCCATGAGATACCTTAAATAGTTTTAAATCAAGCAATTGAAATCAGAAATAAAAGAAATTATTTCTGAACTATGTTCGTGTCGATAATTCCGCATTTTAGCATATTTCCCCTATCGACTATATCGCTACGGTTAAGGATTTCAGAAAATATGCCCTCATCTGACATCAAAACAGGGGTAATAGACGGATTGTATTATTAAAGCGCAAATCTTTTTGGATGTCTAGATGTATTGACGTCTATATTTCTGGAGGTTATTCTTCTGTCACTCCTAAAATACAATAATGGGTAGAGCTATGGGGTTTAAACAAATAGCAGGTTGTAAACAAGCAACGGCTGCAGTTCAAAGTGGTATCAATGTTGACGAACAATATGGCTGTGTTGTTCCTCCCGTCTATCTTTCCAGTACGTATAATTTCACGGGATTTAATGAACCCAGAGCGCATGACTATTCCCGGCGCGGTAACCCGGGGCGTGATGTTGTCCAGCAGGTTCTGGCTGAACTGGAAGGCGGTGCAGGGGCTGTGATGACCAGCAGTGGGATGTCAGCGATTCACTTGTTATGCACGGTATTCTTACAGCCGGGAGATCTGCTGGTGGCTCCCCATGATTGCTATGGCGGGAGTTATCGCCTGTTTGACAGTTTAAGTCGCCGTGGAGCCTACAATGTTATTTTTGTGGATCAGTCGGATGATGCAGCATTGAAGCAGGCTCTTGCCCAAAAGCCCAAACTGGTATTGATTGAAACACCCAGTAATCCGTTGCTGCGGATCGTGGATATCCGGTACATCTGTGAACTGGCTCGTGAAGCCGGTGCATTAACGGTAGTCGATAACACATTTCTGAGTCCCGTCTTACAGAAGCCACTGGATTTGGGGGCAGATTTGGTTATTCATTCCTGTACAAAATACCTGAATGGGCACTCTGATTTAATTGCTGGTGCGGTGGTTGCTAAAGATCCCTCTATTGCCGAGGATTTGGCATGGTGGGCGAATAATATCGGCGTAACAGGCGGGGCTTTTGACAGTTATTTGCTGTTGCGGGGAATTCGTACATTATCAGCCCGGGTACTTCTACAGCAAAATAATGCGGCTGCCATTGCGGAATATCTGCAACAACAGCCACAGGTGAAAAAACTCTATTATCCGGGGCTGAAAGATCATCCGGGCCATGAAATAGCACGCCAACAGCAGGCCGGATTTGGTGCGATGCTGAGTTTTGAACTTGCTGGTGATGAACAAACAATGCGTGGCTTTTTATCTGGGTTAAAATTATTTACTCTGGCCGAATCGCTGGGTGGTGTGGAATCATTGATTTCTCATACTGCAACGATGACACATGCTGGTATGTCGGCAGAAGCAAGGAAACAGGCGGGAATTACGGATTCACTTCTTCGTATCTCGGTGGGAATAGAAGACAGTCAGGATTTAATTGCTGATCTGGATAGTGCATTTCAGGCAGCGGCAACGAGGTAAGCATTCATTATGGTTGAACTGGCAATAGCGGGGGCGGAATCTGGCCGCCAGTTACATAAATTTGGCGGTAGCAGCCTTGCAGACGTGAAATGTTATAAGCGGGTTGCGGATATTATGGCGAACTACAGCCAGCCGGGTGATTTGATGGTGGTATCGGCGGCGGGGAGTACGACGAACCAGCTGATTGACTGGCTGAAATTGAGCCAGAATGATCGTATTTCAGCGCATCAGGTTCAGCAGGCCTTACGGCGTTATCAGCAGGAATTAATCCGGGGATTGTTGCCAGAAGCTGCCGCCGAAACACTGATCGCAGATTTTGTTGCTGATTTGGAAAGGCTGAGTGCATTACTGGATAAACCGGTGAGTGATATTACCTACGCTGAAGTTGTTGGTCATGGCGAAATATGGTCCGCACGCCTGATGGCCGCAGTGCTTGAATCTCAGGGTATTTCCAGCGCATGGCTGGATGCGCGTCAGTTCCTGCGGGCTGAACGGGCGGCCCAGCCGCAGGTCGATGTTATCTTATCCCAGCCTTTATTGAGCCAGTTATTAGTTGAGAATTCTGATAAGCGTCTGGTGGTGACAGGTTTCATATCCAGTAACCATAAAGGAGAAACCGTACTATTAGGGCGCAATGGCAGTGACTATTCTGCTACCCAGGTTGGGGCATTGGCGGGTGCCAAAAAAGTGACTATCTGGAGTGATGTAGCCGGGGTTTACAGTGCTGATCCACGTAAAGTCAGCGATGCATGCCTGTTGCCATTATTGCGTCTGGATGAAGCGAGTGAACTGGCGCGTCTGGCTGCTCCTGTACTTCATACCCGAACATTACAGCCTGTTTCGCTCAGTGATATCGATTTGCAATTACGTTGCAGTTACCAACCTGAACAGGGTTCTACCCGTATTGAGCGGGTTCTGGCATCCGGGATGGGAGCAAAGATTGTAACCAGCCACGATGATGTCTGTCTGATTGAGTTACACCTTTTTTCGTCCCTCGATTTTAAACAAACCTATAAAGATATCGACTCATTGCTGAAGCGTACCCAAATCAGGCCGTTGGCGACGGGGCTACATACTGACTGCAATTTGATTCAGCTTTGTTATACCTCTGAAATAGTTAACAGTGCCCTTGATGTATTACAGGATGCTTCTTTGCCGGGAAAACTTTCCTTGCGTGAAGGGTTTTCGCTGGTGGCGTTGGTCGGGGCAGGAGTATGTAAAAACCCGTTACATAGCCACCGTTTTTATCAGCAGCTTAAAGACCAGCCGGTTGAGTTTATCTGGCATGCTGAAGATGATATCAGTCTGGTTGCTGTACTGCGCTTGGGTCAGACATCTCATCTGATTCAGGGATTACATCAGAGTTTGTTCCGGGCAGAAAAACAGATCGGTTTGGTTCTGTTTGGAAAAGGTAATATTGGTTCACGCTGGCTGGAGCTGTTTGCGCGTGAACAGAAAAATATCTCAGCGCGCAGTGATTTTGAATTCATTCTGGCAGGTATTGTTGATAGTCGCCGAAGCCTGCTGAATTATCAGGGGATTGATGCAAGCCGGGCATTAGCATTCTTCAATGATGAGGCCACCACTCATGCAGATGATGAACTGTTTTTGTGGATGCGGGCACACCCTTATGATGATTTGGTCGTACTTGATGTGACGGCGAGTGAAGAGTTGGCGGGTAACTACATCGATTTTGCCAGTTATGGTTTCCATGTGATTAGCGCTAATAAGGCTGCCGGTGCCTCCGACAGTAATACTTATCGCATGATCCGGGATGCTTTTGCAAAGACTGGTCGTCACTGGTTATACAACGCAACTGTTGGTGCAGGGTTACCCATTAACTATTCTGTCAGGGACTTACGGGAAAGTGGCGATACGATCCTGTCTATCAGTGGGATTTTCTCTGGCACACTATCGTGGCTGTTCCTCCAATTTGACGGTACAGTTCCTTTCAGCGATCTGGTGGAACAGGCATGGCAACAGGGGCTAACAGAGCCTGATCCCCGCATTGATCTTTCCGGTCAGGATGTGATGCGTAAGCTAGTGATTCTGGCTCGTGAGGCTGGCTATGAGATTGAGCCGGATCAGGTACGGATAGAGTCACTTGTACCACCAGAAGCCAGCATTGGCTCGATTGACGAGTTTTTTGAAAACAGCTCAGCTATCAATGAGCAAATGCAGAAACGGTTGGAAGCTGCGCGTGAAATGGGCATGGTACTGCGTTATGTGGCGCGCTTTGATGCCAAAGGTAAGGCTAAAGTAGGGGTAGAAGCGGTGCGTTCAGAGCATCCTTTAGCCTCGTTATTACCAGGAGATAATGTGTTCGCCATAGAAAGCCGCTGGTATCGTGATAATCCTCTGGTCATTCGTGGCCCGGGCGCAGGGCGTGATGTCACGGCCGGTGCGATTCAGTCAGATTTGAATCGTTTATCGCAACTTTTATAGTAATCCGCACGTTCTATCAGAATATTTGATTTATGCCTGTTCCCTCTTTTATTTTTGATTGGAGCAGGCTCACGTAGCCCCCATTTACCAGCAAAAGTTCGTTGTTTTTCCTTCATTGTTGGGAATTTTCAAAGCCAATAGTCTGACTCAGGTTAAAGAAAGTTTTGAACAAAATTTCATAAAATCCGCCCAATTTGTTTGTTTTCTGATATGAATAGTAGATTAAATATACCCAATGGATTTCAAGTTGCATCGCGGCGGCAAGGGAATGACAAATTCGTCGGGAACGAATTTGCTCAGCCAAAGGCTGGCCTCCGGTGAGAGGCAGGAGCCTCTCAGTAATCCCCGGGAGCATAGATAACTATGTGACCGGGGTGAATGAGTGCAGCCAACAAAGAGGCAGCTTGAAAGGCGAAGGGTAAACATGCATACAGCAACACAAGGTCAGGACTCACATGAATCAACAATATTCCGCAATGCGAAGTAATGTCAGTATGCTTGGTACGATACTGGGAAACACGATCAAAGAGGCTCAGGGAAAGGATATTCTTGATAAAGTTGAAACGATAAGGAAGCTATCCAAATCATCCCGTGCCGGAAATGACGCTGATCGCCAGCAACTGTTATCGACACTGCAAAATTTATCTAATGATGAATTACTGCCGGTTGCCAGAGCGTTTAACCAGTTTCTTAATCTGGCCAATGCTGCTGAACAATATCACAGCATCTCACCGCATGGTGAAGCAGCCAGTAACCCGGTTGCATTAGCAGCACTCTTTGAACGGCTGAAAAGTAAAAACTTCAATAATGATGATTTGGTTCAGGCGGTCAATGAACTTTCCATTGAACTGGTGCTGACCGCGCATCCGACAGAAATTGCCCGCCGCACTCTGATCCATAAACTGGTTGAAGTGAATACCTGTCTGGCACAGCTGGATCATGATGATTTGGCTGATTACGAGCATAACAATATCATGCGTCGTTTACGCCAGTTGGTTGCTCAGTCCTGGCATACTGATGAAATCCGCAAGATCCGCCCTACCCCGATTGATGAAGCCAAATGGGGTTTTGCGGTAGTGGAAAATAGCCTGTGGGAAGGTGTTCCTGCGTTTTTGCGTGAATTCAATGAGCAATTGGAAGAATCTATCGGTTACAGCTTACCGGTAGAGTCTGTGCCAATCCGTTTTACTTCCTGGATGGGAGGCGACCGGGATGGAAATCCTAACGTCACCGCAGAAGTTACCCGCCATGTGCTGTTACTTAGTCGCTGGAAAGCCGCTGACCTGTTTCTGAAGGATATTCAAGTTCTGGTATCCGAGCTTTCGATGTCGGAATGCACGCCAGAGCTGCGCCAGCTGGCAGGAGGAGATGAGGTTATCGAGCCTTATCGTGAAATTGCTAAACAGTTGCGTACTCAATTAAATAATACGCTGGCATATTTGGAAAAACGCCTTAAAGGTGAACAGGTTATTCCTCCCGCAGATTTATTGCTGCATAACGATCAATTGTGGCAGCCGCTCTATGCCTGTTACCAGTCTCTGAAAGCCTGCGGTATGGAAATTATCGCCGATGGTCAGTTGCTGGATATTTTGCGTCGTATCCGTTGTTTCGGTCTGTCACTGGTTCGCATTGATATTCGTCAGGAAAGTACCCGTCATACTGATGCTATCGCCGAGCTGACCCGATATCTGGAAATGGGCGATTATGCGAGCTGGTCAGAAACAGAGAAACAGGCCTTTTTGTTGCGTGAACTGAATTCGAAACGCCCGCTAATTCCTCGTCACTGGCAGCCAAGTGCAGAAACTCAGGAAGTATTGGAAACCTGTAAAGTCATTGCAGAATCGCCACCGGATGCGATTGCCGCCTATGTGATTTCTATGGCGAAAGTCCCTTCAGATGTACTGGCAGTGAAATTACTGCTAAAAGCTGCGGATTGTTCATTGTCATTACCTGTTGCACCATTATTTGAAACGCTTGATGACCTGAATAACGCGGAAAGTGTGATCCAGCAATTGCTCCATATCGAATGGTATCGTGAACTGATTCAGGATAAACAAATGGTCATGATTGGCTATTCTGACTCAGCAAAAGATGCGGGCGTGATGGCAGCATCGTGGGCACAGTATCGTGCTCAGGATGCATTGATCAGAGTGTGTGAAAAAGAAGGTGTCAAACTGACACTGTTTCACGGTCGGGGAGGAACAATCGGACGTGGTGGTGCTCCGGCACATTCGGCATTACTTTCTCAGCCGCCGGGCAGCCTGAAAGGAGGGTTGCGTGTAACAGAGCAGGGAGAAATGATCCGCTTCAAGTTCGGCTTGCCACAGGTGACGATTAGTAGTCTGGCAATGTACGCCAGCGCCATTCTGGAGGCGAACTTACTGCCACCGCCAGAGCCGAAACCTGAATGGAAGCAGATCATGGATACGCTTTCCGATATTTCCTGTGATATGTATCGTGATTACGTCCGCGAGCAGCCGGAATTTGTGCCTTATTTCCGTTCGGCAACTCCTGAACAGGAACTGGCGAAGTTACCGTTAGGCTCTCGCCCTGCCAAACGCCGTCCGACAGGTGGAGTAGAAAGCCTGCGCGCCATTCCGTGGATTTTCGCGTGGACGCAAAACCGCCTGATGCTTCCGGCATGGCTGGGGGCAGGTGCTGCATTACAGCATGTGATAGAGGCTGATCAGCAGGATACTTTGTCGGAAATGTCCCGTGACTGGCCATTTTTTACAACGCGTATCGCTATGCTGGAGATGGTTTTTGCCAAAGCTGATTTATGGTTGGCGGAATATTATGACCAACGTTTGGTTGATAAAAAACTGTGGCCGCTGGGTACGAAACTACGTAATCAACTTTTAGCCGATATCGAGACTGTTCTGGCTGTTTCACGTGATGGGCAACTGATGGCGGATCTACCGTGGATAGCGGAATCCATCGCATTACGTAATGTTTATACAGACCCGCTGAATGTTTTACAGGCAGAGCTATTACAGCGTTCCCGCCAGCAGGAACAGCCTGATCCTCGCGTAGAGCTGGCGCTGATGGTAACAATAGCAGGTGTTGCGGCAGGGATGCGCAATACAGGCTAGTATTTCGTTTTCTTGATGAGAAAAAGGGTGAAACCGGATGGGAAACTGTCCGGTTTTGCTTATTGTATCGGTAGTCCATTCAAACATAAATTACAGGGAGTGAATTCGCTTATTACCTATCTGTCCAATATGCTTGCTTCTCTGTCAGTGGGTATGGTGATGAGCGATCAGGCTGGGTGGTATATCCTGAATATTGTTAGTATGGTTATTATTGTTGGATTTGTGTTTTGGTTTATTTCCAGAAATAACAGGATGTGCTGATGGGAAATTGCTCATATTCTGTGTGATTTAAAACCAAATGGATGAACTTCTTGATAAATGGGATGCGTTTTGCTGGGGAAGAGACACAGATTTACATCGTCACCGTTTGATTGTAATCAGTAAGGAAGTTTTGTCTTCGCCGAACTAAAGAGTTCGGCGGAAATGAAATTTAACAAGGGCGAACCCCTAATGTATGGCAGATTGCATAACTCAATTCTGCTCGGTTCAGCGTATAAAAATGGAAGTCTTTCACTCCTTCACGGCTCAGAATTTTCACCATATCCATTGCTATTGAAGCGCCCACTAAGCTGCGGCTTTCAGGGTCATCATCTAATCCTTCAAACATTCTGGTCATCCAGCTTGGGATACGAACATTAGTCATAGTCGCAAACCGCTGTAGCTGACGGAAGTTAGAGACAGGCAAAATACCCGGCACGATTTCTACATCAATTCCTGTTGAAACACAGCGATCACGAAAACGAAGATAACTTTCCACATCAAAAAAGAATTGAGTAATAGCGCGATTGGCACCGGCATCAATTTTTCTTTTCAGGTTAATCAGGTCAGATTGCGCACTTTTTGCTTCGGGATGGACTTCCGGATAAGCCGCCACGGAAATATCAAAATCAGCCTCTTTTTTTAAGAGCTCAACCAAATCAGCACCGTACATTTCAGGTTTACTGCTGCCATTTGGTAAATCGCCACGCAAGGCCACAATATGACGAATCCCGCTACTCCAGTAATCGTGGGCGATGTTACACAATTCTTCACGGTTGGCATCAATACAAGTTAGATGAGGCGCAGCTTCAAGGCCTGTTCTGTCTTTGATGCCCTTAATGATGCTATGAGTACGATCACGCTCACCAGAATTAGCTCCATAAGTCACGGAAACAAACTTAGGCTTAAGTTTGCTTAGACGGTCAATGGACTTCCACAGGGTCTGTTCCATTTCAGCCGTTTGGGGTGGAAAAAATTCGAAGGAAACACGAATTTGACCTTCAAGTTCAGCCAGATTCTGATTTAGTGCCTCTTGATGATTAGCGTGAAAGAAACTCATACCCTGTACCCTCGTGAACGAACGGAGTTTTTCTCCGATTATATTTAGATGCTTAAGTGTTTATATGTCTATCCGTTTAGATGTCCAAATAGAATGAGCGAAGCGGGATTTTTAGTCAATTAGGAAATGGCTTATTTCCAGTGAGGAATATTCAGTGTGATCAGGAAAGAAATTCATGTTGGGAAAGGTATCTGCACAAACTGCTACGTGGAAGCTGCTTGGTATAGAGGGTAGCTGTTGGCAAAAGCAGCAATGGCACGGATGCTGCTTTAAATTGTTGCTGTTTTATTTTTTACGATTAAGAAGTATCAATTGACTTAACATACCAATAAATAATTAACTATAGTTATCACTAGTCAGAGAGGGGCTGTAACATTTTTTCAGTAAAAGATTGACGGCATCACATATTCTTCTCACATCAATGTCATTTACTATACTTCCTTCTTTTAAAAGGATACTTTCAACATTAATAGGATGCCAGCGTAAATATTTTTCAGGCCTATTTTCAAATAAAGAGACCACAGGTATTTGTAATGCTGAACTTAGGTGCACTGGAGCGCTATCGGCTGAAACAATAATGTCCATACAGCTAGTAGCTGCAATCATATCTTGAACATGTTCTGTTTTAAGGTAATGAACTGAAAGATCAGTAAAGTATTGTTCTTTTATTTCTTCATTTTGGTCATGGAAAATAAAAAAATCAGATTTATTTCCTATCAATCTTACTAAATCAGCCCATTTTTTTATATCCAATTTTCTGTTTGCTGATTTGTTAGAAATAAACAAACCTATTTTAGGTTTATTTCCTTGTCCTATATTTTTCATCCATTCCCCACGTAAAATTGGATCAGGATAAACATAGGGTTTTAATGTATTGAGCTTGGGTGTTTCAACTTCGGGGATCAAGTCAAATCCAGATAAAATCTCATGTTTTATTGGCCTATGAGTGACATGATTAGGATCTCTATCATCAAATTCACTTTCCTTTGTGTGCCAGCGACAATCGGGTATATTTAATTGTCGAATAAACTGGATGCTATTTTTATTTAATCCACCATTCGGAATTATTCCAATATCAAATTGCATTTTCCTCAGCCGTAAAATAAGAGCAATCCTATTTATCAATGAATTTAATATCCCGGGATGTACGTTGCGTTCACGATTTTTGCTATAAACATAAGTATGGACAAATGAAATATCAGGATTTCTATCCAGCACTGGAGCATTATATTTATTGGCTAAAACATGAATCTCAGCATTTGGAAATGTTTTCTTTATGGTATGGATTAAAGGTGTTGTACATATCATATCACCAAGAAAATCTATTCTGATGATTAAAATTTTCTTTTTTTTCATATACCCGTCATTTTGCTCGTGATTACTACATTTATTTTGTGATTTATTTCATGATGTTATCCATTAACTAATTAATATTAGTCAGTTTATTGTGTTTATCCAGTGTGACGTAAAATTTTGGCCTTCAGACGTGGAATATAAGGCGCGTGAGATTCCCCAGCATGAAGGCTGGGGAGGGTATTAAGTTATCTTGGATAATATTAATTCACACCCAAGCAAAAATGCTCCACAATTTGGGCAATCAGTTTCCTTGTCGGCTCAATCATTGATACCTCTATATACTCATCAGGTTGATGGGCCTGCTCAATGGAACCCGGCCCCAGAACTATTGTCGGGCAGAGTTGCTGAATAAAAGGTGCTTCCGTACAGTAATTGACGGTTTCTGCTTTTTTTCCCAACAGTTTTTCGATAACACCTACCAGCTTGTGATTGGTCGGACACTCATAACCGGGAACGGGAGGATGAAGTTCTGTCACATTCAGGCGTCCCGGCCAGTGTTGCTTGACGGGTTCCAGTGATTCATTCAGTGCTTCATTCAAATCCTGTAATGTCAGGCCGGGTAGCGGGCGAATATCCATATGCAGCTCACAGCAGGCACAGATCCGGTTAGCTGCATCACCACCGTGGATATGACCGAAATTCATGGTGGGATACGGAATAGCGAAAGCCGGATTATGGTAACGCTCCTGCAAGGTATGACGTAATTTCATCAGCTGTGTGATGGACTCATGCATCAAATCAATGGCGTTAACACCCCGCGCCGGATCACTGGAGTGGCCGGATTTCCCTTCAATACGGATAGCATGGGCAACATGCCCTTTATGGGCGCGGATTGGCTGTAGTGATGTCGGTTCGCCAATAATGGCAAAATCAGGTCGGATAGTTGCGTTTGCGGCAAAGTATCGGGCACCAGCCATTGAGGTTTCTTCATCTGCGGTTGCCAGAATATAGAGTGGGTGAGACAGCTTACTAATATCAATATCTCGTATTGTATCAATGATAAAGGCAAAGAAGCCTTTCATATCAGCAGTTCCCAGACCGTATAATTTGCTATCACGTTCTGTCAGTGTGAATGGATCTTGAGTCCAGCGCCCGGCATCAAATGGTACAGTGTCTGTATGACCGCATAAGAGTAACCCTCCAGACCCACTCCCTAACGTTGCAAGCATATTAAATTTTCCGCGAGATTCCGGCACAGGCTGAACCTCAATTTCAAAACCAATCTGTTTCAGCCAGTCAGCCAATAGAGAGATAACAGATTCATTACTTTGATCTAGCTCCTCATCCACGGCACTGATGGAAGGTGCTGCGATAAGCTGGCGATATAACTCAATAAACGTTGGTAATTTAATATTCACTGTTGACAGCCCTTATTCAAGATAGTATCAATATTAATGCAATTTAATTGAATATAAATTCAATTGTGTAATCGGGTTACTACATTGGGTTAATACAATACATTGGGTTAATACAAGGTGAATAAATCCCATGCTTAATACGCTGATAGTTGGTGCCAGTGGCTATACCGGAGCGGAGTTAGCAGCATGTCTGCAACGCCATCCTTATATACATCTTGCGGGTCTGATGGTTTCTGCTCAAAGCTCTGATGCCGGAAAGTGCTTGTCAGAACTTTACCCACAGTATAAAGGAACCCTTGATTTACCTTTACAACCGTTAACTGATGTGGCTGAAGCCGCAAGCGGTATTGATATCGTTTTCCTTGCTACCGCACACGAAGTCAGCCATGACATTGCTCCGGAATTTCTACAGGCAGGCTGTATCGTATTTGATTTATCTGGTGCCTATCGCGTACAAAATACACTGTTTTATTCAGAATACTACGGATTTGAGCATAAAAATATCGATTGGCTTGAGCAGGCGGTATATGGGCTGGCGGAATGGCAGGCGGAGAAAATTAAAACAGCTCAGCTGATCGCAGTTCCGGGTTGTTACCCTACGGTTTCACAGCTTTCGCTGAAACCACTGCTGGAAGCTGGTTTGCTGGATACCGGACAGTGGCCCGTTATTAATGCTGTCAGTGGTGTGAGTGGGGCCGGGCGTAAGGCGTCGATAAATAACAATTTCTGTGAAGTCAGTTTGCAGCCTTACGGTGTTTTCAATCATCGCCACCAGCCGGAAATTGCTACACATTTAGGGACAGATGTAATTTTCATCCCCCATTTAGGCAATTTTGCGCGAGGGATCTTAGCTACGATTACCTGCAAGCTGAAAGCCGGTATCACAGAAGAACAAGTCAGGCATGCCTATCAACAGGCTTATCACGATAAACCACTTATTCGGCTCTATGAAAAAGGTGTTCCTGCCCTGAAAGGGGTCGTCGGGTTGCCATTCTGTGATATTGGTTTTGCTGTACAAGGCCAGCATCTGATTATTGTCGGGGCTGAGGATAATCTTCTGAAAGGTGCAGCAGCGCAGGCCGTGCAGTGTATGAATATTCGCTTCGGGTTCGAAGAAACTCAGGCGTTACTTTAATTCAATGTGTTTTGAATTCAGAGCTTTTTTATTTCAGAAATTATTTGATACCGACAGAGGATAAATCTGATGGAGCCATTAGTTATCAAGTTGGGTGGGGTGTTATTAGATAGTGATGAAGCGCTGGTACGATTATTTTCCACATTGCAGTTATATCGAAAAACGCATAAACGTCCTTTAGTCATTGTACATGGGGGCGGTTGCTTGGTTGATGAACTGATGCAGAAATTACAGTTGCCGATTATCAAGAAACAGGGCCTGCGTGTAACGCCAGCAGATCAGATCGATATTATTACCGGGACACTGGCTGGCACAGCTAATAAAACCTTACTCTCCTGGGCGATAAAATACCGTTTACCTGCGGTTGGTCTATGTTTGGGTGATGGCTGTGTTGTGAAAGTTTCTCAGTTTAACGAGGAATTTGGTCACACGGGCATGGCTTCTCCCGGTAATCCGGATTTGCTGAAAATCTTATTGGATATCGGTTATATCCCCATTATTAGCTCTATTGGTATTACAGAAGACGGCAAATTAATGAATGTGAATGCAGATCAAGCTGCTACAGCTGTTGCACAGTCACTGGATGCCGATTTAGTTTTTCTGTCAGATGTCAGCGGCATTCTGAATGGAAAAGGCAACAAGCTCCCTGAAGTATCAGAAAAAGAAATACAGCAGATGATTGAACAGGGTGTGATTACTGACGGCATGGTTGTGAAAGTCCATGCGGCACTGGAAGCCGCAAAAACACTGGGGCGTCCGGTGGATATCGCCAGCTGGCGTTATGCTGACCAACTGATTGCTCTATTTAATGGTATATCCGTTGGCACTCGCATTCTGGCATAACCATTCTGACATAACAGAGAATGAAAGCGGTTTTGACTGATTAACAGCATGGCACCTTTCTGATGAAAACTTGCTGGTGAATAAAAGTAAAAGGCTACCTCTATGACAACGACGACTACTTCGGTAAAAAACAGTATTAAAAAGATTGTGCTGGCATATTCTGGCGGTTTGGATACTTCTGCCATCATTCCGTGGCTGAAAGAACATTATGGCAACTGTGATGTTATTGCATTTGTCGCCGATGTTGGTCAGAGCCGTGAAGATTTGGATGGTATAGAACAAAAAGCATTACGTTCCGGCGCTTCAGAATGCCATATCGCCGATCTGCGTGAAGAATTCATTAAAGAATATGTTTATCCGGTACTGAAAACCGGAGCATTGTACGAAGGCAGTTATTTGCTCGGTACTTCAATGGCTCGCCCGATTATTGCCAAAGCGCAGGTTGAACTGGCCCTGAAAGTGGGTGCTGATGCACTGGCGCATGGGGCGACGGGTAAAGGGAATGATCAGGTTCGTTTTGAGAGTACCTATACGGCATTGGCTCCACATCTGAAAGTCGTCGCTCCGTGGCGAGAGTGGGATTTGCGTTCCCGCGAGGCGTTGTTGGATTACCTGAAAGTCCGTGATATTCCTACTACGGCAACACTGGAAAAAATTTACAGCCGTGATGAAAACGCGTGGCACATTTCCACCGAAGGTGGTGTATTGGAAAATACGTGGAATGCAGCGAATAAAGATTGTTGGGAGTGGACTGTAGCGCCGGAAGATGCTCCTGACGAACCTGAATATCTTTCTGTCACTGTTGAGAAAGGAGAGGTTGTCGGAGTCAATGGGAAGATACTGTCGCCATATCAATGCCTTAATGAATTGAATGAGCTGGGTGCTAAACATGGTATTGGCCGGATTGATATTGTGGAAAACCGTCTGGTCGGAATGAAGTCCCGTGGCTGTTATGAAACACCGGGAGGAACCATCATGATGGCGGCTCTGCGCGGTATTGAACAATTAGTTCTGGATCGTGACAGTTTTAAATGGCGTCAGCAGCTGGGTCTGGAGATGTCTTATGTTGTTTACGATGGGCGCTGGTTTGTGCCGCTGCGTCAGTCTATTCAGGCTGCGGCAGAGATGCTGGCTGAGAATGTCAGTGGTGAAGTGATCCTGAAGCTGTATAAGGGGCAGGTGACAGCCACTCAGAAAACATCTCCTTATAGCCTCTACTCTGAAGAGTTTGCTACTTTTGGTGAGGATGAAGTCTATGATCACAGCCATGCTGAAGGGTTTATCCGCCTCCATTCGCTTTCTTCCCGCATTCGTGCGCTGAAAAGCAAAAAGTAATTTCCGGCTAATAAAAAGAAGAGGAATGCAATTATGGCACTTTGGGGTGGGCGCTTTAGTCAGGAAGCTGATCAGCAATTTAAGCAGTTTAATGATTCCCTGTGTTTTGATTATCGTCTGGCAGAGCAGGATATTTTTGGCTCTGTCGCATGGTCAAAGGCGCTGGTCACAGTTGGTGTTCTGACATCTGAAGAGCAGCAGAAGCTGGCGTTGGCGTTGAATGCATTACTGGATGAAGTGAGAACCAACCCAGAGGCTATTTTGCAAAGCGATGCGGAAGATATTCATAGTTGGGTGGAAGGCCAGTTGATCGCAAAAGTTGGGGATTTAGGCAAAAAACTGCATACAGGACGCAGCCGTAATGATCAGGTCGCGACTGACCTGAAGTTGTGGTGTAAGGATCAGATAGCGGATATCCGGCAGGCTCTGACAGCATTACAACAGGCATTAGTGATTACGGCTGAGAATAATCAGGATGCCGTTATGCCGGGGTATACTCATTTACAGCGGGCGCAGCCGGTGACTTTCGCACATTGGTGTCTCGCATATGCAGAAATGCTTGCCCGTGATGAAAGCCGTTTGCAGGATACTTTAAAACGGTTGGATGTCAGCCCGTTGGGATGTGGTGCGTTAGCGGGAACGGCTTATGATATTGATCGGGAACAACTGGCTTCATGGCTTGGTTTTGCCTCAGCAACCCGTAATAGTTTAGACAGCGTGTCAGACCGTGATCATGTGCTGGAACTGCTATCAAATGCCAGCATCAGTATGATCCATCTTTCACGTTTTGCCGAAGATCTGATTTTCTTCAACAGTGGAGAAGCAGACTTTATTGAATTATCGGATCGGGTAACGTCTGGTTCCTCTTTGATGCCTCAAAAGAAAAACCCTGACGCACTGGAACTTATCCGCGGTAAATGTGGCCGGGTACAGGGTGCATTGACAGGTATGATGATGACATTAAAAGGGCTGCCTCTCGCTTATAACAAAGATATGCAAGAGGATAAAGAAGGGCTGTTTGATGCGTTAGATACTTGGCGGGTTTGCCTGCATATGGCAGCAATGGTATTGGATGGCATTCAGATAAAACGTGAGCGTTGCCGGGAGGCAGCAAAGCAGGGCTATGCTAATGCTACGGAATTAGCCGATTATCTGGTGGCAAAAGGTGTCCCATTCCGTGAAGCACATCACATTGTTGGTGAAGTAGTGATTGCTGCAATAAAGAAAGGTAAGGCGCTGGAAGAGTTATCATTATCTGAATTACAAAAGTTCAGTGAAACTATTTCAATCGATGTATACGATATTTTATCGTTACAGTCCTGTCTGGATAAACGTCTGGCAAAAGGTGGTGTGGCACAGAAACAGGTAGTGCTGGCTATTACTGAGGCAAAGCAGAGGCTACATCTCAGCTAACTGAAACCCCTCTGAGTACATAACTTCTCCGGATCAACGAATTGGGCTGCCTGCTTATTGCGGTGGTCCGATTTATCTATTTTTTGAATGAATTCCGTCATTTTTTATCAGGTAACTGTATAAAAAAACTGAAATCACAACGAATTGATAGTTTTCTCCTCTCATGCATATAATGATTTATTGATCAATTCTATCATTGATACCAAAACAATGAGGTTGGGAATGAATATCCGCGATTTGGAATATCTTGTGGCACTTGCTGAGTATCGGCATTTTCGCAGGGCTGCTGATTCTTGTCATGTCAGCCAGCCGACGCTCAGTGGGCAGATACGCAAACTTGAGGATGAGTTGGGCGTAATGCTGCTGGAACGCACAAGCCGCAAGGTCTTGTTTACACAACAGGGGATGTTGCTGGTGGAGCAAGCCAAGACGGTATTGCGAGAAGTGAAGGTATTACAGGAAATGGCTTCACTTCAGGGTGAAAGTATGTCCGGCCCATTACATATCGGTCTCATTCCAACCGTTGGTCCTTATCTCCTGCCATTGATTATTCCTGAACTGCATAAGTTGTTCCCCAAACTGGAAATGTACCTACACGAAGCCCAGACCCAAAACCTGCTGGCCCAGCTTGATAGCGGGAAGCTGGACTGTGCGATTCTGGCTGCAATAAAAGAAACGGAAGCATTTATTGAAATTCCTCTCTTTAAGGAACCCATGAAGCTTGCGGTCTATGAAGAACATAAATGGGCAGAGCGGGATAAGATCAATATGAGCGAGCTGACCGGTGAAAAGTTATTGATGCTGGAAGATGGTCATTGCTTACGTGATCAGGCAATGGGGTTCTGTTTTCAGGCCGGAGCCAAAGAAGATACGCATTTCAGGGCAACCAGTATGGAAACATTGCGTAATATGGTAGCGGCAGGGAGCGGCATCACTTTGTTGCCTGACTTGGCTGTTCCAAAAGAGAAAAAGCGTGATGGGATCTGTTATCTTGAGTGTCATAATCCCTTGCCGGAACGTTCTGTGATTCTGGTTTATCGTCCCGGCTCACCTCTGCGTAATCGCTATGAGCAACTGGCAGAGGCGATCCGAACCAGAATGAGGAATTATTTCGATATCAGTGGAACAACATCAAAATAACCGGTTCAGTCCATTAAGGGCAGCAACGCGATAAGCTTCGGCCATTGTCGGATAGTTGAAGGTTGTATTAACGAAATATTCGATACTATTACCTTCACCTTTTTGTTCCATAATCGCCTGACCGATATGAATAATCTCCGCTGCACGTTCGCCAAAACAGTGAATACCGAGGATCTGTTTTGTCTCGCGGTGGAATAATATCTTGATGCTGCCTACATTCATCCCTGCAATCTGTGCTCTGGCCAGATGTTTAAACTGGGCTCGTCCCACTTCATACGGAACTTTCATCGCTGTTAGTTCCTGCTCAGTTTTACCCACAGAACTGATTTCAGGGATGGTATAAATGCCCGTTGGAATATCGTCTACCAGATACTTTTCGGCATTCTCAGCTCCGGTCATGATGGCTTTTGCTGCAATGTGCCCCTGATTGTAGGCGGCAGAAGCGAGGCTGGGATAACCAATAACATCACCAACAGCATAAATATTTTCATTGCTGGTTTGGTAGACCCGATTTACTTTCAATAAACCACGGCTATCAGTTTCCAGCCCGACGTTTTCCATCCCGAGTTTATCTGTGTTACCGGTTCGTCCATTGGCATACAGCAGACAATCTGCTTTAACTTTCTTGCCTGATTTCAGATGGATAATGACGCCATCTTCAAGACCTTCAATCTTTTCATATTCTTCGTTATGGCGGATAACAATACCGCTATTCCAGAAATGATAAGACAGCGCGTCAGACATTTCCTGATCAAGAAATGACAGCAGATGGTCACGGGTATTGATCAAATCGACCTTCACACCCAACCCCCGGAATATAGAAGCATATTCGCAACCAATCACACCCGCGCCATAAATAATGACATGACGTGGTTCATGATCCAGTTCCAGAATAGTATCGCTGTTATAAATACGGGAATGAGTGAAGTCGACATCGGGAGGGCAATAAGGGCGAGAGCCTGTGGCAATAATTATTTTGTCAGCACTCAATATATCTACACTATCATCAGCATAACGCACACTAACATGATGTTCATCGATAAAGGTGGCTTCACCGGCAAACATCTTACACCGATTGCGCTCATAAAACCCTTGCCGCATTTTAGTCTGCTGATTCATGACAACTTCGGCATGACGTAAAATTTCTGAAAACGAGGAGCGAAGAATGCGGGAGTTGTCACTGTAGAGAGGGTTTTGATTAAATTCAATAATACGACTGACAGCATGGCGGAGAGCTTTGGACGGGATAGTGCCCCAGTGGGTACAGCCGCCGCCAATATTGTTATAACGCTCTATAACTGCAACGTTTTTTCTTTGTTTTGCCAATCCCATTGCTGCCCCTTCTCCACCGGGTCCGGAGCCAATCACAATGGCATCAAAATGAGTATATTGCATAGAGGAAAGACCTGTTTTTACACAAAATAACAACTCTATATTAACATTGGTTGGCGTAATAACCTAATTAGCGTACGGTTTTTGTTTCCGATGTTGATATAAAACAGGGAAACATTGGTTAATATCTTTAAGAGAACAATCACAGCAAATGTAGCAGAATCTGATATATTTGCTGCATAGTATAGTCGAGTATGTATATCAGGATTGCTGTGAATAATGTAACTGGCGTCAGAGCGAAACAGAAAGAGAAAACCCGTCGTTCACTGATTGAAGCAGCATTTAGCCAACTGAGTGCTGAACGTAGTTTCACCAGCCTGAGTTTGCGGGAAGTGGCCCGGGAAGCAGGGATTGCACCGACTTCATTTTATCGCCATTTTCGTGATGTGGATGAATTAGGGCTGACGATGGTGGATGAAAGCGGCTTAATGCTGCGTCAGCTTATGCGTCAGGCTCGCCAGCGTATCGCAAAAGGTGGGAGTATCATTCGCACTTCTGTTTCAACCTTTATGGAGTTTATCGGTAATAACCCGAATGCATTCAGGTTATTGCTGCGTGAACGTTCCGGTACATCCGCTGAGTTCCGTGCAGCTGTCGCACGGGAAATCCAACATTTTATTGCAGAGCTGGCAGACTACCTTGAACAGGCCAGTCATATGCCTCGCCATTTTACCGAAATACAAGCCGAAGCGATGGTAACAATTGTGTTCAGTGCAGGTGCAGAAGCGCTGGATATTGATGAAGAAAAAAGACGTCGTCTCGAAGAACGTTTGGTATTACAACTGCGTATGATTTCCAAAGGTGCTTTTTACTGGTATCGGCGGGAGCAAGAAAAAACGGCTAACTTAAAAAATACTGTCCTAAAAACCGCTGTCTCTAAGACTTCTGTCCCTAAAACCCCTTGAACACGACTGAAAGGAGAACAACACGATGGAACAATATCGCCAGGATAAAAGCACAATGCTGCTGGCTCTTATCGTTGGATTGGCAACTCACGGCACTTTTTCAGCATTTTTTAATTCGTTGGTACCTTTTTCAATTTTCCCGATTATCACACTTGCACTATCTTTGTATTGTCTCCATCAGCGTTATTTAAATTATCCCATGGCTGAGGGATTACCAAAACTGGCTGTTGGTTGTTTCTTTTTAGGCCTTTTCGCCTATAACGCAATTATTCGGGTTAACCACCCAGAAATTGGCTCCAATTTCCTGTCTGTTGTGGTTGGAACGGCATTAGTCTTCTGGCTTTACAGGAAGATAAAAGGGCGCAGACAACAGGCAACTCTGTCAGAAAAACATAACTGATGACTGTTTGAGAAACATGTTATGAAAACGCCATAATAATCCGTTATGGCGTTTGTAAGGTAAAAACGGGTTGGTAGTAACAATAGAATTAATTGATTCTTTCCAGTAATACTCCACACTCCATATGGTGGGTATAAGGGAACTGATCAAAAAGAGCCAGCTTGCTGACTTTGTGGGTTTGCGACAATGTTTCCAGATTCTGGCAGAGCGTTTCCGGGTTACAGGAAATGTACAGAATACGCGGGTATCCTTGTACCATTCTGACCGTTTCTTCATCTAAGCCACTGCGCGGCGGATCGACAAAAATGGTTTCACACTGATAACTCTTCAGGTCAATTCCCTGAAGACGGTTGAACTCCCGCTCTCCATTCATTGCCTGAGTGAATTCCTCTGCCGACATACGGATAATCTGTACGTTATCAATCTGATTGGCTTCAATATTAAACTGAGCAGCAGCAACGGAAGGTTTAGCAATTTCCGTCGCCAGCACACGTTCAAAGTTCTGAGCCAATGCCAGAGAAAAGTTACCATTACCACAATACAGTTCAAGCAGGTCGCCTTTGGCATCTTTGGTGCTGTTAATCGCCCACTCCAGCATATGAATATTGATACTGGCGTTTGGCTGGGTAAAGCTGTTTTCAACCTGACGGTAAATCATTGTCTTACCGGCGACAGGTAGCTCTTCATCTATATAGTCATGATCAAGCATAATTTTGGTTTTTGATGCACGCCCAATAAGCTGAACATCAAAGCCTTCTGCTTTTAGCTGATCTCGTAATGCGGTTGCTTGTTCACGCCACTCATCCTCCAGTTTTTTATGGTAAAGGAGGGAAACAATGATTTTGTTGCTGCGAGTAGCGAGATAATCAGCCTGAAACAGTTTGTGGCGCAATACTGAATTATTTTTCACGCCCGCAATAATGGCCTGCATCATGCTATTAATGAGTTGGCAGGCAACGGGAAACTGATCAATCCGGATACGCTGCTTAGTTTGTTGATCAAACATAATGTGGTAGAGGTCATCTTCCTCATGCCAGATACGGAATTCTGCACGCATTCTGTAGTGAGATGCGGGGGAACGGAAAACTTCAGGCTCGGGCGCACTAAAGGAAACCATCATTTCTTTCAGACGATGGACTTTCTCCATCAATTGGTTTTCATAATCTTCCGTTGGCAAGAGATTCTGCATTATCTGGTTCTCGTATGATCACATTAAGAAAAATTTCCGAGCGGCATTGTAGGGAAAGTACAAAGGATGTCCAGTTTTCTGGTTCATTACCCGGCTTTTTTGATAGGAAGGTATTCTGGACACTACCCTGCCTTCATCGTAGCATGGCTCTTTAATAGTTAGACTCCATTCTCTCCCATGATAAATAAAAAACACACTTTTATATCCGCCACTTTCATGGTGGTGTTTTCTGGCTGGAGCAATTTCTCCGCCGCAGATAATCAGGACTCGCTGGTGGTGACAGCAACCCGCTTTAAACAGCCCGTTTCTTCTGTTCTGGCACCAGTAACGATTGTGACCCGTGACGAAATAGACAACTGGCAGTCAAATAGCTTGGTTGATGTATTGCGCCGTTTACCTGGAGTTGATATTTCTCAATATGGTGGAATAGGGCAGAGTTCTTCTTTATTTATACGAGGTTCAGATTCACGCCATGTTTTGATTTTGGTCGATGGTATTCGGTTAAATCAAGCAGGCATTACAGGCTCTTCTGACCTTAGCCAGATCCCGCTTAGTTTAGTGCAAAAAATTGAATATATTCGCGGTGCACGTTCTGCTGTATATGGCTCAGATGCGATTGGAGGAGTACTCAATATCATCACAACACGAGAGCATCAAGGGACGACACTCAATGCAGGGATCGGTTCGTATGGATACCAGAATTACAATGGTTCAACCCAGCAAAAATTGGGTGAAGATACTGTACTGAGTGCTGCAGCGGGCTATACCTATACCAAGGGATTTGATGTAGTCGCTGATGGCAGTACGGGTGGATACCCTCAGTCGGATCGTGACGGTTTTATGAGTAATGCTTTGTGGTTGGGGATTAATCATCAGTTTAATGATCGGTTCAATGGATTTGTTCGCACTTCTGGATTTAATAACCGCTCGAATTATGATAGCGGTAATGATTGGGATTATCCATATGCCAGACCTGATACTCGTGAATTTTTCAGTCGTAGTTATGATGTAGGCATCCAATTTAATCAGGATGTGTATTCATCTCAATTGATTGCGAGTTATAGCCATGCAAAGGATTATAACTTTGATCCCAAATATGGTCGCTATGATAAGAGTTCTGGGCTAAGTAATTCTAAAAATTACAATATTCAGTGGGGTAATTCACTGAGTGTTGGTCATGGGGCAGTCAGTGGTGGCATTGATTGGCAAAGGGAATCTGTTGCTGCGGGTTCAAATTCTATTCTGGCAAAAAGAAATATTGATAATACGGGGTTATATTTAACCGCTCAGCAAAAAATTCATACAGTTATTGTCGAGGGTGCTGTTCGTTCGGATAAACATTCTGAATATGGTTGGAATACCACATGGCAAACAGCAATGGGATGGGAGTTCATTGATGGCTATCGTCTGATTGCTTCCTATGGAACGGCATTTAAAGCACCAACACTTGGCCAGCTTTATAGTAAGTGGGGAAATATAAATCTTAAGCCAGAACAAAGTAAGCAATGGGAAGGTGGTCTAGAAGGCCTTACCGGAACGCTAGGTTGGCGTTTAAGTGCTTATCGGAATGAGATTAGTGAATTTATCGGTTTTGAAAATAATCGTTATTACAACATTGCACAAACGACTATTAAGGGAGTTGAGTGGGTAGGAAATCTGGATACTGGAATATTCCAACATCAGCTTACATTGCAATATGTTGATCCGCGTGATGGTAATGACCAACCATTGACTCGCCGAGCTAAGCAACAAGTTAAATACCAATTAGATTGGGAAGTTCTGAATATTGATTGGGGAGTGACTTATCAATATTTAGGCCAGCGCTATGATACAAACACCAATACTTATAAGAGGACTCGTGTGGGCGGAGTCAGTCTATGGGATATCAATGGGTCTTATCCAGTCACTGACCGTCTGACAATCCATGCTAGAATAGCTAATCTGTTTGATAAAAATTATGAGACAGCGTATGGCTATCGCACTCCAGGACGAGAATACTTCATCACAGGCAGTTACAACTTCTGATTTAACTACATTCGATATAAAGAAAACCGCCCAACCGACCATTCTGGTATTTGATTCCGGTGTGGGTGGTTTATCTGTCTATCAGGAGATCCGACAATTGCTGCCGGATCTCCACTATATATATGCATTCGATAATGAAGCCTTCCCTTATGGTGAGAAAACAGCGGAAGTCATTATTGAACGGGTTGTCAAAGTTGTTGATGAAATCCAGAAAAGGCATCCATTAGCAATTGTCGTTATCGCCTGCAATACCGCGAGTACTGTCAGCCTGCCAGCTTTGCGTGAGCGTTTTTCTTTTCCTGTTGTGGGTGTTGTTCCTGCTATCAAACCTGCCGCGAAGCTCACTTGTAACCGTGTGGTTGGACTATTGGCGACACGGGCAACAGTCAATCGTGACTATACTAAAGAACTTATCACCAGATTCGCTACAGATTGTCAGGTTCATGCTATCGGCTCTGCTGAGCTGGTTGAACTGGCAGAGCGAAAGCTGCACGGAGAAACCATTCCTCTGGAAGAACTGGAAAAAATATTAAAACCGTGGCTGAGAATGAAAGAACCACCAGACACTGTTATTTTGGGATGTACTCATTTTCCTTTACTTGCAGAGGAACTGTCTCAGGTTCTGCCTAATGGCACGAGATTGATTGATTCAGGTGCTGCAATTGCACGAAGAACAGCATGGCTGATAAAAAATCAAGAAAATTTATCCGCAACGACAGAAAATAACTTAGCGTATTGCACCAAAATAGACGCTAATAGCGAGTCTCTACGGCCTGTTTTATATAATTATGGCTTCATTTCGCTGGAAAAACTGCCAACTTAAGTCAAATTTGACGCAATAACCAGCAGTCGGTGTTTTTTTTCAAAAAAACTATTGTCAGGGCCGAAAAACTCCCTATAATGCGCCACCACTGACCGACGCTGAGCTGCAACACGCTGCGAAGGCCAGCGGCAGGAAAGCGAAAATAAACGCTTGACTCCGGAGGCAAAAAGCGTAAGATACGCAGCCTCGCAACCCGGAAGACGCTTCCGGTTGCCACCGCTCTTTAACAAATTAATCAGACAATCTGTGTGGGCACTCGCAAGACACTATCGACAGCCGAAAGGCAAAAAAAGATTAAAGTCTTGAAGAGTGACTGAAACAGTTAATTCATTACGAACTAACAGTAACGATTCTTTGAGCATCAAACACTTTTAATTGAAGAGT
>NZ_NJAJ01000033.1 GCF_002632825.1 Xenorhabdus stockiae
AGTTGCTGCTGGCCTTATTGCTTATACATTCCAACCTAAAAAACCGAGCTTGAATCTACGGGATAATGAGATCGCTATTTTTAAGCGAAGCTGAGGTTAATTAACCTAATGGAGAATAAAAAACATTCAGGATAGGGTGTGCAATAGTTTATTGATAGAGGAATAATCTAATGAGTACGAGTATATGTATCGTTACTTATAGCGGTGTTGATGCTACTAACTACAGCCTAGTTAGTGGGCAAACTGCAGTATATCTAGATGTGAATTCCGCCACGCCATCTAATTTTCTAGGCGAGATTGAGAGTAAGGCGCTCCATGATGCCAAAGCGATTAACCCTAATGTAACAAGAATTCTTATTGATAAGGTATTCCAGTTGTCGTAACTCAACCTATCCAACAACTAACCCGCCTCGCGGGTTTTTCATTTCTAAGACCGCCGAGTGCGGTTTTTTTTTGCGCCCTAAAAAAGAGGTCTCGCATGGCTTTTATTAAAGATGCTGTTTCTTCCCTGTTGGGAGGTGGCAATGATACGTCATGGCAGTGGGCTGAACATCTACACCCAGCCTCGTTCCGGGGTGTGCCGTTTGCGGTGGTCTCCGGGGAAAGTGTCTTCGGTCGCCGTCAGGCCGTGCATGAATACCCGTATCGTGATACGGCGTGGCTGGAGGATTTAGGCCGAGCTACCCGGCGGATCACGTTGCGCGGTTTTATCATTCAGAACAGCGCGGTGTATCACGCGCCGGATGTGATCACCCAGCGTAAAAATCTGGTGGCGGCCTGTGAAACCGGTTCAACGGGCACCTTAGTCCATCCGACGCTGGGGGAACTGACGGTCAGTGTGACCGAAAGTGGCCTGCGCATGAATGAAAGCAAGGAATTTGGCCGGGTATTTGAGTTCACACTCACTGTGATTGAATCGGGGCTGAAAGTCTTTGCGATCTCCGAATACATCGGGTTGTCTATGAACGTCAGCGGGTTAAGCGAGCTTTCGTCCGGACAAGGGTATCAGGCGGTCGAAATCGCCAGTGCCCAAGACCCGGAAGCGGAAAAGATGCGTTACCGCAATTACGTCACCATCATCGAAAGTACATTGTACTCACATCAGCGACAGCAGGAGGCCATTGACTGGGAAATGAACCGTCGTTATGGCCGTTCAAAGGTGCTCAAGGTACTGGTCGACAGTTGGCGCGATGTCAGCGGGACGTTGTGGACACCCAACACCCTGATACCGATCCACTTGCCGGTTTTTGGGCTGGAATCTGAACAGTGGCTGCTGTCTGAAGTGTCTTATGTGCGTAATAAGGACGATGGCACGCGGGCCGAACTGACGCTGATGCCGCCGGCTGCCTTTACTGTCCAGCCGTATGAATTTTATTCCACCCTGATGGAACTGCGCAATGGAGGTTACTGACGTGATGGACGTTAAGAATTTATATCGCCGGGCGATGATGATGCTCGGTTTAGGTCGGGTCACCACTTGTAATGATAAGGGGGTTATCCAGCAAATTCAGTATCAGACGGAAATGGAGGTCCGGGACAACACCCACCGGATGGCGGAGTTTGGTTTTTCCTCCGGATTACCGGCAAATACTGATGTAGTACTGGCGTTTTTAGGCGGGGACCGCTCCAATGCGGTGGTGATTGGCAGCAACCATAAGCAGTACCGGCATCAGGGATTAAACTCCGGCGAAGTGGTGGTGTACAACCAGTGAGGGCTGCATATTCTGCTGACGGAATCGGGAATCACGGTGGAAGCCAAAGGTCAGCCTGTGACAGTTAATAACGCATCTAAAGTGACTGTTAACGCCTCCACTGAAGTGTTGCTCAATACGCCTGTGCTCAAAGTCACCGGTAATGTGATTGATAACTGCAACACCAATACCACCACGATGAAGCAATTACGGGATAGCTACAATCGTCATACGCATCCTGTTTCGGGTGTGAGAGCAGGGGATTCAACGGTGCAGAGCCAGATAACGGGGGATATCGTCAAATGAGTGATATCACCTCCTGGTGGAATGTGAAAAATATCCACGCTGACTGGTTAGCCGGGCGCGGGGATATCGTTACCGGCAATGACCTGCAAACCGCCATCATTATCAGTCTGTTTACGGACCGGCAAGCGAGAGCTGATGATGCCATTGACGGCACCGACCGCCGGGGGTGGTGGGGCGACAGTGGTGTGGATTATCAGATTGGCTCCCGGTTATGGCTGTTGCACCGACAGAAACTGACGACGGCTGTAGCGCTGGCGGCGGAAGGCTATGCCCGTGAAGCGTTGCAATGGATGCTGGACGATGGCGTGGCGTCTGCGATTGATATCCACACGCAGATTGTCTGGCCTGACCGACTGAATATGATGATCCGTTATCAGCGTCCGGGGCGGAATAACGAAGACCTGCGTTTTTTCTGGGTATGGGAGCGAGAAAATGCCGTTTAAACGAAAGACCCTGACCGAACTTAGGGCACAGAACCGCAGTTATTTACAGTCAGAATTACAGAAAACCGGCCCGTTACTACGCTTTTCCAATATGGGCGTACTGGCGGATATGGATGCCGGCATGGCACACCTGCATTACGGTTATCTTGATTACATGGCCCGACAAACCACCCCGTTTACGGCTACCGACGAATGGTTGGCAGGCTGGGCCGCGTTAAAGAAAATCTTCCGCAAACCAGCCACCGCCGCCCAGTGTGACCATTATCAGTTCACTGGCGTGGCAGGAACGATGATTCCCGCGCAAACAAGGCTGAACCGGGGAGATGGCTATCAGTATCAGACCGTGACAGAAACCCGTATTGATGAGCACGGGAGAAGCGCTGTTCGGCTGATAGCTATACTACCGGAGAGTACCGAAGATGATTCCGGCGGCGGTGCGGCAGGGAACGCCCCGGCAGGCACGATATTAACACTGGACCAGAGTCTGGCCGGCGTTGATGTGGAAGGTACGGCGATAGTGCCGATTACCGGTGGGGCAAATATCGAAAGTGAGGCGAATTTTCGCTCCCGTATGCTGTTGGCTTATCAGGGGACGCCACAGGGTGGCTCTGATGATGACTACAAACAGTGGGCGCTGTCCGTGCCGGGCGTTACCCGTGTCTGGGTCAGACCAAGAGCGGCGGGAGCCGGGACAGTGGGTGTCTATATCATGTGTGATAACAACGGTCACGATGGCTTTCCTGTCGGCAAGGATGGCGTTTCCTCGCAGGAATCGTATGCTGTTCATGCTACGGGGGACCAATTGCGCGTGGCTGACCATCTTTATGTCTTACAACCCGTCACGGCTTTAGTTTGGGTGTTATCTCCCATTAAACATCTGCTTGATTTCACTATCAGTGGCTTGTCTCATGTTGGGACAGCGGTGACCGGTCGCATTAATGACGCGATTAATAACATGTTGTTTGAAAGTGGTAATCCGGATGGCACCGGGCGCATTCTGCTCTCCGAACTGCAATATGCCATTGCTGACGTGCCGGGCACAGCAGGCTTTGTGATCACCTCACCGACAGACAATATCACGTTGCCGGTGGGACATTTACCCTTACGCGGGAAGGTGACTTACACATGAAACCATACAGCGTGGCAGCGTATACCACGGCGCTTAATGGCTTATTGCCTACCGGGATGGCGTGGACCCGAACACCGGATTCGGTGATGAGTGCGGTTGTACGGGCGATTGCGAGGAGCTATCACCGCAGTGACCAGGATGTGCATTTGTTACTGGACGGCAGTTTTCCGGCCACAGCAACGATTATGTTGCCGGAGTGGGAGAAGTCTTTAGGCTTGCCGGATGACTGTGCGATTGGGGAAATTGACAGTATCTCTCTGCGGCAAAAAGCGGTGGTGTCGAAGTTATTACGCACCGGCGGGCAGTCAAAATCTTATTTTATCGGTCTGGCGGCCGAGCTGGGCTTTCGTATCACCATCACTGAATTTCGGCAGGCCAGAGCAGGCATGTCAGCCTGTGGTTCGGCTCTGAACGGTGGTGACTGGCTGTTTGTCTGGCGGATTAATGCCCCGGAAACCACGATGAACTATGCGGTAGCGGGAGGAAGTTATAGCGGGGATCCGCTGCGCTCATGGGGCAACCGGAAACTCGAGTGTCAGTTCCGACGGATAAGCCCGTCTCACACCATTCTACAATTCGGTTACAGCCAGTAACGATTATTTATTCAGTTTACCTTTCTTTTTTATCACCTTCATTGAGTGAGGATGTGTTATGCAAAAAATCGGTGACATTACCAACACCGCAGACAGTCACGGTGAGTTTACCAACGGGAATGTGGCCGCCGGTATCCCGCCCACACTGTTGGAAGCGGAGTGGTTTAATACCTTACAGCGAGAAATTATTAATGTGTTATCTAAAGCAGGAATAAAGCTGAATAAAAATAATGATGTGCAATTAGCTGAGGCGATATCTCAAATAATTTTTAACGGCGCACTCGAAAAAGCACAGAATGGAGCAGACATTCCGGATAAACCGACGTTTGTGAAGCATCTTAATTTTATAGAGCAGCAAACAGGTGCTTCTACGACCACCGTAATGAGTCAGCAGGCGGTGACGAATGCGATTACTCACGCCACACCGGATGCGTCAACAACGCAAAAAGGGGTGGTTCAGCTGACGAGTTCGCGCGTTTCCAGCTCTGAAGCACATGCCGCTACAGCGAATGCCGTTGCGCAAAATTACAATGATATTCGGGCATTGCAAGAAAAAACAAGCGATGCGTCAACAACACAGCGGGGCTTAGTTCAGCTCTCAGACTCTCGCACCTTATTTTCATCATCAGTTGCGGCGACATCTCTTGCTGCCTCTCAAAATTACATGGACATGCGAGGAATGCTTGGCAATATCGGCAAAACAGGAAGGGAATTAGGGGTGACCTACGAAAGCAAGCAGGGGTTCGCTGTTTTTGTCCATGTTGATGGTATTTCCTCCACGGGGTCTAATTTTCTCAGTGCGGTGGTGAATGACGTTAACTTTCGCGGTTCCATGTGTGCCCCTTTAGCCAATCAGCGAATTGCTATCAGTTTTATGATACCTGCGGGGGCGACCTATTCGGTCTGGCAACATTCCGGCGTCGTTACGGATTTGGTTTGGGTGGAGACAGATAAACGATGAACATGAAATATTTTAAAGACGATAACAATACGGTGTATGCGTATGAAGCGGATGGTTCACAGGATGAGTCTATCAAGCCACACTTGTTGCCCATATCCCGGGGCGAAGCGATGGCGATTGTCAATCCGCCGCCGACACCTGAGCAATTAGCGGCGGAAGCTGAAGCGCAAAAACGCTATCTCATGTCACAGGCAGCAATCACCATTGCACCATTCCAGGATGCCGTTGACCTCGACATGGCGACGAAAGAAGAGAAAGCCGCTCTGCTCAAATGGAAAAAATACCGTGTCCTGCTCAACCGGGTGGATTGTTCCACTGCCCCCGATATCGTCTGGCCTGAACAGCCGGAGTGAGGGGAATAATCACTACCGCCCTGCTCCATATTGAAGTTGGGCGGTGTGTTATTTTTGTAATACATCATATATTGGAGTGTGCGATTCCTGATATTTTATCAATATAATCAGCAAACCATTGCATCATTTCTCGACGCGAATCTAAGTATTGTGCGTGGTTATATACGCCCCTGATACTATTGCTATCGACATGAGCTAATTGTTTTTCGATGACATCATGATCAAATTTATGCTCATTGAGGATTGTACTAAACTGGTGACGAAATCCATGACCACTAGCAATACCGTCATAACCTATTCTTCGAATAACCAGCAGAACAGCATTTTCGCTAATGGATTTTCTCTTGTCATTTCTTCCGGGAAATACAAAATCTGAAATAGATGAAGTTATCGGTTTTAAGTTTTGAAGTAACTTAAGAACCTGATCTGACATAGGCACAACATGCATTCTACGGCCTTTCATTATAGAAGGGTCGATGGTTATGATTCGATTATCAAAATCGACGTTCTTCCATAACATGCTTCGCATTTCTTTAGTTCTTAATGCTGTGTATTGCAAGATTTGAGTTGCAGTTTTGGATATAACGCTACCGGAGTATGCTGATAATGCCTGATTAAATGAAGGTATTTGGTCAATAGTAAGAAATGGGTAGTGTTCTTTGCGATATCCAGTCATAGCATTAGCCAAATCTGGAGCAGGATTATATTTCGCTCTACCAGTCACTATTGCATATCTGAATACTTCTCCGCATCTACGTCGAGCTTTACTGGCTCTTTCCATAGCTCCTCGTTCTTCGAATAAACGAATAACTTTGAGTAAAATCATTGGTTCTATTTCTTCCATTGTCATATGACCAATAGCAGGCAGGATGTCGTTATCAAACATTGCCTTTATCTCTTTAGAGTAGCTTTCAGACCAAAATCCAGTTTTGAACTCATACCATTCTTTAAATATATCAGCAAAAATATCTTGCTGTTTGCTTGTGAGCTTTTTCTTTTTTGAAAGATCTGAACCACTAGCTAACTCTTTCTTTAATTCAAATACCTTACTTCTTGCTTCAGCGAGGGATACTTCCGGATATTTACCCACAGTATGAATTTTTTCTTTTCCCTCAAACTGATAGCGCAATTGCCATACCTTTTTTCCAGATAACGGAACATATAGATACAAGCCGTTACTATCTGATAGGCGGTATGGTTTTTCTTTTATCTTAGCGGAGTTGACCTGTTTCACAGTGAGCATTGGGTAAAATTCCATTGGGTAAAATTTTTACCCAGATAAGCATGAGGATGTCAACGAACTAATATGAGTTTCTACGAACGGCTATTTCCCGTTAACGCTGATAAACAATAGGCTTTGAGGACTTATAAGAACGGTGGTGAACTGTGAATGGCGCCCCCTGCAGGAATCGAACCTACAACTAGCCCTTAGGAGGGGCTCGTTATATCCATTTAACTAAGAGGGCATTTTACTGCTTGTTTCAGGCCGTTTCTGAAACGCCCGTATCTTAGCTCTTTCTGCCTGTTTTAATCAAGTTTTTTGCATTTGTTTGTTTCACCCTATCTTCTTTAGTTTTTTGTTATAGTCAACTCATTACTTACTATTGTGTACAGATTGAGTACATAATCGCACTTCATTTTGTGAACAATTTATAACCATAACCTTGAGTGTTATTACCGGCTGATTTTAATGACCCTATAAAAAAATCAAGATTGTCAGTTTTTTTGTTCGAACATCACTCAATTGAAAATTGAAAATTGAAAATTAAAGTGATCAATAAAAACTGACCACTCGTTATAAAAAAATATCTCGTTACTCTGAATCACTTAATTATCACACCATCTGAAACAAAAACGTTTAGTTTCTCCAGTTGCCTTCAATACATCACCTAACTTTTTTGCATCAGGAATGGACTGAGCAATATAGTCGTATGTAATGTTGTAATCATGTACAATTGAAATTCCGACTATAATTTTTGAATATCTTCCAAGGTGGTAAGTTACACCATCAACTGTTACATAAAGAAACTTATCATAGAATAAATCCAACATACTTCTAAAACATTGCTGTTTTTTATAAGAATGCGCATTGAATAAAAGAAAACCACCAGACAATCCTGCAAATAACCTTTCTGACCAATAGAAAAATCCTATTTTGTCTGCATCAATAGGTGTGTTATTTTCGATAACAGATAATTTACCAAAAGGCGGCCTATTCTGGTTTGATTGTGATTCACTATTGTATCCCCAATGCATATTTTCTAATTCTATTTCTGGATCGGAAAAATTAAATTTCTCAGCATCAAGCGTAATGTCAAGCTCCAATTTATATTCTGTTTCTGATGTGTCAATTTTTGATTTATTATTATCGACCATAATCTCCTCACTTATTATTGATCTGCGATAAATAAGGCCGTGCATTGCACGGCCCGGAAAATTTATTCAGTACCTCTATCTGAAATATTTATCTTTTATCCAGTATAAGAGCTGGCTCTGCAGCAACATAGCCCTGTAAAATACCTTCTTTATAAATTCCTACAATACACTCATAATACATTGTACGCATAGTGCCATTTGCAGGCATCATATTAACTTTGCTCATCCAGTAGTAATTTCTTATTGCCTGCATATTCACATCTAATGGATTTCTTACATCGACAACCGGAATATATTCTATGCCCTGTACAACCTTGTGAGGTTCTAACATTGTCATCATGTCATCCGGCATGACGTTCATCATTGAATCCAGTTTTATCAGTGCAACTGAATAGTCTAAATTCATATTTAATGTCATTACTTTTACGCGCAGCATATCGCCAGCATCACATTTAATGACTAAATTACCTGAACTATTAACTGACGCAAGTCTGTCATCCTCAGGGATATAAGTGATATATTTTTTAAAAATACCCTCAGACCAAAGTGAAACAGGATTATTAATATCTTTACTAAGCTTGCCAAAATCATTCATAATATCTTCGGCTCTGATACCAACTAATATATCAATCATTTTAGACATTATAGTGCCCTCATTTATTCATGGTATTAGCATATTTTATTACACAAAAAATATAACACTCTAACTGAGTTTTCTTTATAAGTTACTTACGGAATACATAATAGCAAAATAATATAAAGTCAAAACCTCAAAAAACACTTATGCACGAGATATTTTTATCATAATAAAAAGGTTAAATTGTATTTCAGATTTAAAAACTTAACTAAAAATTAAAATAAGCGACTAAAAACTATATTACTCTTCATTCAGAGAATGACTAAAATAAATATTATTGTATTATAGAAGAATTTTTAAAAAGAAATTTACACTGGAATAATAATATAACAATATTAATAATATTATTGCGAAACCAGATGTTCTACCTCTGATTTTTATATTACCTCTAAAGTTAAATAGATATACAATTTACTCCAGTGTATAATCGCTAACTATTACTTCAGCTACTACATTAATTTTTACTCTTCGTCTTTCAAGTTACTTCTTTATTGCCCGCAACACCTCTTGAAATCCATTGAGTATATATCTTATGAATTTTGAGTAATCGCCTGAAAAACGGCAAATATAAATTCAGGAGAAAATATGTTTGGTAAAGGTACTGTAATCAAGAACTACACCAGCGCTTATCCAACTCCGATCCGGTTACAGTCTGGTGATATCGTTTCAGTCAGCCACTGTGATATAGAGTACCCTTATTGGGTGTGGACAACGGATAAATCAGAAATAAGTGGCTGGGTTCCCCAACAGATCCTGCGTTTGACTCAAATTAATCAGGCAATCTGTATGGAAAACTACATTGCACATGAATTAACTGTAAAAGCAGGCGAATTACTCTATCTGGAAAATTTATTGAATGGTTGGTTCTGGGCCCACAAAGAGTGTGGTGAAACAGGCTGGATACCACAAGATTATATAACTCAGGAGATTTAAGTAATGAAGTTTGTTCCCGATTATCGTGATGTTTCAGAAGCCCACGCCCGCATTAAAAACTATATCCACAAAACTCCGGTATTTACCTCAAATACGGTTAATCAGATATTCGACGCTGAAGTCTATTTCAAATGTGAAAACTACCAACGAATGGGAGCATTTAAATTTCGCGGCGCAATGAATGCGTTATCCCAGTTTAGTGATGAACAGAAAAAAAACGGGGTTGTTGCTTTCTCTTCCGGTAATCATGCTCAGGCTATTGCCTTAGCTGCTAAGATGCTCAATATTCCAGCCACAATTGTGATGCCACATGATGCCCCTAAAGCCAAAATTGAAGCAACAAAAGGTTACGGTGGCAAAATTGTTTTTTATGACAGATACACTGAAGATAACAAGGCCATAAGCCAAAATCTGGCAGAAAAACACGGGTTGACTTTAATCCCGCCTTACGATCATCCACACATTATTGCAGGGCAAGGCACTGTAGCCAAAGAACTCTTTGAGGAAATCGGCGAACTGGATACTCTGTTTGTCCCGCTCGGTGGCGGTGGTCTGTTATCCGGCTCAGCATTATCTGCTTCTCAGTTGTCCCCGAAATGTCAGGTTTTTGGTGTTGAACCTGAGGAGGGTAATGACGGGCAACAATCTTTCAGAAAAGGTGAGATTGTCTATATTGATACCCCAAAAACGATTGCAGATGGCGCACAAACACCACATCTAGGTCAGCATAATTTTGACATTATTCGTCACCTTGTGACAGATATTCTGACAGCCTCAGATAAAGAGCTGGTTAATGCGATGTATTTTCTGGCAGAGCGAATGAAAATGGTTGTTGAGCCAACAGGTTGCTTGGGTTTTGCTGCGGCAAGAGCGATAAGGGAACAGTTGCAGGGCAAGCGTATCGGTATTATTTTGAGCGGAGGGAATATCGACATGCAACGATACTCCCAGTTACTGGCAAATAAATAAACCAATATATTTTACAGATCCTGTCCTCTATTCGGGGCAGGATTTCTTAGGTTATTTTGCTGCTCCTGCTTCAGTCTCCGCCATAGTGTCGTACGGCTGATCCCAAGATATTCCGCCGCAGCCTGCCGGTTACCTGAAAAATGCGCCACAATATCACTCAATGAAATATCATGCTCCAAAGGTGATTTTTCTGTAAAAGAATGAGATGCGGCTTTTACTACTTGCATATTATTCATGACGCCAATTTCAACCTGACGCTCAGGAGAAAGTGACAATATCAGAGCAGGAGTTAATATCTGTTCAGGATTAGCACTCGTATAAAGAGCAATTCGCTCCATCAGGTTACGCAGTTCTCTCACATTACCCGGCCAGTGATAAGACCGTAATACTTCATCACACTGAGAAAGCTCACGCGTTCTTAAAGGTGAAACACGCAAATTAAGAGCCGCACATGCCCGCCGAAAATACTCCTGAGCCAGCATACTGATATCGTTTTCCCTCTCCCGTAACGCAGGAAGATTAATGCGCAATACATTTAAACGATAAAACAAATCAACACGGAAGCGCCCTTCCCTTACCCACTGATCCAAATCAACATGAGTTGCACAAATAATACGCACATCAACGGCAATCGGACGATATCCCCCAACTCTGACAACCGATTTTTCTTCTAAAACTCTCAATAACCGGGTCTGTAGCGGCAATGGCATTTCACCAATTTCATCCAGAAATAACGTTCCCCTGTGCGCAACTTCAAATAACCCAGCCCGCCCGCCACGTCGTGAACCCGTAAATGCACCTTCTTCGTAGCCAAACAATTCTGCCTCTAATAACGATTCGGCGATTGCTCCGCAATTAACAGCAACGAATGGCCGGGGATGTTTTCTTTTTAACTGCCCATAGCGAAGGGTATATTCATGATGGATAGCCTGTGCAACCAGCTCCTTTCCGGTACCACTTTCTCCCTGAATCAATACGGTCGCTGTCGAACGGGCATATAACGTGATTGTACTTCGTACACGATCCATTGCCGTGGAATTTCCCCGAATATCATTGATCGTATGTCGGATACGCAGTTTATCTTCGGTAGGATAAGGTGAAATTACTGCCTGATTAAGTCTGGCCATCTTAGCCATATCCAGAGCATCATGAAATGCCTGCCGGATAGAATCAGCAGAATAGACAAAAACACCCACCAGCCCCGCTTCATACGCCAAATCGGTGATCAACCCAGCTCCCACAATTACCTGAATACCATCTGCCTTCAGCGCATTAACCTGTGTTCTGGCATCCTCTGCCGTTGCATAGCTGCGTTGTTCTATACTCAGATGAAAACGTTGCTGAAATTCCTCCAGCGCAGGTAAGGTGTTTTGGTAGGAGATGACGCCAATGCGGGAGCTGATTTGCCGGGCGCGAGCCAATGCCTGCATGAAATCAAAACCACTGGCTTTGGCTATGATCACCGGTACTGATAGCCTGCTTTTCAGGTAGGCGCCATTAGAACCCGCACATATTACGGCATCACAATGTTCGTTTTCCAAACGCTTACGGATATGTTGTACCGCCTGTTCAAAACCAAGATGGATCGGTGTGATATCAGCCTGATGATCAAACTCCGGTGTAATATCGCGAAAAAGGTCAAAAAGGCGGGAGATAGAAACCGTCCAGATAACAGGTTTATTGCTGTCACGCTCTGAGGCATGTATTGGCATGATATACCTCCTTTTTTCTTTTCTGCTCATTTTTTATTACGTTTCACTTAAACAAAATAAAACAACAATGAAACACAATTGTTCAAAATTGAAACGAGTATATATTATAATCAGCAGAAAGTCAGAAACGACATCACAGCAAAAAATAATTATCCATTTGATTATTAAATTAAAATAAAAATACCTCTCTCTATTCCCTATCCTTTCCTCCCATTTCTGCTTTTTGGCATAAGCCTTGCTTTGTTAATCAGTTAGTACAGATAAGTTTCATTTTTAATAATGGAGTTGCATATGGGATTTTATTCTGCCGGTTTGACTTTTCGTCAGGCAATAAAAGACGAGTCTCCGTTACAGGTGGTAGGCGCTATTAATGCAAACCATGCTCTGCTGGCGAAGCGAGCAGGTTATAAGGCTATTTATCTTTCCGGCGGCGGGGTTTCAGCAGGTTCATTAGGTTTGCCTGATTTGGGTATCTCAACACTGGATGATGTATTAACCGATACCCGACGCATCACTGATGTATGCGACTTACCTCTGCTGGTAGATGCTGATATCGGATTCGGATCTTCCGCATTTAATGTGGCCCGCACAGTTCAGTCTATTATTAAAGCAGGAGCTGCCGGACTGCATATTGAAGATCAGGTCGGTGCAAAACGTTGTGGCCATCGGCCAAATAAAGAGATTGTCTCCAAAGAGGAGATGGTCGATCGCATTAAAGCAGCCGTTGATGCCCGTAATGATGAACATTTCGTCATTATGGCACGTACTGATGCGTTGGCAGTAGAAGGACTGAATGCTGCCCTTGACAGAGCCGAAGCTTATAGAGAAGCAGGAGCAGATATGCTGTTTCCGGAAGCCATCACAGAGCTACTAATGTATAAAACCTTTGCTGAAAAAACACAAATTCCAATACTCGCAAACATCACCGAATTCGGAGCCACCCCACTTTTTACTCTTGAAGAACTAAAAAGTGCGAATGTCTCTATCGCTCTTTATCCCCTGTCGGCATTCCGCGCCATGAATAAGGCTGCTGAGCAAGTCTACGCAGCCCTCCGGCGCGATGGCACGCAAAAAAGTGTGCTCAATATGATGCAAACCCGCAATGAGCTTTACGAAAGTATCAACTATTACGATTTTGAGCAGAGGCTGGATGCCCTGTTTTCCCAGAAAAACAATCGAGGTGATACACATGAATGAACAAATTATAGGGATTAAACCGAAAAAATCTGTTGCTCTGTCAGGTGTTACCGCGGGTAATACCGCGCTTTGTACTGTTGGGAAAAACGGCAAGGAATTGCATTACCGGGGTTATGATATTTTTGATTTGGCCTCCCACTGCGAATTTGAAGAAGTTGCCTACCTGTTAGTCCATGAAAAGCTGCCTACCCGTGCCGAACTGACTGCCTATAAGGCCAAGCTGAAAGCATTAAGAGGTTTGCCGAGCAGCGTTAAATCCGCACTGGAAGCTCTACCCGCAGTTGCCCATCCGATGGATGTGATGCGCACAGGAGTCTCCGTTCTTGGTTGTACATTACCGGAAAAAGAGGATCATAATCCGGCTGCGGCCCGCGATATCGCTGATCGTCTACTCGCTTCCCTCAGCTCGATATTACTTTATTGGTACCACTATAGTTATAACGGACGTCGTATCGATGTAGAAACTGATGATGATTCTATCGGGGGTCACTTCCTGCATCTTTTACATGGGCAGAAACCACGGGCATCGTGGGAAAAAGCAATGCATACTTCCCTTATCCTGTATGCAGAGCATGAATTCAATGCTTCGACTTTTACCAGCCGGGTGATTGCCGGTACAAACTCAGATATTTACTCTGCCATTATCGGGGGGATCGGGGCGCTGCGAGGTTCAAAACATGGTGGTGCCAATGAAGCTTCATTTGATATTCAACAACGTTATGATACGCCTGATGAAGCAGAAGCTGACATTCTCCGCCGTCTGGAGAGAAAAGAAGTGATTATTGGCTTCGGGCATCCGGTTTATACCATTGCTGATCCACGCCACAAGGTGATCAAAGAGGTTGCTCAAACGCTATCCAAAGAAGCAGGCACACTGAAAATGTTTAATATTGCCGATCGCATTGAATCAGTGATGAGGGATGAGAGAAAAATGTTCCCGAATCTCGACTGGTTTGCGGCGGTGTCGTATCACATGTTGGGGGTTCCTACAGCCATGTTTACCCCACTATTTGTAATTGCCCGTACTTCCGGCTGGGCTGCCCACATTATTGAACAGCGTATTGATAATAAAATTATTCGGCCCACGGCTCATTATACCGGCCCGGAAAATCTGCCGTTTGTCCCGATTGAAAAGCGCTGATACCCGATAATGAATGCTTGATAAACAGTACATTAATGCAATTTTTCCAAAAGGATTGATTATGTTTACCTCTATGCCTGACTCTACGCTGACTTCCGTTGTAAATAACCGGCCTGAATACGACCAAGTGATTGTAGATATCGTGGATTACGTCATGGACTACATCATTGTTTCCCCCATCGCCTATGTCACCGCCCAACACACATTCTTAGACGCTTTAGGCTGTGGTTTAGAAGCACTGGAATACCCCGCCTGTACTAAATTACTCGGCCCGATTGTACCGGGAACAGTCGTTCCCAATGGAGTACGAGTACCGGGAACACAATTCGAACTCGATCCCGTACAGGCTGCATTCAATATCGGTACCCTCATCCGCTGGCTGGATTTTAACGATACCTGGCTGGCGGCTGAATGGGGACATCCGTCTGATAACTTAGGCGGGATACTTGCTGTCGCTGATTGGTTGTCAAGAAATGCTGTCGCCCGTGGAGAAGAGCCACTGACCATGTGGGATGTCTTTGCAGCCATGATTAAGGCATACGAAATTCAGGGTTGCCTGGCACTGGAAAACTCATTCAATAAAGTCGGTCTGGATCATGTTGTTTTGGTAAAAATTGCTTCAACCGCTGTGGTTGCGCAAATGATGGGTCTGGATCGTGAACAGATATTAAGTGCCGTGTCACTCGCGTGGGTAGATGGCCAGTCTTTACGGACGTATCGCCATTCGCCCAATACAGGCTCCCGTAAATCCTGGGCAGCTGGCGATGCTACTTCCCGCGCCGTTCGTCTGGCTCTGATGGCAAAACAGGGTGAAATGGGCTATCCCTCCGTATTAACCGCCAAAAACTGGGGTTTTTATGATGTTCTCTTTAAGGGCGAATCATTTCAGTTTCAGCGCCCTTATGGCAGTTATGTGATGGAAAACATTTTGTTCAAAGTTTCTTTCCCTGCTGAATTTCATGCTCAGACTGCGGTTGAAGCCGCCATGCAGCTACATCAGCAACTGAAAGCACAAGGAAAAACTGTCGAAGATATCGCTCAAATCACTATTCGCACCCATCAGGCTTGCATCCGCATCATTGATAAAAAAGGCCCGCTGCATAATCCGGCAGATCGGGATCACTGCATCCAGTATATGGTCGCCATTCCATTATTATTTGGGCGTCTTACTGCGGCGGATTATGAAGATGATGTTGCCAGAGATCCGCGCATTGATATTCTGCGGGAAAAAATAATCTGTGTTGAAGATGTTAATTTCACACAGGATTATCATGACCCAGAAAAACGTTCTATTGCTAATGCCCTGACTATGACTTTTAATGATGGCAGCCAGCTTGATGAAGTCATAATAGAGTTCCCAATCGGGCACAGACGCCGCCGTGCCGACGGTGTTCCCGCATTGCTGGAAAAATTCAGAACCAATCTGGCAAGGCGTTTCACCGAAGAACAACAACAAAAAATTCTGTCAGTCTCCCTTGACCTTAACGATATAAAAGACATCCCCGTAAACGAGTACCTTGATTTATACCGTGTTTAATCTGCAATTTATTTAGTGGTTCTGGTTACGGAACCACTATTCTTACATTACACCAGGAAAATATTACGTCAGGAAAAATATCTCGTTAGGAGAAATTATGTCATTTCAAGATTTTTACCGACGTTCGATTGATGATCCCAGCGATTTCTGGGCAGAACAAGCCAGACGGATTCATTGGCAGCATCCTTTTGAACAAACGCTGGATCACAGTGATCCTCCTTTTGCCCGCTGGTTCTGTGGCGGAAAAACTAACCTATGCTATAACGCGTTAGATCGCTGGCTGGAAAGCCAGCCTGATGCCAAAGCGTTAATTGCGGTTTCAACAGAAACAAATACCGAGCAAGTCTTCACCTATCGGGAGTTATATCAGGAAGTCAATCAGGCAGCCGCGATTATGCTTTCTCTCGGTGTCAAAAAAGGTGACCGTGTCGTGGTATATATGCCGATGGTAGCTGAAGCCCTGTTTATCCTGCTTGCCTGTGCCCGCATCGGTGCTATCCACTCCGTTGTTTTTGGTGGGTTTGCGGCCCATAGTCTTGCTACCCGATTAGATAATGCAGAGCCGGTACTGGTCGTTTCCGCTGATGCAGGATCGCGGGGAGGAAAAATTATCCCCTACAAGCCACTATTAGATGAAGCCATTGAACTGGCAGCACATACACCACGTCATGTATTGATGATAAACCGTGGGTTGAGTGAAATAAATTGGGTCAAAAACCGGGATCTGGATTTCGCGACATTACGGCAGGCTCATTTGGGGGCAGACATTCCTGTAGCATGGCTCGAATCCAATGAAATTTCCTGTGTGCTCTATACGTCTGGAACAACAGGAACGCCCAAAGGTGTACAACGGGATGTTGGTGGTTATGCCGTTGCACTGGCAACATCCATGGATATTATTTTTGGCGGTAAGCCCGGTGGAACATTCTTCTGCACATCGGACATCGGCTGGATTGTAGGACATTCCTATATTGTTTATGCCCCGCTGATTGCCGGAATGGCAACCGTTATGTATGAGGGGCTGCCCATCCGACCGGATGCCGGGATCTGGTGGCGGATTGTGGAAAAATATCACGTCACCAGAATGTTTTCTGCGCCAACAGCCATTCGAGTCCTGAAAAAATACCCAACTGACAATATTGCTCAATATGATATTTCCTCTCTTGAAACGCTCTATCTGGCAGGTGAACCACTCGACGAACATACTGCACGCTGGATCACTGAAACCATTAATGTCCCCGTGATTGATAATTACTGGCAAACTGAAACTGGCTGGCCAATTATGGCAATTGCACGAGCACTGGATGACAGGCCCGGCCGTTTTGGTAGCACCGGCTTCCCGATGTACGGTTTTAACGTCAAATTAATTAATGAACTGACCGGACAAGAATGTGGTGATAACGAAAAAGGAATGGTGGTTATCAAAGGCCCCTTACCTCCGGGGTGTATCCAGACCATTTATGGTGATAATCGCCGTTTTGTGAATACCTACTGGAAACACTTCGATCAACAGGTTTATTCCACTTTTGACTGGGGTATTCGTGACAGTGAAGGCTACTACTTTATTTTAGGGCGTTCGGATGATGTGATTAATGTTTCAGGCCATCGTCTGGGAACCCGGGAAATAGAGGAGTGTATTGCAAGCCATGAAGATGTTGCAGAAGTTGCCGTTATCGGTATTAAAGATGATGTAAAAGGACAAGCTGCTGTTTCCTTTGTCGTCCTCAAAGAGGGAAAAGAAATTCAGAGTGCTGACCACTTTGCAACATTGGAAAAATCGCTGATGGATCTGGTCGATAAAAAGATTGGCAGTGTCGGGCGTCCGGCACGTATTTATTTTGTCACACAATTACCCAAAACCCGCTCCGGGAAAATGTTGCGCCGTACGATGCAGGCAATTTGTGAGGGTCGAGACCCCAATGATATTGCTCTGATAGAAAACCCAGCGTCACTGGATGTGATACGCGATGCAGTTTCTCATCATTAATACTAAAGGATTGCGGCATTCTCGCATCTATTTAAACGGTGTTTAGCAGTAGGGTATTACTATACAACTGTACTACATTTTCCCAGCTACTTTTACCCATTCCTGCTCCGTGCCAATGCGGAGCTTTTTTTTATTTTTTAATAAGTTGCATGACAGCGTGATATTTGAAATCAGAGCGCGTTTCCTGCGCTCCTCAATTAATTTATTGTTTTTTAGCGGAGAAAAAAACGGTATATCAATGCGCTATTTCAGGCTCTTTTTTCGCAGCGTCCAACCACTCCACCATCGCCGGGTGTTTAAGCATCCTATCAATCCATGCCTGACACTCAGGTGAAAATTTCAACCCGTAAGTTCTGGCCCGGAAAGCTACCGGTGCAAAAAATGCATCCACTGCCGTGAAAGAATTTCCTGCCAGCCATTCACCACCAAATCTGCTTAGCCCTTCAGACCAAAGCTCATCAAGCCGAGAAAGATCGCTCTGTAATTCAGAGGATATTCCGGTTAATTCAATTGTTTTTGTGCAATTCATGGAACAAATCTGGCGTAATGCAGTAAAACCAGAGTGCATTTCTGCTGCTGCACTTCTTGCCCACGCTCTGGCAGTACGATCTTCTGGCCATACCTGAGCATGTTCCTCTGCAACATATTCAGTAATAGCCAGTGTATCCCAAACTGTAATATCACCATCTACCAGACAAGGGACAAGACCCGTTGGTGAGAATGCCTTAAATTTCTCATGGCTACTTTTACCATTTTCAAAGTAACTTAATTGCTCGTTGAAAGGAATATCCAGAGCTTTGAGCAAGATCCAAGGACGCAACGACCAGGAAGAGTAATTTTTATTAGCTATCCATAATGTATACATCGTATTTCTCTCTGTTAATCCCTTTATATTTGAATATGTCGCTTTACTGACTACCATTCAAAATATATTGGGTATGATGGTGAATATTGACACACGAGAACATTATAGTTTTTTTCTACCGGAGTAAACATATATATCAAACTGACTTTTTATATTGACATCAGTCGAATAGATCCTATAGTTTTTTTATCCAAATCCTTAGATATTTTAGACAACAGATCTATTGAAGATGCGGAAAAAAATTAATAAAAAGGTGATATTCTTTTAATAAATACTTAACTGCGGTGTGTTCGTATTATTCTAATAACTTGAGTAAATTGCAAATATGACAACAAATGTTTATCCCGAAAAAAAAGGGTTTTTAAACCGTGTCGAGCGTATAGGTAATGTTATGCCGGGCGTAACAATGCTATTTGTGTATGCCCTGATAATCTGTTGGCTTTTATCGTTTTTACTTTCTTTCGTAAATTTTAATTATTATCATCCCGTCTCGAAAGAGAAAATAGCTATCGTTAATCTTTTCCAATATGAAGAAATTATATTATTCGTGACAGGGGCAGTGAAAAATTTTATTAATTTCCCGCCATTCGGAATTACAATCGTTTCAACGCTGGGAATTGGGATTGCAGAAAGTAGTGGTTTTATAAAAACAGCATTGAAAAAAATGCTTTCTTTTATTACCCCCAAAATGCTGACTCCAACCGTTGCTTTTGTCGGTATTGTTTCACATCTGGCGTCGGATTCAGCTTATGTTATCTTAATGCCGGTTTCCGCCATGATGTTTTATGCCTGTGGCAGACATCCTCTTGCGGGTATTGCTACCGCATTTGCCGGCCTTGCCGGTGGTTTCACTGCAAGCTATACGCCTTCTATCATTGATCCGATTATGCAGAGCTTTACACAGGATGCGGCTCAGATGATGGCGCCCGGTTACCATGTGAATGTGCTCTGTAACTATTTTTTTAGCCTTGGTGCTACATTTGGTGTCATTTTAATCTGCTGGTTCATCACAGAGAAAATTGTGGAACCCTGGTTGAACAAGAACTGCCCTGTTTCAACCAATATTGAAACAGACACTGACAAAGATCTGGAAAAAATTACACCTGAAGAAAATCGTGCATTTCGAATTGCCGGATCCACCGTATTATTACTGGGCATAGGTCTTATCGCCTTATTATGGCCGGAAACATCGCCAATGCGGGCACCGGATGGCAGCATGACCAGTCCTAAAGCCCCTATTATGCAAATAGTTGTCCCGCTTTTATTCCTGTTTTTCGCTGTGCCGGGTATCGTTTATGGCTATTTAACAAAATCCTTTACTTCAAGCCGTGATGTCGTTAAATCAATGGAAAACATCACGCAGTCATTAATCCCATTTATAGTTTTTGTGTTTTTTGCCGCTCAGTTTCTGTATTCATTTCATCATTCAAATTTGGGTACATTATTAGCCTTATCCGGTGCAGAACTCTTACGTACACTCGAAATGCCATCCGGTCTGACCGTACTCGGTGTGATCATATTAACGGCTATCATTAATATTATGATCACGTCAGCGACTTCTAAATGGGCAATTATGGCGCCAGTACTTGTACCGATGCTAATGGCCGTCGGTATTTCTCCTGAATTAACACAAGCTGCTTTTCGGGTGAGTGATTCAGCTATGAACGTCAGTACGCCAATGTTCCCGTTCTATCCTTTGATTCTCATGTATTGCCAGAAATACTATAAAAATGCGGGTATCGGCACTTTATGTTCAATGATGCTCCCATTCACTATTGGCTTGCTGATTATTTTAACGGCAACACTCTATGTGTTCTGGGCATTTGATATTCCGATTGGTTTCGACAGTGGTTACACATGGCACCCTGCACAATAGTGTTGTCATATATTGAATACAAGAGGGAAGAAAAAATGAATGAATTAGGTCAACAGCTTGAACAACGTTTCTACCGCTATTTAGCTATCGAAAGCCAGAGTGATGCCTCCAGCATTATTGTACCGAGTAGCGAAGGGCAACGTAAGCTGGCTGAATTATTAGCGAAAGAGCTGGAAGGTTATGGCCTCGCTGATATTTATATTGATGAGCACGCCATTCTTTATGCTGTGCGTCGTGGTAATAAACCATCAGCCCCCAAGATTGGTTTTGTGGCCCATCTGGATACCGTTGATGTCGGGTTGTCGGCAGTAATAAAACCTCAGACCTTGCTTTATGAGGGAAAAGATTTATGCCTGAACAGTCAAGAAGATATCTGGTTTAAAACGAGTGAGCACCCGGAAGCTGCCCCTTATATCGGTGAGCCAATCATTTTCAGCGACGGAACCAGTGTTCTTGGTGCAGATAACAAAGCCGCGGTTACAGTTATCATGGAGCTGATGGATAAATTACAGCAGGCGGAATTTGACTGTGGTGATATCTATGTGGCTTTTGTTCCTGATGAAGAAATCGGGCTACGTGGTTCCAAATTGATGGATTTATCCCGTTTCAATGTTGATTTTGCTTATACAATTGATTGCTGTGCACTGGGGGAAGTCATCTATGAAACCTTCAATGCAGCCTCTGTCGAAATGACAATCACAGGCATTACCACACACCCAATGTCTGCAAAGAACGTATTACTAAACCCAATCAGAGTCGCATATGATTTTATCGGCTGTTTTGATAAATATGATACACCTGAACATACTGAACATCGGGAAGGTTACTTTTATTTTACGAACTTAATCGCCAATCCAGATAATGCAAAAATCAAAATGGCCATCCGTGATTTTGACCGCAATAGCTATAAAGAGCGTAAAACTTATGTTACTCAGTCAATTGAACTTATCCGTGCCCGTCACCCTCGGGCAAAAATAGATTATAAGATCGAAGATGTCTACAGCAATATTAGCGACTCATTAGGTGACGACCGTACCGCAATTGACCTGATTCTTGAAGCACTCAAAATTCTGGGAATTACTGCCAATATCATTCCGATGCGTGGTGGTACAGATGGCTCGGCTTTATCTGCAAGAGGTATTCTGACACCAAATTACTTTACCGGAGCATTGAATTTCCATTCTCGTTTTGAGTTTTTGCCGATTAGTGCATTTGAAAAAAGCTATCTGGTCACGGAAACCATTTGTCGCTTAGTCGGGAAAAAATAAAAAACTGATTTAAATAATAAACAGCCATCATTTGGTGAATTGGTGGCTATTTAATCACAAGAGTAAATAATCTTATAGATTAACAGCAATTATCTTCACAACAGAAATAATTACAAATGATATATCCTTAGTAACAACTTTTAATTAATAAACCGAATTCATAAATACGGAATCTCGCTTAATTAATTTAACTTATCTTTATATATCCAAGATGAATATATTTATTCCATTTTATTTTATCCAATCAGAAAAGGAACTCATTAAATTCATTATTGATAAATTTTGATATTCTTAAACAAATTATTTGTCTGAAATTCACAGAAACCGTACCAAACTTTCATCTATTATAATGCTTGGGATTTTCATTTATGTTTATATCCTGTGTTAGTTGATTTTATTTTTTTAAGTGATCAAAAATAAGGAAACGATATGCTGTTAAAAAACACTTCCAGACAATTTGGTCATGTCTCTGTTTTGATCCACTGGTTAATTGCGCTTGCTGTTTATGGAATGTTCATGCTGGGGTTATGGATGGTGACATTAAGCTATTATGATAGCTGGTATCACAGTGCACCTGAATTGCATAAAAGCATTGGTTTTTTGGTTTTTATCGTCATGGTCATTCGTGTTATCTGGCGATTCATTTCCCCCCCGCCAAAACCTCTGAGCAGTTACAGCCAGTTTACCCGGATCAGTGCAAAACTGGCTCATCTCACCCTTTATATCGTCCTGTTTGGAATTTTATTCAGCGGATACTTTATTTCCACCGCTGATGGTCAACCCATCAGTGTTTTTGGCTGGTTTGAAATCCCTGCCACACTGGCAAGACAAGGGGTACAAGCAGATACCGCAGGTATTATCCACTTATATCTTGCCTGGCTGATTGTTGTACTTTCCCTTTTACATGGGCTTGCTGCTTTAAAACATCACTTTATTGATCGTGATAGTACGCTAAAAAGAATGTTTGGTTTCCCGCCAGACACAAAATAAATTTTGGAGAATCATTATGTTGAAAAAGACGTTAATCGGCCTGACTGCGGGTGTTTTATTTATGGGTGCAAACTCAGCAATGGCATCCAACTATAAAATTGATACTGCCGGCCAACACGCCTTTATTGAGTTCCGTATTCAGCATTTAGGTATGAGCTGGGTTTATGGTAATTTCAAAAAATTTGATGGTGATTTTACCTTCGATAGCAAAAATCCGACCACTGATAAAGTTAGTGTTATCATTAAAACTGACAGTATAGATACCAACCATGCTGAACGTGATAAACACTTACGTAGTGCTGATTTTTTAAACACAGCAAAATACCCGGAAGCCAAATTTACCTCAACCAAAGTGGAAAAAGTGGGTGAACAGTATAAAGTTATCGGTGAACTGACACTCAATGGTGTAACCAAACCAGTCACACTACAAGCGAAGCTGATGGGAGAAGGTAAAGATCCGTGGGGTGGTTATCGCGCCGGATTTGAAGCGAACGGTAAAATTAAATTGAAAGACTTCAATATTAAAACCGACTTAGGGCCAAAATCTCAGGAAGTGGAGTTAATCATTTCTGTAGAAGGGGTTAAGGAATAAGCTTGGTATTCTTCTGTGTTATATAGTGATCATAACGATTCCTTCATACCATAAATAGATAAAATTAATTCCCGCCGGATGATTGAGTAATGAAAATCATCTGGCGGTTATTCAACTCAATTCGACAAAGCCGCCAAAAATGAATCCAAACTGATATTTTGCTATAACCTGTATATTTGTTGATTATTTAACTCAGTGAATTAATAAGTGGTCAAATTTAAGATACAAATAGTAATAAAAATAAGAGCTGAATCTCAATTCCACTTATTTTCCATCCAAAATTATCAATATTGTTATTCATTTATGATGGTTATTTTAATATCTTTTGTATCTAGATAGACTCCATCACTATCCAAAATATTAAGAATGTGATTTTTAGATATTTCTTCATCATGCCTAAATTCATCACATAGTTCCGTATAATAATCATAACCATGATGGATTAAATTTTCGATAAAAAATTTCATTTCGGTTTTATTCATTATGACATTTATTTTCATAACATTCCTCAACCTTACGGTAAAATTTTAACAAGTTCCATGATTAACGATTATCTAATGTTTTTTAATATAATATCATTTAATAACTTAGTTATCATATTTATGATCATATGAAAATATAATGACATTTATGTGACTTGCCAATTTGTTTCATCACCTCATCTTAAATCACATTGATAATAACGGAACTCCACTTACTTAAACTTATTATTTTACTGGTTAGTAAAATAATGCCATTTGTTTTATACTCTGTAAATGATTATTTTACTGAGTAGTAAGAAATGAAAAAAAAGGGTCGCCCACGTAATTATGATAGTAAATTGGCCATCAGTAATATTACGTCTCTCTTTTGGCGTAAAGGGTTTACTACAACATCTTTAGATGATTTAGTAACCGAAACCTCAATGAATAAACCAAGTCTCTATGCAGCATTCGGAAATAAATTAGCCATTTATAAAAAAGCTATGGATAACTTTGGCTCTATAGCAACCACATGTACTGAGAATGCACTTAAAAAACAACATGAAAATGACACGATCACTGATCGCATAACCCGATATTTGGTTTATTCTATTGATTTATATACTGGTAAAGATGGGCAATTGGGCTGCATGGTTTTATCAACAGCAGTAGCAGAAATAGCGTCACCTGAAATTCAGCAATATCTTGCAATGGTAATTAAAATACAAATTAATCAGATAAAAAAAGTTTTAGATGAAGCAAAAAATCATGGGGAGTTTCTCCCTGATACCGATATTGATATTATTTCTCAATTAATTATCGCCATTTTACATTCAATATCTCTACGAGCAAGGGCAGGTGAAAAAGCAGAATCATTAATACCGCTAGTGCATAGCGCCAAGATAATATTAAAACCTATAACGATACTAAAAAATGTAACAATAAATAAAATTGAAAAATAAAAGTCACAATATCTCAATGCCAATCTCTATCATACGCCTCTGATTACATTAATTGTTTTATAGGCTAGAAATGCTTCCGGTAGCGTGAAAATTAAAGTGTAGTTTGTTTATTTTATAAGGTTATAGTCAAAAAAATATTTTTAATACTATATTGTATACTATTGCAAATAATATTTTTTAAGTGAGAATACAAATGACAAACAACAGCCCAGAAAAAAATAGCCTCATCACACCTCTTTTCCACGACAAACTCTTTCAATCGCGTTCTATAATTATCTCCGGTGAAATCAACCAACAGTTGGTTGAAAAAGTGATAACTCAGCTTCTTCTACTACAGGAATTCAATAATAACCCCATAAAAGTTTTTGTGAACAGTCAGGGTGGACACGTCGAATCTGGGGATACTCTGCATGATATGTTCAAATTTATTAAGCCAGAGGTTCTTATGATTGGTACTGGCTGGGTCGCCAGTGCAGGTATTACTCTCTTCCTTGCAGCCAAAAAAGAACATCGTTATTGCCTTCCTAATACCCGATTTATGATCCACCAGCCTTTAGGTGGCGTTCAGGGAAGAGCTACCGATATCGAAATTGAAACAAAAGAAATATTAAAAATGCGTGGCCGTATAAATCAGCTTATCAGTGAAGCCACCGGGCACCCTATAGATAAAGTGGCAAAAGACACCGACCGTAATTTCTGGATGGGGCCGGAGGAAGCCCGTGATTACGGCATCGTCGGGCAGATTATCAGCCACTGGAGTGAATTGAAAGCAGGATAGCAATGGCTGTTTGGCAATTTATCAGGCTATATGTGTGACCTGTAATGGTGATGACAATTTATTAGAGTATTACAGCCATTGCAGGCTCAATCAAACACATGAGATCTTCTCTGGAAACACCATCGCGAGCCTGAAATGAAATGGCCTGCATAATCCCCAAAAAATAAGATGCTAATTTTCCTGTCTCTGTTTCACCCGATAATTCACCATCTGCTACTGCTTTCGCTATCCGTGTGTGAATTAGCTTCCATGTATATTGACGAACCTCTTTCAGGTAAGTATAAGCATCCTCGTTTTCTTGTAAATTATTGACTATTCCCAGAACGAGTAAACATCCACCTGACTGATTCGAAGTAGCCACTTCCACAGAAACCTCTAACATAGCCCGCAACCCTTGCTTTACACTTTCTGCATTGTTAAGGCTATCCATAGCTTTAGCGCCTATGGTTTTAATATATAAATCAACCGCCGCATAAAAAGCCTGTTTTTTACTGCCAAATGCTGCATAAAAACTAGGGGGATTGATATTCATTGCCGCGGTTAGATCAACAAGTTGTGTTCCTTCATATCCTTTAGACCAAAAAACCTCCATTGCTCGTTGAAGCGCAACCTCACGATCAAAACTTAAAGGACGTCCACGCGATGCCATTATATGTACCTTCTTTATTTATGTAGTGAGAATAACATAAATCCCTTGATCAATTTTCGCAAGTAAGATAATTTTGTAATAACCACTACAAAATAAACATTCGATAAGCAAGGCGATAAAATGGAAAAATGTAAAGGCAATATCGCTATTCCAGCTGCAATAACTAAAAGTACGATCCCTCTGTCTATTTATATACTGGCATTCGGCGTCTTCGCTATGGTCACCAGCGAATTTCAGGTCACAGGTATGGTGACAATTATGGCTGATGACTTAAACGTTTCTATTTCTGAAATTGGTTATCTGGTCTCTCTATATGCTTTGGCAATGACTTTTGGTGGTCCGTTACTTACACTGGGGTTATTAAAAACGCCTCCTAAAACTGCATTACTTACCCTTTATTTGATTTTTATTATCGGCGAAATACTTGGAGCATTAGCTGATTCTTATACCGTTCTGGCAATTGCTCGAGTAATAACCGGAGCTGTTTCTGGTGCCTTTTTTGGTATGTCTGTATCTATTTGCGCAGAAATTGTGGCAGAGCAGCAGCGAGGGTGGGCACTTTCTATTGTTCTCTCCGGTATTATGATAGGAACTATATTAGGATTACCAATAGCGAACCTGATAGGCACATATATTGGCTGGAGGATCAGCTTTTGGACAACCACTGCCCTCGCTACTATTGCCGGGATCATTAGCTTATTCTGGCTTCCGTTTATTCCAAAACAATCTTCAATCAGTTTACGGGCTGAATTTCATACTCTTAACAATCCAGAATTATGGCGAGCTTTTTCCACCAGTTTGCTGATTATTGGTGCTACTTTTGCCGCCTTTACTTACTTCACCCCCATATTAAAAGACGTGACAGGTTATCGGGAAGAAACAATTGCCAGCCTGCTTATCCTCTATGGTATCGCTACAATAATAGGTAATATCATTGTTGGAAAATTAGCTGAACGTTATACGATCATCATTCTAGTAGCTGGCTTAACACTATTAACCTTATTTCTCATGCTATTTGGGACTTTTGGTGAAAACAAATTACTTGCCACTTTTTCATTAATAGGAATTGGCTTAGTTGGTGTCACAATGAATCCAGCTATGGTTACACGGGTAATGAAAACAGCTAACGGTCGCCCATTTGTAAATACTATTCATACCTCTGTCATTACACTTGGCGTTGTTATTGGTGCTTCGTTAGGTGGATTATTCATTAGTTTAGGTTGGGGATTAAAAGCACCATTATGGGCAGGTTGCAGTATGGCTTTCATAGGATTACTGACTTTATTCTCTGACATTAAAAAAATGAAATCTAAAAAAGCCTGATCAAAATCAGGCTATAAAAATACGCTCACAGGTAATATGCAATCCGAAAAAATTGAGTTCTGGAATTAGCGAATTGGATTGAATAAAGTGACTACTTTTGCTTTTTCTCCAGTGTCCAGACGAAATCTGGCTCTGTAACAGGTTTAAATCCCAGTTTCTTATAAAGCCAGCTTGCTGAAGACGTTACCAGTGTGACATGATCTACATCGGTAACGGCTGGATGCTGTAAAACACACTCCATTAACCAGCGCCCTAATCCTTTCTTTTGATACTCATCAATAATAAATACATCTACAACATAAGAAAACGTAGAAAAATCAGTTATTAGCCTAGCGAATCCGATTTTTTTATCTTGATGGGATAATAAAAAGCATAAACTATTTTCTACCGCAGTTTTAACTTTTTCAAATTCAATTCCTCTAGCCCAAAATAATTGGGTAAGGTTATTATGCACGAAATTGACATCAATATTACTTTTATCTGTCGTAATCCAATAATCATCACGTTTCCATTGCATAGCTTGCTTCATATTATTCCCCTTTAATTGTATCAAATTACAGCTTTAATATTTTTCTCTTGAAACTGAATCTTACACTGGGATCCAAAAAATATGAAATTTTATTTACTGATTTTATCATGTATTTTAAATAATTCATTCTTTCACCTGATAACAATCTTTTATTTTTTAAAAGATGCTCTACAGCATGAGTAGTAATAATGTTTTTATATTTTTCACCAAAGACATTATTCATATGTATAATCGCATCAGCCATAATATTGGCTTTATCAGGATTAATATCATTTGATAAACTACCAATCCGTTTTATATAGTTATAAAAAACAGATTTTGTTATAAAGATATCTTTACTTATCACTAAGATATCAGGAAAGATAAGTGCATCTTCATAACAAACAACTTCAGGTATTTTTATACAATCAAATAGCCTTCTATTAAAAAACTTCCCACACAAATGAGCCTGAAATTTTTTATGCTTCAAAAATTCTCTAACAGCTTCATTTTGTGTTAATTTTAATGGTAGGATAAAGTTAGATTGGGCAATATAATCAGAATCTTTATAGACATCATTAATTTTTGATATAAGAATATCAACTTCGTTAGAAACTAAAAAATCCAATACCGTATCAAGGTCGAATAAAGGAATTACATCATCACCATCTATGAAGGTTATATATTTACCAAAGCTATTCAGAATGGAAAAATTCCTTACCTTACCAATATTACCAAACTCTGTTCTAAAATATTTAGCATTATTATTTTCTGAGTTTGCAAAATCCATCATAACTTTAGATGTTTTATCATTAGATTTATCATCAATTAATATAATTTCAATTGCACGATTTTCATTAAAATCAATACACCTTTTTATACTTATCAAGCAATTGTTAATGAAATTCTCGAAATTATGTGCTGTAATAATGATGGATAGTATAGGTACCATATCGGCCTCGATATACAACCAATGCCCGGTTATATTTTTTGCATATTTCAATAATCTATTTATCTGATTTAGATTTATTATTTTAACTGAATAAAGTTATAAAAATAACCTTATCTTTTTTCTATTAGAGAAGTAAAGAAATCTAGAATAAATTTTTAATAAAAATCCCAATAAGTTACTTATTTTAGACCTAGAATACAGTTTATATTGCTTGGCTATTAATATATCATGAACATACTCCCTATCTTTCTGAGCCAACAACAACATTATTCCCATTGCTATTTGTTTCAATATTTTATTTAGTTTAATAATTTCATAACCTGATAGCTTATTTCTCAAATTTATTTTTGCTAAACTATTAAAGTCCACTTTGATACCTAAATAAGACATTAATTTAAATTGAGATTCAGCTGAATAAAGCAACTGCTCATTATAATAATCGTCCCTTACCTTCTCAGGATGCACTCTGTATTTTAATAAAACATCAGGAAGATTAATAAACCTATAACCTTCACCAATTGTTAATAAAAATAAACTTACCCATAATCCATAATCTTGTGCTTTTTTATAATTTTCAGGATAAGAAGCCCCTAGCTTCAGAAAAGTCTCTTTTCTTATCATTACAGTAGGGTGATAGAAAGGACAGTCAAATGCAATGCGAGATATTATTTTTTCATGACTTAAAGGTGGAATTTTATTATTACCCGGTTCTTCATGGATACTCATAGATGTACCACACACAATAATATCAGTATTCTCAACCATAAACTCATATTGATTTTTGAGTCTATCTGGATATGAATAATCATCAGCATCCATTCTGGCTATAAACTCCCCTCTGGAGAGGGATATAGCCATATTCAAAGATTTAGCAAGGCCCATATTATAGGCATTCGTGATAATTTTTATTCTGCTATCTCTCTTCTGAAGCTCAAAGAGTACCTGATCTGTATTATCCGTTGAGGCATCATTAACTATGATAAATTCATAATCATAAAACGACTGACTGAGAATTGATTCTACGGCTTCAGACAAAAATTCACAACCATTGAAAACGGACATTATTACAGAGATTTTAGGAACATCTTTATTCATGAAACAAACCCTTATATTAATTCATTACTTTTAATTTAACTTCTATTATTAAAATCCAATTCAATAAGAGCGCCAATATTTTTATCTATATTTTTATTTTCTTTACTATTTAACTCATTATCCATGCCCGCAGAGTGAATAAAAGTCAACTCACCAAAATTTATTATTTTATCATTTAGATATAAATCAACTCTGACAAATGGAAATGGCTGTGCCAATTTTTCAGCATAGTAAAATAATTTTTCAAAGTTTTCTGGCTTTATCAGGCAATCAAGATTAATATCCATATAATCCATACCATAAGGTAATAACTCCCAATTTCTATTCATAAAATAAAATTTTGGCTTTCCTGATTCCCTATCAGCACATACCATGACAAACTCAGCTTTTCCATTGAAACAAAATATTTTGTAATCGTAAGGTAATAACCCATCTTTTGTTTCAATGAATTTTTCACATATGATTTTCTTAGATATATTTTTATATATCATTTCCACAGACTTACGCCAATAATCTTCCCTCATCCAGTGGTTTAATTTTTTGACTTCATCAACAATATTAAGGTTTTTTTTATCTCTGCATATGATGTTATAACATGCACCATGATTGCACTTCATAACAAATTTATCAGGAAGATTATCCCAATCGATATCGCTGGCTTTATCCCAAGAGCCATAAAGGGGTATTAGTATTTCTTCACACCCTCTATCTTTTACATAATCTCTAACAGAAAATTTATCAGAGCACTGAGTCACTAACTTATTATTCTTATATGTATTTAATTTTAACCATTGTAATTTTTCATTAAATGTAACGGGAGTTATCAGATTAAGTTTTTTATTTAATCTCTCTTTATAAATTGACTTTGTAACAAACTCAGGGAATAAATCACATATATGGTAGAAAAATTTATTTCTTAACTTCTTGAGGTATTTATTCATATAGATAAGTTCTTTATCATAGATAAAAATTTATAACCAACTTTAACTCTAATTAAATTTTCATATTAATATCTTTATAGATGCTACCATAACATTCTTAAACATTTACTCTATAAGAGTGAATTAATACTCTTTACCCTACTTAGAAAAATGCCATACTATCGCATGGCATTTAATAACAGAACAACATTTATCATTTATTCATTTTTTTGTAATAACCATCTATATATCAAGCCTCCAATAATTCCACCAATCAAGGGAGTCAGCCAGAATAACCATAACTGTTCTATCGCCCAGGTTCCTTGAAAAATAGCCACTCCTGTACTTCTTGCAGGGTTAACCGATGTATTTGTTACAGGTATACTAATTAGGTGAATCAGAGTTAACGCTAAACCAATCGCCAATGGCGCAAATTTAATTGATGCATTTTTATCTGTTACTCCAAAAATCACAATCAGAAAAAATGCGCTTAATACCAACTCAATGATAATGGCAGATTGTAATGAAAACCCTCCGGGAGAATGTTCCCCATATCCATTGGAAGCAAAACCACTTTCCGTTGCATCAAAATCACTCTGACCACTGGCTATTAAATACAATACCGCTGCGGCGGCAATTCCACCAACCACCTGAACAATAATATAAGGAATGACATCTTTGGCTGGAATACGCCCACCAACAAATAGACCTAATGTGACAGCCGGATTAAAATGTCCTCCTGAGATATGACCGACAGCATATGCCATAGTCACAACTGTTAAACCAAAAGCCAGTGATACTCCCACAAAACCAATCCCAAGCAGTGGGAATGCCGCAGCTAAAACAGCACTTCCACACCCTCCGAACACTAACCAAAAAGTTCCTAAGAACTCTGCCGATAATTTTTTAAACATTATATGATTCCTCAAAGATACCTGCATGAATGCAAAAGAATCCAAACAAAGTTTAGTTAGTATTTTTAAATATGTGCAAGGATTCATCAGCAGAAAATAGATGACAAGAAAATACGAAGAGTAGTGATTTCAATAATTAGCAAGGATGTATTTATTTAATCAACATAACAACCTGAGTTTACTGATATTAAACTCAGGTTGTTGAGTTACTTAATTAGTAATTTATTTCTCTACTGATGCATTAACCTTATCTGATGCTTGCCAAATACGATATTTAACTTTTATCGTTTTCGGTGTATATACTACGATTGGTAATTTACTGTTATAACGTATAAATGCATCCTTATCTAAATTCACTGTCACGAACTTCATGGTTTTTTTCTGATCTGCACAGGCCATTTTTGTTGACATTGGGCCAGCTACTTTATCCAATTCATAATAATTGTATCCCCAACCATCGATATTTTTGGTTTCAAGATTTCCACCAAACCAGTGATGATTGCAATCTACCATCATACTTTTGCCAATCATCAATTCGACCATGTAATTATTTTCGTCCTTTTCAGGTGTTAGCGTAATGACACTGCGAACCATGCCCTCTGAAGGTTCAGGGAATGGAGCCAGATCATTAGTTTTATCAGCCTGGGCATAAACAGAAACGCTCATAGCAGCTAAAGCAAGTAGATACTTTTTCATTTTTTCACCTCTTGGTATGTTTAACAACGCAAGAGAATCATAACAGCGAAAATTCAGTAATAAATTATGCTTTTTTGGCAAGGTACTGATTTTTACCACTATTATTTTAAAAGGAAATAACACCTCCTTCAGTGGAGAATAAATTTACATTAACAATCATAGAGATACACCATTTTTATAAAATATTTTTTATGTGATATCTCTCAAATCTGGTATTACAATGGGCTGCTACACTCATAGTGTGGTAGTAAACTTCGTAATTGGAGGTCCCATGTTTCCAGAATTTGCAGAAGATCGTGATTTAGTATCCAACCTGAAAGACTCCCACCCTCGTTTCCAATCCTTGTTTGAAAAACATAACCGTCTTGACCATGAAATATCGCAGCTTGAAGGCCCGAATGGGGCTGGCTATAACGAAAAAGTCATGCGATTAAAAAAAGAAAAACTCCATATAAAGGATGAGATGCAAAGGATTTTACAGGCGGAATCTCAGAAGTAATCCTGCCATAGACTGACGCCTGCTACGCTGAAAAGCGGGCGTCTCATGAAGAGATAGGTTTTTGTTGTGCCTCAACCATAAGGTTCTCAATAAGAGAACTTTTAATTATCAATATCCATAAAAAAAGCCACCATCAAAGGTGGCAAAAACTGGAGCAAGGTTTTTTATTATTTATTGGGTGACAGCAGCTTGTGGCGCAGCTTTCTGGCGAGGTTGTCTCTTAGTTTTTGCCCTCGGATGCGGCGTAACACTTTCAACATCGCCTGGCTTAGAAATAAAGCGCACAAACGTTTCATGGCTGACGAACGTTGCCCCACAATTGATATTCTGGCATTGGTTATAGCGCTCTTTTGTTTGGCTTGAATGCTCAAAGCTACTACGGGTATGCGCTGATTGATTACAAAGAGGACACTTAATCATAATTGTTCACCTTTCTTGAAAGCATTGTTCTTGGAATAACAGTCTTGAAATAACACCATCTCGTCTGGTGAACAATATATCAAAGATCTCATATTGAGATCAAGTGTTTATTTTGGGATCTTTCGCTTCTGGTTTAATTTCGACCTCATCAAGTTTAACCTCAAGATCCAGTGACGTAGTGAACCCGCTGTCATTAAGATTGTGAGTGACTTTTACGATTGTCCAGTCAGTACCGTCGATTTCTTTTTTAAATCCCTCAATATGCACTGGCATTTCAGGATAAAGCTCAGCACGCCCTTTCGCTAAAGTAATAGAGAACTGTGCTACACCTCGCTGTAATTTTTTCCAAGCTGCTTCGGCTGCACGTCCTGCCTCTTCTTTGCTGGAATATATACGAGAAAGAGTCAGAACATTTTCACTTGAACCTTGCAAATATTGCTTGGATCTTTGTTGTTCAGTGGTTGCTTGTTCATGTTCAACTACAGACTCTTGTTGTTCTTCATAAGAAAAACTTCCATCAACGCTAAAGCTCTTGTCACTTCGCTTTTCCCCTTTACGAGCGGGCTGAACATAAGAAGGTTTATGCTTTTTTGCTCCACTTTTTGATAGATCCACCCTCCCCGGTTTATGTTTAGGCTTTCCTTTCTCCTTTTCCGGGAATTTTTTGTCTTTGTTTTTAGAACCTCCTTCTTTTTTAGGTGGCTCTTTATTTGATGGCTTATTTTTTGTCGTATCCGTTTTAGTACTTTCATATTGAACTGATACTTCAACCTTGGCACTTTTGGATTCTCTCCGCTTATACTCCACAGTCTGTTTAGCCGTTGTACGTGTATCCAGCCACTGCGCTATTACTCCGGTGTAAGACTCACGATCTGATAGTGTAAATCTGTGATTATCGCCAGAATTACGGATAATTTTGACCGGAGGAATAGGCGTACCACTGCCTGTTTCATTCTCTCCTTGACGAATAAACAACAATTCGCCATTTTTGACCGATGCAATCGCCCCTTCCTGCTTCGCTACTCTAGTCAAAAAGCTTACGTCAGATTCATTAGTCTGATCGATATGCACAGTGATGTTTTTTAAAGTATCACTAACCTTAAAGTTCAGTTGATTTCTTGTCGCAACCGTACTAACTATAGTTTCTAACGTGTGTTGATGGTAAGACAACTCGCGCTTAACGTTCAGATAACCACGTAAATCAACACTGCGGGCACGTATGGTTACTCTATCAGGAGCACCAACATGTTCAATTTCATCAACAACGAATTTTCCCTTTGGGGTTAAAGGGTAGCCATGCCACCCCAATTCCAATGTCAAAATATTGCCTCTTGATGGCAGTTTGAGTTCACCATTTGCATCATCCAACTCAATATCAAGCTGATCTGATTCCCCTCCTCTATTATCCGTCAGAGATAAAGACATTAAACGTGACTGTATTTTTCCGGTAATATCCTTATTATCGATTTCTAAGCGAAAAGCTGGTGCTCCCTCTTTGCCTGTAATCAAATCGAATTGAGGTATCCAACCTGTATTTGGTACCCACTGTTTGAAATCGATCATGAGAAGAACTCCTTAACTGTCTTTATACCGTCATCCTTCAGTTTCGAAAGATCATCCCATGAGTTAGGCATTTTGCCTTTAATATCCATCAGCTGTTGCTGCAAATCGCCCAACATCTCCAACAGATTGTTATCAACACGCCGTAGTGTTAGCGTAAAGCTGATTTTACGGGGCGCACCACCTGACATAAATTCCGTTTTTGTTTCATCAATACTTTCAATAACAAACATGCCATAAATTGCGCCACTACCATCAATCAAAGACCATGCTTTGCCACTATCAGCCATCAATTTCAATGCTGTTAGCGACAAGGAGCCACCTGTCAGTTCAGGATAAAGATCTCCAGATAACGTTACTGTATCGTTATCCGGACCCACAAACTGCCATGCAGGCCGTGCTCCCACACGGCTATTGAAGGCATGTCTCCAGCTTTGTTTATGCTGGAAACTTTGGTACGGAGTGGTTTTCAGCATAAAAACAAATAAACCAAGTGCAGCCATCATAAGAAACCTTCTCCTCTGTCAGAAAGTGAGCTACGCATACGGGCTTGCTGCATACGTTCCCGTTGTTCCAGTTCCTGTCTGACCATTCGGGCGATATCCTGCGCGGACTGTCCCTGAGAGCCATAGACATAAATGTTGTATTGCGGCGCGGCGCTAGCTTGTTGCTGCGGCTGGCTCCGCATTTGTTTTGCCTGAACTTCCTCATAGGCATGAGCAGGCAAACTTTGCGCATGTAACGGTGCGTTCTGCGCTGCAACAGGTAATGACATCGCGCTGATGGCAACTCCCACGGCTGCATACTTCGCCGTATCTAAACGACTAGTAACATTTGCCCCGCCACTGACAAGTTCAGGACCACGTTCGCCAACAATGGCTGTTTTTCCAATAGGAACATAGCCACCTTTATCGAATAGGGGCGGCTGTACTTTTTTAGCCTGCTGAGCTGTTTCGTTTTTAGTAATTTCCTCTGTTTTCTTTAATGCAACTTCCTTTTTCTCATCGCCTTTCCACCATGATGTAAAGACGTCAGTAATAGCAGAAATCTTACCTTTCAGTGCTTCCCATTTTTCCTGAATACCCGTCAACAGATTATCGATCATATCCGAGCCGGCAGTTTTTAATTTCTCCGGAATCGCCTGAACATCGGCAACAATTTCATCCCATTTATCTGAGATTGATTTTTTGACACTTTCCCAGATTTCAGATGTATTCTGTTTAACTGACTCCCAGGCACCACTAATTGTTGACTTTACCAATTCCCAAGCTTCCGAAGCACTTTGTTTAATCGTGTCCCAGTTATTGTAGATAATGCCAATTAGCCCACCATTCATGAAAAAGCTCTTAATACCTTCCCACGCTATATTGACAAGGTTTTTAATTCCCTCCCAAGCACCACTGAAGATATTTTTCACGCTATCCCATAAAGCCATAAATTTCGGCCCCAGTGACTCCCAATTCTGCCAAATATAAATAGCAGCCATTGAGATGACACCAATAATGGCAAGAATTGGATTCGCCATCATAACGCGCCCGATAACCATTATTGCCCGTCCAATACCACTAAATGCATTACCTAAAAGGCCTAAACCTTTTGTGCCAATATTTGACAGAATATTTATGCTATTGCCTAAAAGTCCAAAAACCTTTTGACCAATATTACCTAATGCACCTATATCTCGCCTTGGTTGCCCAAATGCATCGTTTTTCCCGCCTTTATTAAATAATGTTCCGAAGGTAGTTCCAAGAAATCCGAAAACTCTTGCACCAATACTACCCAGAATATTCAAGCTCATTCCTAAAGAAGCAAATATTCTTACACCTATCTGACCAAAGATATTTAAGCTAAACCTTAACGAGGCAAATGCCTGAATACCTATCTGCCCCAAAATACGCAGGCTGACGCGTAAAGAGCCAAAGAGCCTGACGCCAGCTTGGGCAAATAGACCTAAGCTAAACCTTAACGAAGCAAAGATTCTAATTCCTAATTGTCCAAATATATTTACTCCAACCCTTAAAGAACCGAAGATTCTAATTCCCAGCTGACCAAATATATTCAAACCTATTCGCAACGAGCCAAATATTCGCAGACCTAATTGTCCAAAGATACTCAGTCCAATCTTTAAAGAGCCGAAGGTTCTAATTCCCAGCTGACCAAATATATTCAGACTTATTCGCAACGAACCAAATATTCGTAGACCTAATTGTTCAAAGGTACTCAGTCCAACCCTTAAAGAGCCGAAGGTTCTAATCCCCAGCTGACCAAATATATTCAGACTTATTCGTAACGAGCCAAATATTCGTAGACCTAATTGCCCAAAGATACTCAGTCCAATCCTTAAAGAGCCGAAGGTTCTAATTCCCAGCTGACCAAATATATTCAGACTTATTCGTAACGAACCAAATATTCGTAGACCTAATTGTCCAAAGGTACTCAACCCAACCTTTAAAGATCCAAATATTCTAAATCCCAATTGACCAAATATATTCAGATTTATCTTCAATGAGCCAAATATCCGTATCCCTAACTTACCAAAAATATTTAATCTCATACCCAATGAGCTAAATATATTAATGGATAGTGAAGAAAATATACGAACACCCACTTTTAACGAACTAAAAATCCTTATGCCAACATTACCGAAAATCTTTATCCTGGCGTTGATATTAATAATAAATTTATCTAACAAACTGAAATTGTTAGTTATATTCCCAGTAACGCCAAGATTAACTTCACTTTTCTTGCTAGATGAATTTACTTGGCTGACACTCTGAGTTATTTGAGTAATGTTGACTGATTGACTCGCAGCACTCACCTGCGTCATTCTTGACGAATTCTGCTGCGCAGAGAAAGATTGCTTAATTGTTTGATTGTAGGCTTTAAGATCGGCACGCATACGCGCAGTTTCCTGCGCATATCCGACAATAGGTTTTAAACTTTCAACGGTTTTATTGAGCTTTTTAAACTGGTTATGAATTTTATCTGTTGTATCCACCAGTTTTTTCTGATGCCGTTGAAAAGATTTAAAGGAACTGGTCAATTTACTTACGGCACTGAGTACCTTGTTTACCTGTGATTGTATATTACTCATTCTCCGCACCACTTCTTAAAATGGCCCGATGTCGCCAGTCCAATAATTCCGACAGTGACATTTCATCTGTATCTGCCGGTCTCCAGTGAAAAACGGTGGCAATATCTGCCACCAGTTCATCAACGGTTAATCGTTCTGGGAATCGGACTTGACCGATTTCGGCAACAAAAAATTGACCACCTCCACACTGAGATTAATCAGATCACCGGGTGACATCATCATCAGGTCATTCTTGGTCAATGCAGGTGTGGTGACACGTGGCAGAATCAGCAACATAGAGTCCACATCCATTTCCAGCAGTGCCTGTAAACGAGCACCGCGCAGCGCACCACTGGTAGGTTTACGTACCGTCACTTCCGTGATTTTTCCGTTGCCTCGCGCCAGTGGAGCTTCCAGTTCGATTGTGCGCAGATCTTCATTTTGAGTTTTCAGTGCTTCAGTCATAATTCAACCTTGTTTATCCGAGTAAAAACCTGCCTCAGCCGAAAATATGCTGGGTGAGACAGGGAATAAGTTTTAAAATTTGCTAATTAAAAGAGCGATTAAAACAGACCGATAGCGCGGCGATGTTGTGCCAGACGATCTTCTCCGCCCACTTTTTCAACCATGTTGACGGTATCGATTTCAATCAGTTCCTCGCCATCCCAGGTCAGTTTGAAGTAAGTGTTTTTAGCGGTAATTTTGGTTTGTGTGTTGTCGCCCTGTTTATAAGTACCGTGATCGAACTCCTGGAAGCGGCCACGCATCACAACTTCAACTGCAACCACGTCACCGGTGTCTTCGCGCTCAAAAGAGCCAGCAAAGCGCAGCATGACACCATCCACTTGAGCGATGCCCCACTGTTTGTACAGCTGAGATTCGATCCCACCCAGAGTGAATTCAGCATCCAATGCGCCTTCATCCAGACCCAGATCTACCATTGCGCTGCCGTTCATACCGGCACCACGGTAGGCTTCCAGTTTTCGGCTCAGTTTAGGAAGCGTCAGTTCTTCCACGATACCCTGATAGTTGTTGCCATCGTTGAACAAGTTCAGGTACTTAAGTTTGCGAGGTAATGCCATCAGTTAGCCCCTTATTTATTGATACTTTTCGCGAAATCCATCAGGTAACTATCTGTAATACGCTGGCGTAACATCATGTTTTCCAGTGGCGGTACAGGGGTATAGTCGTAGTCGATGGTCAATTTGCCTGCTTTCAGAGTGTCTTTATCGTTGATTTTGTCGTCATACCAGCAACGACCATCAATGATGTAACCACCCGCTTTCAGTTCGCGGAACTTAGCATTGATGCCTTCAATAATGTCGCGTACCAGTGATGGAGTCAGTGGTTTGTCGATTGCCCACATGTGTGCATCAGCCATGGTGTCAGCCAGAACCTGCGCGGTGCGGGTATAGCTTTCGAATTGGAACAGTGAGTCCTCCGAATCAGCGCCAGCACAAGTACGTGAACCCCAGAAACGAAAACCGTTTTTGCGGATCAGTGTTGTTATGTGATTTTGGTTCAGCAGATCAGCGTCAGTTCCAATCGCTTGCAGATCCCAGAAGACATCAGCAGACAGACCCGTTACACCATTAACGCCCACGTTGGACAGGGTTTTGTGCCAGCCAGTCTCTTCGTCAATTTTGGCACGCAGGCCTAGTGCATAAGCCGTTGCAGGTGCGATAACTTCACCTTTATCCCATCTCAGGAAATCAGGCCAAATCAGCATGAGTTCACGCTGACCGAAGTTTTCACGATATTTGATAACTTCGGAGATATTTTTGCAGCCATAAGCGCTGACATACGCCATTGCTTTCAGTTGCTTGGCAATAGAGGCCAGTTCAGCAGCAACCGGTTGTGAGTCCAGACCCGGAGCACCCAGAATACGGGGTTTAACACCGAGTTGGCTTTGCGCAGCGAGCAGTGCCTTCATACCCGTTTTCTTACCTTCTGGCGTAACGTCACCGATAATGTTAGAAACGGTATCTTTTTCAGATTCTCCCTCAGCAACACGTACAACAACAGTGACAGGTTGAGCCTGTGCTGCGATTGCTTTCAATGATGCGGCTAGCGTACCTTCTTTGCCGGCTTTACCGATGGCGCTCATAACGTCAGTCAGTAATACTGGTGTGTTTAATGGGAATGTTTTTTCGTCTGCGTCAGGTGCAATACAGACCATACCTACGATAGCGGTGCTAACGGTAGTAATGGTACGCGTACCTTCTTTAATTTCCTGAACACGGACTCCGTGATGATAATCTTGTGCCATATTAGCGTTCTCTCCTGTTAAGGTGTGGGAGTATATTGGCGGATTAAGACTGCAAAATCATGTGGTTAGGTATGTGTGGTAGGAGGTACAAATTGGTTGAGATATTTTTGTTTTAAATCAATTGGTTGAATTTTTAGGTGTGCAGCAGGTAAAAAAATCCGTCCCAGCGGACGGTTTATTCAGGAGTTATCAGAATAACTCGCTGTGTGAGCCTAATCGGGCAAGCTCCAAAACGGTATTACCAACTTTTTTGTAAATCAGCAGTAGATCTGGGTGAAGATGGCAATCTCGGAAACCCCGCCAGTTTCCTTTTAGTGGATGATCGAAGTACTTTGGCGGGATTGGTTTATCATTTACCAGTATATCCAGTATTTCAACTAAACTTTCATCGATAGTTGCGCGATATTTACCTTTCTTAACGCGCTTATAGTCCTTCTTGAACTCAGAAGAACGACTAATCTTCCTCATCATTGTTCAGATCATCCATGAAAGCAGAAACACTATCAAACGTTTTACCATTCCCACTTTCAAGCTGTTTAATAGCAGCTTTTGTGCGAGAAGCATTCCGGTAATGAGTACCTGTCACTTTGAAGGGTAGCGTATTTTTTTCCGCTACTTGTACCATCAACATGCGAATAGCATCGCTTACTGTCAACCCCATAGATTGGAGTGCAATAGTTGCAAGTTCTTTAGTTTTAGGGTCAATTTTCGCCCTGACATAAGTTTCATTAGCCATAAAAACCCCCTCTTTCTTTACATAATAGCTATTGATTGTAGTCCCACCGTAGTCACATAACAAGACTAAAAAACGTGCTATTGCTGGAGTTAGAGCAAATGAAAATGTTTCATTCATACGTTATATAAGGTGAAATAAAAGTACTAAAAACAGACGATTTTTGTTTGTATTTTATTCTTTTTGTCTAGTGCTTATATAAATTGGGATGTTGGGTATTAAATGAACTATAAAATGTGTATGCTTTTGCTTATTACTTCTTTGGTTATTGCCTTTCGTCTGCTGTTATCAGTCTTATTATGTATTCACATCGTGTTCTATAAAACCTCGGGTTAACGGAAACCAAAGAGCTGGCAAAAAATGCACTCAATAAAGATATTGGAGGAGCAGTTCTAAAACCTGTTTATTTTCATGGTGCTC
>NZ_NJAJ01000034.1 GCF_002632825.1 Xenorhabdus stockiae
TCTTGGCATGATGTTCTCAAGGTAACGGTTTTTTGGCGAAAACAAGGATACCAGATCATCATGCCGTTCCAATTCCCCTCACAAAACATCCACAGCCCCTAGTCTAATTATTATAAGAGATCATTAAAATTACTATGTGGCATATGCTATCCCGATTTTATAGCTCTTAAATTCGGTTGAAAATGTAATGAGATAACCCAATGAAAAAAATCAACGCACTTAAATCAGGTGATGAATTCAATAATAAACAAGTTTGTGAGATTTTTGGTTGCAGTCCACAAGGTGGAATGCGTCGATCACATGGAAAAAACACCTTAATACTTGTTTCTAATCACATAAAATCTATTTATGACGATAGGTGGGATGGAAATATTCTCCATTATACGGGTATGGGGTCTAAGGGTGATCAAAGCTTAACATTTAGCCAGAATAAGACTCTTTTTGAGTCTAAATATAATGGTGTAAAAATTCACTTGTTCGAGGTGTTTAAAGATAAAAAATACACTTATGTCGGGGAAGTTGAGTTAGCGGATGAGACATACACCGAGAAACAACCAGATATCGAAGGAAATGAGCGCTTAGTTTATGTATTCCCGATTAAATTAGTAACAGGAAAGCGTATTGTCTCAAAAGATGATATTTGCTCTATCTATGAGCATAAAATACGTAAGGCAAAAAAAATTAGTTTGGATGAGCTTCAAAAACGGGCTAAATACGCACGTAAGCTTCCGGGAAGTTCTACTCAAGTTTCTATTCGATATGAACGTAATGAATATGTAGCTGAATACGCGAAACGCATAGCCAAAGGTGTCTGTCAGCTTTGTTTAGTTCCTGCACCGTTTTGTAATTTACAAGGAGAGCCCTATTTAGAAACTCATCATATTGAATGGCTTTCAAAAGGGGGGTTAGACACGATAGAGAACACGGTTGCATTGTGTCCAAATTGCCATAAGAAGATGCATATTGTTGATGCGGATAAAGATAAGGAACTCCTTCGTCAAAGAGTTATTGAGCTGTAGTATTGTACTCTATATTTTGTGTTTAGTCTGTTTGGGGTAAAAACAAGAAGTGCCATTTTAGTTTCAATTCGACTCCTTGTTTTTCCATTTAAATCATCACCAACGCTTGATCACCAGTGAAGTATTAATCCCGCCGAAAGCAAAGTTATTGCTTTGGATAAACTCAGTCTGGATTGAACGCGGCTGGTGTATAATGTAATCCAGTTCACCGCAAGCCGGATCAACTTCATTAAGGTTGATGGTCGGTGCGAACCAGCCTTCATTCATCATTTCAATACTAAGCCATGCTTCCAGAGCGCCGCAGGCACCCAATGTGTGACCGAAATAGCTTTTCAGTGAGGAGATCGGCGTTCTGTTACCAAAGATGTTAGCAGTGGCCTGACTTTCCGCGACATCTCCACGCTCGGTTGCTGTACCGTGAGCGCTGATATAACCAATATCCACAGGTTGAAGCCTGGCTGATTTCAGCGCCATTTCCATACAGATTTGCATCGTTTCTGATTTTGGCTGGGTGATATGGGAGGCATCACAGTTAGTGGCAAACCCGATAATCTCACCGTAAATTTTGGCACCACGTGCTTTAGCATGTTCCAGTTCTTCGAGAATAAGGGTACCTGCGCCTTCGCCAATTACCAGACCGTCACGATTAGCATCAAATGGGGAAGGTGTTGTTTTTGGTTTGCTATTTTTCTGGCTGGTGGCGAATAGGGTATCAAATACAGCGGCTTCTGATGGACACAATTCTTCTGCACCACCAGCGACCATTACCGTCTGATAACCATTACGAATAGCTTCCCATGCATAACCGATAGCCTGACTGCCAGAGGTACAGGCGCTTGAGGTTGGAATAACTCTGCCACGTAGCCCGAAAAACAGACCGGTGTTGACCGCAGTAGTATGAGGCATCATCTGCACATAAGTTGTACCGGTAATATTATTGGTGTGTTTTTCGGTCAGCATGGTGGCGAATTCACTGACGGGTTTAGTACTGCCTGTTGAGGAACCATAAGCAATACCGGTCTCACCATTTGTCAGGATGGGATCGCCAATTAGCCCTGCCATTTCAAGTGCCAGTTCAGTTGCCCGAGTGGACATCAGTGAAACACGTCCCATAGAGCGGATACGTTTGCGGGTATAGTGCTCAGGCAAAGTAAAATCAGTCACGGGGGCTCCAAGATGAGTATTAAGCCCATCATATTCTGCCCATTCTGGCATTTGCTGCACTGCATTCACGCTGGATTTTAACCCAGAGGAGACCGATTGCCAGTCGTGCCCCAAAGCTGTGATCCCACCCATTCCTGTAATGACGACTCTGCGTGTCATAGCATTCCTCCGTTGACCGAAATTACCTGACGGGTGACGTAACCTGCAATATCAGACATTAAATAGCTGGCAAGCCCGGCAACTTCATCTGCTTGTCCCATACGTTTCATAGGGATCATATTCATAGCTTCTTTTAAAGCGATTTCTTCAATTTGGATCATATCGGTATCGATTAATCCTGGTGCAATACAGTTCACGGTGATTTTTCGTTTTGCCAGTTCGATGGCAAGCGCTTTAGTTGCGCCAATAATACCGGCCTTAGCAGCACTATAGTTGACTTGTCCACGGTTCCCCATCAAACCGGAAACGGATGACAACGTGATAATACGACCACCCTGACGTAGTCCAATCATTGGCATCACGCAGGGGTGTATCACGTTGTAAAAACCATCCAGATTAGTATGAATGACACCATCCCAGTCACTTCCGTCAAGCGCTGGAAATGCTCCATCTTTAGCGATACCAGCATTACAAACAATGCCGTAGTAAGCACCATGTACTTCGATATCTTTTTCTAATGTTGTACGGCAGGCATCGCGATCTGAGATATCAAAACTTAATATCCGTCCGTTGCCACCGTTAGCCTGAATCTGTTCCAGCGTTGCTTCTGCACCTTTCGCATCGCGGTGATAGTGAACAATAGTGGTGAACCCATCTGTTGCTAATTGGCAGGCGATTGCCCTGCCGATCCCTTTGCTGGCACCAGTGACTAAAACTGAACGCATTATACTGCTCCACCCCGTTTAAATAATTGTTTAAGTTCTTCTTTTTCTGGTTGATAGGTATTCAGTCGGCCTGTTACCAGTACGGTACCGTTACAGCTGACTTCACCTTCAAAACTACCGAATTTTTCATCCTGCAATAACAGATTCATTCGAATATCCAAAATACTGCCGTATGTGAACTCAGAAACCTGACTGCGCACTGCCCTACCGCCAAGCAGCATACCCAGAGATGAATCTTCTTCCTGCCGTTCTTTGCGATGCCAGCCAGACCAAACTCCGATAGTTTGTGCCATCATTTCAATGGCAAACCAGTTTGGCAGATTCTTTTCTGCGTTAAGGAAAGGTGCCAGTACGCCTTCATGGTTAACTGTTACCTGACAATGTACGCTTTCACTGGAAACACTTATAACCTTTTCCAACAACACCATCGGCGCTTCGTGGGGGATATAGTGATGGATAGGTAAATAAGAGTGAGCGGGTGAGTAGTCAGACATTATACAGCTCCCAGAATCAGACTGGTGTTATTTCCGCCAAAAGCAAAGGAGTTGGACATGACAACCGGTTTTTCTAACAGCACAGGTTGTGTCAGAAGGCCGCAGCTTGCCAACGAAGTATCTACTCCCGAACGGGAGAAATCCTGTGCTGGTAATGGTAATTTCCGGCTTAGCAACAACCAGCACAAACCAGCTTCACAGGCTCCTGCGGCACCGAGAGTATGGCCTGTCAAATGCTTGGTTGAACTGCATGGGGTACGCTCGCCAAAAAGCTGATTGATGATCAGTGATTCCATCTGGTCATTGAGTTTTGTTCCCGTTCCGTGCAGGTTGATATAGCCAATCTCTTGTGTGGAGAGTCCTGCATTACTCAATGCCATATTGATAGCTTCAGCGGCACCCTTTCCTTCAGGATGAGGGGCTGACATATGCCATGCATCACTAGATTCCCCTGCACCAAGCAGTGCTACGGAGTGGGCTTCCCGTGTCAGCAGTAGCAGGGTAGAGGCTTCGCCGATAGTGATGCCCTGACGATCCTGGCAAAAGGGTTCACACAATGTTTCCGAGAGAGCCTCAAGGCTATTGAAGCCGTTGATCGGCATACGGCTAAGGGTATCGGCACCTCCCACAATGGCCACATCTGCCATTCCCATCTCAATGAGACGCTGACCACTGATAATCGCCCGTGAACTGGATGAGCAGGCGGTGGAAATGGTAAAAGCCGGCCCTGTTAGTTCAAGGTAATTGGCAATAAATCGGGAAGGATCTCCCAGCTCCTGCTGATAATAGTGATAAGATTCATTGGGCTGTTGGTTAACTGTCCGGTTGACATGGGTATCACCTTCGTTAAGGCCGGAAGTACTGGTTCCCATAATGACGGCGATCCGATCCAGTCCATATTGCGCTATGGCTTTATCCACTTGGGGTTTTATCTGCATTAAGGCTGCCAGTAACAGCTGGTTGTTGCGGCTATTATGCTGATGCAAATGTGGGGGAATAGTAGGCAATTCAGCATCAACGCCTCCCAGACAGCAGGTTTTATCAGGCTGTAACCAGCCTGAGCGCGCATACATGCCGGGAGCGTGCCCGGAAACCAGATTCTGTGCAATGTCATCTACATTATTACCCAAGGCATTAAGCATGCCTACGGCAGAAATATAAATCATGTTTTACTCTTCTAAATGCTGAATGGCGATGTCATAACCAAAAATAAACTGCCGGACGTGTACCGGATACCGTCTGCCATTTTGGGTGTCATATTGAATTTCAGTAATTAAATGACCTTTATTATCATGTAATTGTCTGATGTTATCCGTGTCCTGTAGCGCCCATCCTTCAGGCAGGAGTGGAAGCCATGAATAAACCGGCCAGTAGCTGAGCATGATATCGGCCAGAACCTGACTGGCAGGCGGAATTTCCGGTAGTACCAGAGATTGTTCCGCATGGATGCCATTATGGTCGTAAGTCAGTTTGAACAGGCGAATACCCAGCGATGATAAGCCAGCCAGTGATAGCTGGTCTTCACTGGCGTTTAGCAGAACAATTAATGACTGTTGCTTGCCTTTCACTGTTGCGGTCAATAATTGTTGTTCATTGATGGCTGGCTTGATACCCGGTGCAGGCAATGAGACACGTACTCCCGGTTTCAGCCATGCTCTGGGGGAGCCATTCTCCGGTAAATTAGTACAGGCTGCCAGCAGACATACCAGTGGCAGGATAAATAATCGCATCATGCTTTTTTGTTCCTTTTGGGACGTTCAGGCATTGCCAGTGGTGAAAGTAAAAATGCCGTGAAAATTCCGCTACATAATACAATGCCAAAACTACTGATTGCCTGAGTACTGCTGAATACAAGCATGCCCAGAGTGAGCAGTGACGTGCACATTGCAACGGTGATTGCCAGTAGCGAAGTCAGTGGTGTACCACGAGGATTGCTGAAAAACAGGGTATAGTTAATACCGATCCCCAGAACCAGCACCAGTGCCAGTATTGAGAATAGATTGAGACTGTAGCCGCTGAAGCTGAGAACAGCCAGTGCGCAGCCGAGTGATAACAGAGATGGCAGGATACTGACTGCACCACGACGCAGGCCAAGCCTGATCATATAACTGACCCCGATTAAGATAATAGAACCCACCAGCAACCAGCCAAGTATGGTGCGATAAAACTGGAACATCTCATCGAATGCCAGTTTGCGATCGACCCAACTGATACCGGTTTGTTTCTCGGCTAACTGACGCATAAGAATACTGTCTTTCACACCTGTTACCGGAAGCAGAATCCCAGTCTGGCCGTTTGGCAATGTGATCCACATCAGGCGCCAGCCTTCGCTGACTACACTGTTTAGCCAGTCATCAGGCATAACAGTCATTGGGTCTAAATCCGGCTGTTTTACCGGCAGCCCTGTTTCTGTCAGATGTGCCATGATATTCGGAACAGCGGCTTTGAGTAGCTTCAGATCTTTCTGCTGTTGAGCAAGAGAAGATAGCGGCAGCCGTTGATAGTTTTCGAATGTACCGCGCTGTTTTTCCAGCTCCAGTAGGGGGATAAAATTTTCCAGACGTTGTAGTGTCTGTTCTGCGTTATCGCCATAAACAACAAACCATTTCTGATCACTCCTCTGGCCGGTCAGTTCGGCGATACGTTTTTCCTGTTGGTGAATATCCTGAGGTAGTGCTTGTAGCTGAGCGATATCATCATTGATGTGTAAACGCGAAATACCGATTAGAGCAAATAGCGTCAGAGTGACAGGTAGCCCGATGTAAAACAATTTGTTACGTCGCCACAAGGCCAGCCAGCGCATTAGCATGATCATTGCCGGGATTGGGCGAACAGGCAGATTCTTAGCCAATATGGGATACCAGCAGATCACTGTCAGGCAAGAAGCGGTCAAGCCCGCAGCAGCAAATACAGCGAGCTGACGTAAACCGGGGAAGGGAGCAAACATCATGATCAGATAAGCAATGACGGTTGTTGCCAGTGCCATTAGCAGAGCAGATAATACCTTGCACATACTTTGCCATGGTGTAACTTCTTGCCCGTGAACCATACGTTCAGTCAAATAATAAATCGCATAGTCGGCAGAAATACCGATGATACTGATGCTCATAACCAGTGTCATAAAGTGAAGTTCACCGAATATACCCAGTGTCACAACCGTGCCCGCCAATGCGCCCATACTGATAGAGAGAACACACAACAGCAGTGGCTTCAGGGAACGAAACACACTGTAAATCAGCAGTAGAACTCCCAGTACGGTTGCACTGCCCAGTGTGGAAATATCATGTTTTGCCTGCTGACTGGCATAATCACTGTAAAACAGAGTTCCCCTTGAGATCACTTTTGCATCAGGGAAACGAGCTTCCAATGATTGCTCCAGCTTACTCAGCTCAGTGACAGCCTGATGTGCCTGCTGCATATCAAACGAAGAGCCGTTCAGTTCAGCATGGAGTAGATACCAGATCCTTCCTGTACCGTCTTTGGCTGTCAGCCAGCCATGCTGTAGCCGTAACCGGCTGGATGTCTGCTGAAGAGCTAGCTGTGACCCCCTGACCAACATAAGTGGATCATTGCTGAGTTCTTGCCCGCTGACACCTGAGAAAGTTGAATAGACCTGAGACAAAATCCAGTTTGCCTGTTGAGTACCCCCGGATTGCAGCCGGTCACGGGTCGCAGGATCAAGCATGGCATTACGGTGCTTATAGTAAAAAGTACCCCATGCCTGTTGTTGTTCTGCATTTATCGGCCCTTTGACATGAGTCAGAAATGGTGTTTTTTCCAGCTGTTTCTGCCAATACTCAGCTGGTGCTTCATTCTCTTCCGTTCCGGGGCTGATCATCCATACCAACTGGCGATCAAGTCGCTGCATAAATTCATCTTTTAATGCCGGCGGCATGTCTCCGGCGCTTTGCGCAGGTAAGAGAGCCAGCACGCTGGTGGAAAGGCGCGATTGTGGTAGCAGGATCGCTGATGAAATCACGAGAATAGTGCATATCAGCAGCCAAAACAGTGCCAGCAGACGCGGATTAAAATTTGAAGCGTTGCTCTTCTTCATTACTCAGCATCTCTGGTGTTAAACGGTGTTTGGTAAAAAAGAGTTCAGTGCGATCCCCTTGTTTGTCGAGCAACAGAATCGAATTGAGATTGTCTTTACCTTTTAGGGTAATGATGGTGAACAGTTTATCCAAAGGGGAGGTTTTTGGTGTGAGTTCCAGTTGCCATGTTTCCTGTTTTAGTTCTTTGAACTCAATTTTAAAATTTTCTTCCAGTACAGCACGATCTGCCTGAAATAGCGCTCGCATCAGGTGGTTGAACTGAAACATCTGAGGATTTGAATCCGCAGTAATAACCTGAGGTGCTTGCCCTGCGATGGCCTGAACCATCCGGTTGTCATCCAGCACTAAGGTGAGAGGAAAAGGTTTTTGCTGATGCCACCAAAGTCCTTTATGTTGAGCAACCAGCATCTCACCGCTGGAATGCAGTGGCTGCGGCATTCCCTGAATATGGCGCTCTTGGGTGAACTCGGCCCGTACTACAGGTTGTGTAGAAAAGCGTTGTTGCAGTTTTTCAAGCGTGACGGCATGAGCACAGTTATTGATAGCTAGGCTATTAATAGATAATAGAAGTATTGCCAACCAGAACTTTCTCATGGTTTGACTCCCATACGCTCAAACAGAATATCCGGGCTGACAAAGGACATTTCCTGAGTTTTCTCTGCAACAGCCACCTGAATGGTGTAACCCGTCGTTGTTTTATTGCCGCTCTCAGCATCAAAAATTTGATAAACCAGCTTCAGACGGTTTTCAAACTCTTTAATGGTGGCTTGTACACGTATTTTCTGACCGAATTCTATTGGACGACGATATTTAATTTTTGCATCAACAACCGGCCAGACATAGCCTGATGCGATCATTTCACGGTAGCCATAATTGAGCTGTTCCATCAGTGCTTCACGAGCAATTTCAAAATAACGAAAATAATTACCGTGCCAGACTACGCCCATCGGGTCGGTGTCATGGAAGGGTACGGTTAATTCAACCTCGCTGCTAAAACGGGGCGCTGTCAGCATTCCTTACTCCTTGGCTTTATTTGTAGGTAATTGCCAAAAATCGAAAAAGTTAAACCAATCAAGCGGAGATAACAGAGCATAATGCTCGAGGCGAGAAGCATAGTGATCAACCGCTTGCTGTAATGCCTGCTCTCTCTGTTTACGTGGAAGCTCTAGTGGCTCGGCGAAAGGTTCACAATAAATTCTGAACCGATGATTTTGCTTAAGAGCAAACATCAGCAAAACTGGGCAGCGTAATACGGATGCCAGAATAAACGGCCCTTGGGGAAAAGGTGCTGAATCACCAAGAAACTGACTCCAGGTGACTCTATGCGTGCTGATACGGGATGGATTAACGGCTATGCGATCACCGACAATTGCCACCCATTCCCCGGCATCAATTTTTTCTTTCAGCGAGATAGCGGTATCTGCGCCTACATCCGTCACTGGCAATAAATTAATGCCCGCTTGTGGCGAGACTTCTTCAATAATTTGCTTAAAACGCTGGGCATGTTCAGTAAACACCAGAGCATTAATTGTCCTCTGTCCTGCATGCTGAGCCAGTGCCCGGCAAACTTCGATATCGCCCAGATGAGAAACCAGTAAAAGTTTTCCGCGAGAGTCGCCACCTAAAAGAATGTCCTCCGCGCCGTCGGCAAATTCGATATCTTTGCCCCATTTCAGATCACCGCGCCAGCTTGCTATTTTATCCAGCATGGCACCACCAAAGCGCAAATAATGACGGTAGCTGTTAAGCCCGGAAGGAATAGCAATCTTTTTGTGCTGCATGGTCTGTTTCAGACGGGTAAGGTATTGCTGTGATGCCTGACGCTGTAATCCGCCGGTTGCCCAGAAATAACCTACAACCGGATAAAGTAACCATTCAAATGGCTTGCGCCCGAGATGGCGGTAAACTGTCAGCATAAACTTCATGCCATACAAACCTTTACGCTCTTTAATATCAGACCAGTGACGGCGATTACCCCACCAGCAGCTAAGTAAAGAACGTTTACGCCATAATAAAGCAGGAAGGCGTGGCAACATGGAAAAAAACAGGCGGGTGTGCATCCACGAAATGCTGAGATTGTCGTGTAAAGCGTGAAAATGGGAGAGTCCATTTTCGGGATAAGTTACTTTTGTCGGGACAAATTCACTTTCCGTCCCCTGCCAGTACAGACGAACCATGATTTCAATATCAAAGTCCATCCTGCGGCCGATATTCTTTTTTGTCAGCAAGTTGATTGTGGCAACTAGTGGGTAGATACGAAAGCCGCACATGCTGTCTTTAATGGAAAGAGAAAGAGTTTCTACCCAGACCCAGAAATGCGTTATATAACGCCCGTAAAGCCGGGATTTGGGCACAGAGGTGTCATACTGTGGCAGGCCGGAAATCAGACGATCCGGATATTGCTGAGCTTTGGATAAAAAAAGCGGGATATCTTCAAGACAGTGCTGACCATCTGCATCAACCTGTAGAGCATGACTATAGCCAGCGTTTGCGGCTGCCCGCATTCCAGCAATCACAGCCCCACCTTTTCCCTGATTTTGTTCAAGGCGGATTAAGGTAACACCGGGGGTTACTGTGGCCAGATTTTCGAGGCAATGCTGTGTCGTTATATCGCTGCCATCATCAACGATAAAGCAGTGAAGCTGATAGTGTGATAACCGTTCCAAGACAGCGGACATCGTTGCCCCGTGGTTATAGCAGGGAATAATCACGCATGGCGTAATCGTGTTGACGCTCAGCGACATAATTTGATTTTCCCCTGACTTGCCGTTTTGCACTCGCCACTATCGGAGGATTCCACATCATACTGAAAAGTCAGTTGATGCTTAGTTTCTTCCCAGTGAATTTTTAGGCGTAGATTATCCTCGGGCTGTAAAGGTAACTGAAATTTTACCATCTCAATAGAAGCACAATTCCAGCCCGGAGCCAGCAAAGTCTGTGCATAATGCATAACCCAATCGATCTGTGCGACACCGGGTAAAAGTGCTTGAACGGAAAAGTGACCGCGAAACCAACTCAGGTCAGGATCTAAATACAGGCGAATAATGGCCTCGTTTTGAGTGGGTTGCTCAAGATGGGTTTCAATGGGTTTCATTAAATAGCTCCTGTAACTCAGGCCATGAACGTTTACTTTGAGCATTCAGGGGAATAGAGGTAGTTACTCGCCAGTAGCGAGGCAGTGCAACAGGTTCCAGCCAGGAAATGAGCTGACGGCGCCAATTTTGAGAGCACTTCCCGCTACCTTGTTGGAGGAAGTGCTGAAATGCTTCATCATCTAAAACAAGGACAGCCCCGATATAGTTGCGTTTTCCTCGATTGATGATCAGTGCTGCGGCATCAATAATCCCATCGATTGCACATAAACGACGCTCAATTTCAGACAGAGAAATACGTTTTTCTTCGATCTTAACTAAGCGATCACGACGCCCCTGAAGCGAGAAGTTCCCCTTTTCATCAAATAACAGTCGATCATCCAGAACCATTCCATCTGCGACAGAAAGTAGAGGGGAGTAAACGCGTAAGTTATTTTCCTTATCCTGCCGGAAAGAGACGCCAGCGAATGTCTTCCAGACTGCATGATCTTCCCGGCGAGCTCGCCAGGCTATAATGCCTGTTTCGGTACTGCCATAAATTTCATTTGGGATGGTCTTTAGCCATTGTGTGACCCGCTCTGCATCAGCAAAATTTAATGGCCCTCCGGCTGAAACTACGAAAGAGCAGTTTGGGGCAGGAAGAGTGTCATCTAATCGTTGTAGAAATGCCGGACTACTGATCAGAGCGTAACGTGTCAAAGAGGCCTGTGGATATTGGGTTAATTGTTCAGGAAATTCCACCATTTTACGCTCAAATGGCAAAGCAAGAGACATCGGTAGCCAGATTCGGAAAGTTAAGCCGTACAAATGCTGGTGGCTAACCGAAGCACGGATAACACAGGATTGCAGTCTATCCTGCCATAAAGAGGCCAGCCATTGGGTTTCGAGATCCATTACAGTTACAGGTTTGATGACCTGTTTAGGTACGCCGCTGGAGCCTGAAGTGAACATAACCAGTACTGCATCTGGGGATATATCAGGCAGTGTTGTTTCAGGGACAATATTGTCTTGTTGAGCTGAGAAAATAGGCCAGCATGGACAAGATAATTTTAGGGGCAGATCGGTCAGAACCCCATCAAAGCTGGATTGTTGTTCCTGTAACTGTGCTTCACGGCAGTGTCCCGGAATAACCGGTGTTTTTCCGGCATGCAGAGTAGCCAGCAAAGCAACACAGAAATGATAACTGTCATCAAAGCATAATGCCCAGCGAGATGCGGTATGGTTCCTCAGACGGTGACAGAGTATCGTGACTTCCTGTCGGAGTGTACTCAGTCTGATACAGTGATTGCCCCAGGTAATGAGCCTGTCAGAGGCATTACCTGCTGATAACCATTGGGATACAGGAAAGGTTTTCATCTCTTTTTCACACGTTGGCGTACCAGCCATTCAATAACGATAAGTAGCCCGATTAACAGGTAACTGACCATTCCATTCCATAGTGTCCACAGTGTCATATCGTTATACAGGCAAGTACCGAGAGCGATTGTGCCATTTAAAATAAAAAATAGGCACCAGATGTAAGTCACCTTGCGCGTATAGGTGATCCCCTCAGTTGGCAAATTCGGCTCTTTGAGCCGGGCCAGCCTTTCCACAACAGGAGGCCCGTAGTACAGAGAACCGCCAAAAAGGGTAAATAAAACGATATTCACGACAACTGGGTAGTACATCAAAAGTTGGTGGTCACGCAGGATAAAACTTGCCAAACCTAGTAAAATTCCGGCAATTGACAGTATCCAGCCCGTATTCCAATTTACGTTTTGCTGCTTATCCGCTTTTTTTCTGTCTATGGTTTTACGGCTTAGTAATAAGCGCAAAACGAAAAACAGGATGATAATGGGCAATATGATATTAAATTGTCGATAGCTGACCATCGCCCATACCAAAAATGGCCAAGCGATTAACATCACGGTATTGGCAATACGAAACAATAAAATCAACAGGTTCAATTAGCTACCCAGCATGTTCCTATATTTCAAAGTGTATGGATGAGAGAAATTATTCTTCCTGCAATAGCTGCTCGACTGCATCCACCACATCTTGAACGGTGCGGACAGATTTGAATGCTTCGGGTTTAATTTTACGCCCTGTCTTTTTCTGTAAATGAACAACCATATCAACTGCATCAATGCTGTCGAGTTCCAGATCTTCATAGAGGCGTGAATCAGGCGTGATATCTTCGGGAGAAAGCTCAAACAGTTTGACCAAAAGTTGTGAAACTTCCTGATAAATTTTTTGTTTTTCCATGAGTTCCTCTGCTGTTATCCCTGTTGTGACTGGATATAAGATGACAATGTAGCAACAGAAGAAAAGTGCTGACGCATATCTTCACTTTCGGCGGATAGAACAATGCCATAGCGGGTTTTAATCGCCAGACCTAACTCCAGCGCATCAATGGAGTCTAATCCCAGCCCGTCACCGAACAGAGGTGCTTCAGTTTCAATATCAGCAGGCGTGATATCTTCCAGATTCAGGGTGTCTATAATTAGTTGTTTTATTTCGATCTGTAAGTTTTGGTTTAGTTCTTGCATGTTTGATTCTTGCATTATTGTATCCAACATCTAGTAATTTGATGGTGTTAATAACTGTGTAAGTTGGCGATTGAGCTGGCGGGCAGCAATAGCGTATCCGCTCTCTGTATCGGCAGAAAAATCCTCATTGGCGAGTTGCTCACCAACGGTAATGGTATAAATCGGTTTTTTGGGCGGGATTTGATACCACTTACTTTTTTTATCCAGCATCTTTTGGCTGCATGTAATGTGTACAATCCGGACATCACATTCACAGCGGACCGCAATATTGGCAGCACCGCGCTGGAGTGAAATAGGATGACCGGGCGTTGTACGCGTTCCTTCCGGAAAAATCAAGATATTGCCACCGTTAGTCAGCCTTTCGCGGCAGGCAGGCAGCAAGGTTTCGGCATCACTGTTGATGAGATAGCGAGCAGAGCGAACCACACCACTGAGAAAAGGGTTACGTAGCAGTGCCGATTTGACGATGCAATCCACATCCGGCAGATTCGATGCCAAGATGACGTAATCCAACAAAGTAGGGTGATTGGCGACGATCAGACAGCCTTTATCTGTGCGCAGTTTATCTGCACCATTAAAGTGATAATCCAATACTCCCAGTTTTCTGGTCAAAAATAGGAACAGGCGAAAACAGGTTGAGATACTACGCCGTGCGATACGGAGCCGTTTCTCCGCGTTTCGCTGAAAAATCAATAGTAAATTAAACCAGATCAGAGAAAGTAATAACCCACCAATCCCAAACAGAGCAAAACAAAACCCTGTCATCAGCAGACGCCAGAGCCAGTTAGCCCGTTCAGTGATGCGGCCTATTATCTTTTCTTCCATGCTATTTGCTCCCGTTGCTCCCGTTGCTCCCGTTGCTCCAGTGCCATGCACAATGATCTCCAGCTACGGTAAAGTGCTGTTTTCCGTTTAACCAGCCGTGTAGAAACTGAAGGCTTTGGGGAAGGGAAGGCTCTGTCTCCGGTGACGGGTGCTTTTCACAATGTAAGCTCTTTCCTTGCTCAAAAAGCAACGCAACTGCGAATGGAAAGGTGGGAGTATTTTCATCTATTTCATTGTGGTAGAAATCGGGGATCTTGCCGTCAAAATCGACAAGTAACACTTTGTTGTAACCAGCATGATGCAGAGTCGCAACTTCAAATAACCCCTGCTGAAAACTGTCAATTCCGGCAGAAACTGAAGAAGAAACCAGCGGTGCCTTGGCAACAATAGTGAGATTCCCCACAGACGAATTATGAACTGACATGGCGAAGTTAGTCGGGGAAACAGGTTCGGTTTGTGCCAGATTCATCAGTATCTGATAATTGCGCTCCAGTTCACCATGGCGGCTGGTATAGACAATGGCATCCACTTTATTCCGGCGTAAAATGCTTAAACCACAATCTACAGCTAGGCGGCTGCCCGAATTGAGACGGCGGGCTGTCATCATCGGGAGCTGAGAGCATTTTGCTAGAGAGTGTGAGCCATCTATGGCAGCAGGTGAAATGGCAGACCATTTTTCCCATTCTTCAGGAACAGAAAGGCCCGGAGCTACGGCTTGCCAATCTGTAATATCCAATGTCAATTTCATGAAATACCGTCAATTATTTTTTCTTGCAAACCAGTAGCGTATGCCCAAGTCCTAACTGATTAATTTTATTTTCTACTACAAATCCGGCTTTATCGAGGAATTGATTAAAATTGTCCATACTATAAAAACGGCTATTGCCATTTGCCATGCAGGTAAAATAAAGCGAAGTTGCATTGAGGCTATAAGCAGCCGCTTCAAATGGTTGACAGTCCCAGAATAATTCCATGATGCATACTCTGGCACCTGGTTTCATTGATGCAGCGATCTTACGTAAAATATCAACAATCTGTGTTTCGGAAAAACAGTCGAGGAACTGACTCATCCACCAAATATCGGCATCTTTAGGTAATTCACAATCCGACAACATATCAACAGGATGGCCTGAAATACGTTCAGCCATTCCCTGACTGCGGATATTTTTTTCAGCCAGTTCAATTTGCTGGGGTAAATCCAGAATAGTGACGTTGACTTTACTGTCATATTGGCAGCAGCGCAATGCCCATTTTCCTGTATTTCCACCAACGTCATAAATCAATTTGGGGTTCAGAGAAAAAATGGCTTTTAATGCTGCATTGAAAGCAGAATCAGAGTAAAAATGGTCAAATGAAAACCAGCTTGTTTTGGCTGGTTCTGGTAGTTGGCTGAGTGCCGGATAAATTGTTGACCATTCACCAAATACTTTTAAACCGGCAGGCTTATTTTCTTGCAGCGATTCTTTCAGATGGAATAAGCCCTGATAACATACGTCCTGAGTAAAATCCATATTGACGCGAGTCATTTTGTCATGCAGCAAATAATGACCAATTTTACTGAGGAAATAACGATCATCGCGCTTAAGAATAATTCTGCCACTTAACCCCATATCCAATAAAACACCTACTCCATAGCTGTCTGATTTTGAACCACTACAGATTTCATCTTTTGTTGCTCCCTCTTTATGGTGTTTATCCAGAAAAGATAAGATACCAAAATCACGCAGGCAAATTGCCGTCTGAAATAGCATTGGTGCAAAAGCAATGCGCTGAGCTTCAGTAATTGCTTCAAACGCACTTAAATCATCTTTGTCGTAATTATGGGGAGTGGTCATATATCCGTATATCCAATGGGATAGTTAAACCCTAATTAAATTAGGGTTAATGTAATAATAGGGCTACGTTCGTGTGAAATACGCCAGTAACATGCAAAAATTATTGGTTGGCCATAGTAGCTAAACGCACTTGAATGTCATTATTCAATGTATTAGTCCACATATTATATTTACGGTGTATCTTCCCGTTTTTAGCCTTTAATCCTTTGCTGCTGACATAGTGAATAGAATAATTTTTATTCGTGTAAGTAATACGTATCTTAACTTCGTGCCCACGAGTATTCAGTAATCCGTCGATAACGCCCGGAGAAACTTCATTCATTATCCATTTACGTTTTTGCCCTGCCTCAAGGATCGCTTTTTTCACTGTAGGCAGTGAATTTTTTGTCACGATTGTTGTTTGTTGAGTATTAATTGGGGTTGTGCGGGCACAGCCGGCGAGCATAACGACACAGGCTAGGCTAACTAATATCTTGGATGTTGTTTTCATCATTTTTCTCTTTTGGGGTCGGGATGGGTCACAAGCAATATGTCTATTTTCGACGCTATATTAAATAAATAATTATGATATCGCTACACTTACTGCCCACCCTTAACGGAACAGTGACTTATTGAACATTAATTGACTCGTTGTTATTGCTATCATTTATAGATAGTTCGTTATAAAAGTTTGTTTGTAAAATAAAATTGTTTATATTTACCTATAATTTTGTAGTTTGACAGGTTAAGTAAAATATAAAAAATATACTGATATTTTAATAAAAAATTGGACGCAATTTATTCTATTTCTAATAATGGTTATTCATATTTATTCTCTATTTTTATTCAAGTGACTTATGATTTATTCATAAGGTGAATAATAATCACCATATTTATTCTTATTATTGTCACTCATTTTCTTATCGTTAACCGACTGAGTTAAAAATAAGCACCATTATTGTTCAATCTATGAACCATAATAGTGCAAACCATTATTCCTGATATTTTCCCCAACCTTAATCAATTGAAAAAAAGCATATTATTATCTTGGCATGCGTATTGCTGTGTAAATCCAACTATATCCACTGGAGTATCACAGCATGACAACAATGACTGGCTATACCTTAAAATACTGGCATGAGCGGATACGACACGATGTGGAGTCCGTTTTTGCTTTACTGCAACAGCATCTAGATTCCTTTTTACCTGATGATAATGCCTGGATTTATCTTGCAACGCCGGAACAGTTACAGGCTCAGATTGGTTTACTTTTACCTGCTTATCAGCGTAACCCCGACGAATTTCCTTTGTTCGGTATTCCTTTTGCAGTTAAGGATAATATTGATGTTGCTGACTGGCCGACAACCGCGGCCTGCCCAGCATTTGAATATATCGCAGATGAAGATGCGACAGCGGTTGCCAGACTAAAAGCGGCGGGAGCTATCATCGTTGGAAAAACGAATATGGATCAGTTTGCTACCGGATTAGTCGGCACTCGTTCACCTTATGGCGTCGTTAAAAACAGTTTCAATGATCGTTATATTAGCGGCGGCTCCAGTTCTGGCTCTGCTTCTGTCGTTGCCAGAGGATTAGTGCCATTCGCACTTGGAACGGATACCGCAGGTTCCGGACGGGTGCCTGCTGGCTTCAATAATATTGTGGGATTGAAACCAACAAAAGGCTGGTTTTCCGCCAAAGGTATTGTTCCTGCCTGTCGACTCAACGATACCTTATCTGTTTTTGCTCTGACGGTTGAAGATGCTTTCAGTGTTGCGGATATTGCCGGAGGATTCGACGAAAATGATGCTTATTCCTGCATAAATCCGGCATCTACACCCGCAACATTGCCGGATCACCCTCTATTTGCTATTCCTGCCAATCCTGTATTTTGTCATGACACGATTGCCGAATCCGCATGGCAGGAAGCTCTGCACGAGTTGCAAAATATGGGGGCCACTCTTCAGCCAATTGATTTCTTGGTATTCAACCAACTGGGTGAGCAACTTTATCAGGGAGCATGGGTTGCTGAGCGCACGACTGTTGTGAATGGCATGCTCAGTTTTCCTGCAATGATGGATCCAGAAGTGCGCCAGATTATTGACGGTGGTAAAAATTACAGCGCCGTCGATGCGTTTAATGCCGAATATCTGCGGGCAGAACTGGCGAGGAAGATCCAGCACATATTAGCCGGTTTTGATGCTCTCATTGTTCCCACTACACCGACAATCAGAACGATTGAAGAAATTAAAAGGGCGCCGATTCACTATAATTCTGAACTTGGCACTTATACCAATTTCACCAACCTTGCCAATCTTTCCGCACTTGCCTTGCCTGCACCGTTCCGAACTGATGGATTACCCGCAGGTATCACCTTACTTGCACCAGCCTGGCACGACCGGGCACTTGCATCATTTGGTCTGCGTTGGCAGCAGCATCTCGCATTACCACTTGGCTCCACCGGCCAATTACTTGATGGTGACGTGATGATGTTACCACCATCCGGGCAGCATATTCGTTTGGCGGTTGTCGGAGCCCATCTTCGGAGGATGCCTCTGAATGACCAATTAACCGAACGTAACGCCGTATTTGTTGAGACCACACAGACCGCGAGCTGTTACCGACTCTACAAACTAGCCAACACTCAGCCCCCTAAGCCCGGATTAGTGAGGGATGACACAGGTGCATCCATCAGTATTGAGCTTTGGGATATTCCACTGGCCTATTTTGGTGCATTCGTTGCTGAAATTCCGCCTCCGTTAGGCATCGGTTCACTGGAATTAGCCGATGGTCGCTGGATAAAAGGTTTTATCTGCGAACCGGTTGCTCTGAACGGTGCAACGGATATTACAGAGTTCGGTGGCTGGCGTAATTGGGTTATCAATCAGGAGAAAGACAATGTTTAAAACGGTATTGATTGCTAACCGCGGAGAAATTGCTTGCCGTGCTATCCGTACTCTGAAACGGCTCGGAATTGTCAGTGTGGCTGTGTATTCAGACGCAGATAAAAATTCACAACATGTTAAAGATGCTGATATCGCATTACCGATAAACGGGGAAAAAGCCAGTGAGAGTTATCTGTGTATCGATAAAATTATAAGTGCAGCACAACAGAGCCATGCGGAGGCGATCTGGCCGGGATATGGATTTTTGTCTGAATGCCTACCGTTTGCACAAGCGTGTGAAAAAGCGGGTATTGTCTTTGTTGGCCCGACATCACACCAGATTGGTGAATTTGGCCTGAAACACCGAGCGAGAGAACTGGCCGCAGAAGCAGGTGTACCGATGACACCGGGAACAGGGTTGCTCAATTCACTGGATGAAGCACTCAGTGCCGCTGAGACTATCGGTTATCCGGTTATGCTGAAAAGTACTGCCGGTGGTGGTGGGATTGGCCTCAGTTGTTGTTATGACGCAAATGCACTGAGTGAGGCATGGGAGAGTGTGCGCCATCTTGGTGAACAGTTTTTCAGTGATACCGGTGTTTTTCTGGAGCGGTGTATCAGGCAGGCCCGCCATCTTGAAGTGCAGATTTTCGGTGATGGTAAAGGAAATGTTGTGGCGCTGGGAGAGCGTGATTGCTCTTTGCAGCGCCGGAATCAAAAAGTCGTAGAAGAAGCTCCGGCACCTAATTTGCCGGAGCAGACCCGAACAGCGTTGCTGGATTCCGCAGTACAATTGGGCCGGTTGGTGAAGTATCGCAGCGCAGGTACGGTAGAGTACATTTACGATGTCGAACAGGATGAGTTCTACTTTCTTGAGGTTAATACCCGTCTGCAAGTCGAACATCCTGTGACGGAATGCGTAACCGGGCTTGACTTAGTGGAGTATATGCTGCGGGTTGCGGCTGAGCTACCCATTGACTGGGAGGATTTAAAGCGGGCACCAGTCGGAGCAGCGATTGAAGTGCGCCTGTATGCAGAAAATCCACTGAAAAACTTTCAGCCTGCTCCGGGAGTCCTGACGGAAGTTAAATTCCCTGAAGGCATACGTATCGATAGTGGTGTGCGCACGGGCAGTGAGGTTTCTGCATTTTATGATCCGATGATCGCTAAAATGATTGTTCATGCAGAAAATCGAGAAAAAGCACTGATTAAACTGCGTGAAGCACTGGATTCCTGTCAATTGCACGGCATTACAACTAATCTGGAATACCTGCGCCAAATCACAGCCAGTGAGCCATTCCAACAAGGACAAGCCTGGACCCGAATGCTTGATAGCTTTGAACCTCAGGCAAGAGCTATTGAGGTTCTGCGAGCGGGAACATGGAGCAGTGTTCAGGATTATCCCGGTCGGTCGGGGTATTGGGATATCGGTGTTCCACCATCCGGCCCGATGGATGACCTGGCTTTTCGGTTAGCGAACCGAATTGTCGGTAATCATGAATCGGCCGCCGGATTGGAGTTTACGCTGGAGGGGCCAACCTTACAGTTTCATTGTGACGCACTGATTGCGCTGACCGGCGCAGAGAGTACCGCATTATTAGACGGGACAAGCGTACCTTATTGGCAACCACTGAATATCAAAGCCGGGCAAATAATTGAGATAGGGCGGGCACAATCCGGCTGCCGTACATACCTTGCGGTCAGAAATGGCATTGATGTTCCCTGTTACCTTGGAAGTCGTTCTACCTTTGCTCTCGGACAATTTGGCGGACATGCTGGCCGTATCTTAAAAATTGCCGATATGCTTCCCATCTCACAGCCAGCCTTACCTGCCTGTACAACTCCCGCACCAATCAGCCTACCACAGGCACCGGAACCTGCCGCGATCCCCGTTTATGGCGATATATGGGAGATTGGCGTACTTTATGGGCCGCATGGTGCGCCTGATTTTTTCGCTCAGGATTATATAGATGAATTTTTCTCTGCCGAATGGCAGGTGCATTACAATTCAAACCGTCTGGGTGTACGGTTGATAGGCCCAAAACCTGTCTGGGCGCGTCCTGATGGTGGTGAAGCGGGTTTGCATCCTTCAAATATTCATGACTGTGAGTACGCCATTGGTTCTATCAATTTTACGGGAGATTTTCCTGTCATCCTCACCCGTGACGGGCCTAGTCTCGGTGGCTTTGTTTGCCCTGTTACCATCGCCAAAGCTGAATTGTGGAAAGTCGGTCAGGTTAAGCCGGGAGATCGTATCCGTTTCCATCCCATCAGTATGGAAGAAGCGGTTACTCTGGAAGAGCAGCAAAATCGTCTTATTGCCACGTTGAGATCAACGTCGGAAGCCCCATTAAAACTAGAGCGAACATTACAGATAGCAGAAGAAGAACATTCTGGTGCCGTGCTGGCTGCGATTGCTGCCACGCATTCTGCTCCGGCGGTTGTTTATCGTCAGGCGGGAGATAACTATATTCTGATCGAATATGGTGAAAATATTCTGGATTTGGCATTACGCCTGCGGGTACATCTGTTGATGGAAAAACTACATGCTTTAGCTGAACCGGGAATTAAAGAAATTGCTCCGGGTGTCCGTTCTTTGCAAATCCGCTATGATAACCGGCAAATCGAACAGCAGAAACTCATCGCTTTGCTGCTCTCTTTGGAGAAACAGCTTGGCAATGTCAGCACCATGAAAGTGCCATCTCGCATTATCCATCTGCCGATGGCATTTGAAGACAGTGCAACACTGGGTGCCGTGAACCGTTATCAGAGCACGGTTAGATCCAGCGCTCCGTGGTTGCCGAATAACGTCGATTTTATTCAGCGTATTAACGGGCTGGCTGATCGTGAAGCCGTGCGCCGTATTCTATTTGATGCCAGTTACCTGATCCTCGGGTTGGGAGACGTGTATCTGGGTGCTCCGTGCGCTGCTCCCATTGATCCTCGCCATCGCCTGTTAAGCTCAAAATACAACCCGGCACGTACTTTTACCGCAGAAGGAACTGTCGGTATTGGCGGTACATATATGTGTATCTATGGCATGGATTCTCCCGGCGGTTATCAGCTGGTGGGACGAACCCTGCCGATTTGGAACAAATTTCTGAAAAATGAACAGTTCGAGGAAGATAAACCGTGGCTGTTGCGATTTTTTGATCAAATCCGTTTTTATCCTGTCACTGAAGCAGAATTAGAACAGTTACGGGAAGATTTTCAGGAGGGGCGTACTGCTATCCATATTGAAAATACACAGTTTGATTTTGCCGAACACCTGCACTTTCTGAAAGAAAATGCCGAAGATATTGCCTATTTCAAACTAAGACAGGCAGTGGCTTTTGAAACCGAGGTTATGCGCTGGCAACAGGAACAGCCGGAAGAAGAGAGTTCTGTTCAGGATGGAGAGGAACAGCCACAAGAAGAAGCGGATCTTAATGAGTATGGTTTGCAGATTAGTGCGGATATGAGCGGGAATATCTGGAAAGTATTGGTCAAATCAGGCGATGATGTGGAAGAAGGCCAGCCGCTGATTATTGTAGAAGCCATGAAGATGGAGCTGGCGATTCATGCGCCACAGGCGGGCCGGGTTACAAAGATTATCTGTCAGCCGGGTAGTGCCATTAGCCCCGGAGATGCGTTGTTGTGGTTGGGAGCGGGAGATAGCTGATGTATCAGTGATATCACATAGCTGTAATAAATAATAATACCCTCGTCTGAGGGTAAAATACGCCGCAAGTTAAAAGCTCTGAAAATAAATTCGTTGGGAATAAAAAAATGCGCGTATTAAAGATTATCTGCCCTGAATGTGGTGCTAAAGCCGCCATCAGCAAAACCAATCGGAAGCACCCTGAAATTGCCGATCTTTACTGTGCGTGTTCTGATATTGAATGTGGTCACCGGTTTGTCATGAATCTGACTTTTTCGCATACACTAAGTCCCAGTGCTAAAACTGGCGATAAGCTATTGCAGACAATTATTAACAATCTCAATCCACAGCAACGTTTAGCTGCGCTGGCATTTTTGCAAGAAAGTTGCTGAGAGCTTTTTTACCGAGATTGGTTATTCTTATCTCATAATTTACAAATCAATAAGCCAATAAGAGCCATCTGTTAGATTATCCTGACAGATGGCTTTTTGTTTTTATGGGGTTTTTAATTATTTGATTTAAATTATATTTCTATTTTATTCGGTTACTCAGTGATAGCCGAATGTATCCGAACTAAACCATTCGCAGCACTTCAATAAATTCGCAATAATGCCTGTGTTCAAACGGAAGAGAGTATGTGTACAAACACATCGGCAAGGGATTGCCACCCGTTTACGAATAGAAGCGGCTTTACTGCCCATTGTTTTTTTACCCGTAAAGAATGAAAGGATTGAAACTGATAGCGGTATGCATGAAATGAATAAATTACAGCAATTAACGACATTTTTACGGGAAAATTTGCCAGAACTCACAGGTAAAACGGAATTTACCAGTGAAATGGGAGAAATCCGCTTTATTCAGGCTCAACGGGATTTGGGGTTAGGGCAATACCAGATGTTTATCCAAAAGTATAAGGCAGTGATTAAATGGGCGAGCTTTCCTCACAAGGAATATGATCCCGGTTATATATCACTGCTAATCAATATCTGGCTGACAGAACAACATGGTGAATTTAGGGAAAACAATCAGGAACAGGAATATCCGACCATGACTGTCAAAGTGAACGGCGAAACAGCGGCTATTGTTGTGTCGTTATCACTATCAGAGCCTGTGGTTATACGTGAGGATAAAAACGGTATTGTCCCCTTTGATGGCAAACGCTGGCTGCTGACAACCCCTGAGATCTGGTTTGCTGAAAACGGTGTTGTTCATACACCGACATTAAGCGACTAAAACATAAATAAAGGAATAAATTATGTGGCCACATGTGCAGGTTAACCAGGTTAACCAATTGCAGGGCGAAACCAAGGAAATCGAACGAGTATTGCTCTTTGTTGGTACGGGAAAAACTAACACAGGCAAAACTATCGCAGTAAACACTCAAACGGATTTTGATTCCGTATTGGGCATGGCAGATTCTGCTCTGAAACGTAATGTACTGGCAGCGATGGCAAACGCAGGGCAAAACTGGTCCGGATACGTTCATATTTTGCCGGAATCGGCAGATGAGCTGGCTTTTGTTGAAGCCGTGACAGCATCACAACGTGTTGCCAGTATAGAAGGATATGTACTGACAATCGGGGCGAACAAAGCCATTATCAAGGCTGCTCAAACGTTGCGTGCAAACACCATCGCTAAGTTTGGTCGCTGGCAGTGGGCTATTCTGGCTGTTGAGGGAGCACAGTCGAAAGAAGTCTGGCCGGATTATGTTGCGCGTCTGGCGGAACTGCAAAAGGGGGAAGCTGTATCATCAATCCAATTAGTACCGTCTTTGTGGGGAAATGAAGCGGGAGTATTGGCTGGCCGTTTGTGTAACCGCGCTGTTACTGTGGCAGATAGCCCGGCACGAGTTCAGACAGGGCCATTGATGGATTTGGGAACAACCGATTTTCCGCTTGATGGAACAGGAAAACCGATTGACTTGGCAACACTACAAGCATTGGAAAAGCTGCGTTTCAGTGTGCCGATGTGGTATCCCGATTACGATGGTATGTATTGGTCAGATGGCCGCACATTGGATGTGGAAGGCGGTGACTATCAGAGCATCGAAAATCTGCGGGTTGTGGATAAAGTTGCGCGTCGTGTACGTTTGCAGGCTATCGCTAAAATTGCTGATCGCAGCCTGAACAGTACACCGGGCAGCATCGCGACACATCAGGCGTATTTCGCCCGTACTTTGCGTGAAATGTCCCGTAGTACGGAAATTAACGGTGTGACATTCCCGGGGGAAGTTAAATCACCTCAGGATGGTGACATTGTTATCACATGGCGCAATAAAAACACGGTTGAAATTTATATCACTATTCGCACTTATGAATGCCCGAAAGGGATCTCGGCGAGTTTGTTGCTGGATTTGGGAGGGAACTAAATGAGCCAGCGTATTTCCGGCCAGTCGGTCGATTTTAATATGGATGGTGATCTGGTTCATGCGGAAAAGGTCAACCTGTCTATCACTGACAATACTGCTGCGGCTCAGACTCAGGGCGTACCGGATGGTTATATCTCTGGTGATGTCACGGCTGAGGGTGAGATTGAACTCAGTACTAAGTATTTGGATATCGTGACTGCCAAAGCGCGTGCTGCCGGTTCATGGCGCGGAATTCAGCCTGTTGACCTAATGTGGTATGCCAAAGCAGGCCATGAGGAAATGAAGGTTGAAGCTTACGGTTGCAAACTGATTGTGAGCGATATTCTGGACGTTGACCCCAAAGGCGGCAGCGTAATGACACATAAAATTAAATTTGTTGTCACCTCACCGGACTTTGTACGTATTAATGGTATTCCATATCTGGAAGCAGAGCTAACCCGTAATCTGATCGGTTAAAAAAATTCACGGAAGGACATGGGGAATTTTTATTACATTAATGTAATAAGAAGACTCATTACATCAGGGACGATGTTTTTTTAATAATGTTATGAATGAATAAAACAAATAAGGAATTAAAAAATGAGTAAGGAAAATAAAATCATTACTTTGATGGTTGGTGGAAGTGAAATTAAATTTGAGCCAAATATTGTGGCTTATAATCACATGATTAATGATATGACAATGGATAATAAAATTGTACCTATTGTCACTTATTTGCGTCGTATTGTTCAACCTGCTTTTAAATCTGCACTTGATGAATTGTTGCAAATTCCGGGCGCAGCAATGCAGCTGGTGGAAAAAGTAAACTCTGAATATGCACCAAAACTGGAAATCGAAATAAAAAACTAAATGCGCGAGTTAAGGCTATTGATAATAGCTTATTTGAACAGGCCTTAACTCTGCGTCGTCATTACTTACCAAATGAAAATGATAATACGGAAAATTTAGCCCGTGCAATTTGGTTAGATAATCGATATTGGGAATATACACGAATTGCAACTGCAAATGGAATTGCATTGGCACTAAAAGGTGAGCCATGAGTCAGCTCGATTTTATATTAAATCTCATCAATAGGGTTACAGAGCCACTTGATAATTTAAAAAATACTATCTCTGGCGTTGCTGAAGAATCACAAAAAGCATTTGGGAAAATTTCCGCAGGTGGGCAGACAATAGCTGACGCTTTTTGGTCAACTCATAGTTTCCTTGAACCTGCTATACAAATGGATGAGGCGTTAAAAACAGCTTCATTACAGGGAATCGATAGCAGCGTTATGGCGAAAATTGCCAACGATTCTGTCACATTCAGTTCCCAGTATGGTAAATCAGCCATCGATTTTGTGAATTCGGCAGCAGAAATTAACAAGGCAGTGCAGGGGCTGGAGCAAACGGAATTGCCCCAGATGACCAAAATTGCTAACACCACTGCTGTTGCCCTGAAAGCCAGTTCAACCGATGCAGCGAATTATATGGGGAAAATGTTTGCGCTTTTTTCTGGCCATGCTCAATCGGTAGGCAATCTTCAGTTTGCTGAAGAGCTGTCGGGTAAAGCGGTTTTTATGGCGCAAACTTTCGGCACCAGTATGCCGGAAATGACGAAATTGTTGGAAGATGCCCGCAAAGCCGGAACAAACTTCGGCGTAGGGATTGATGAGCAGCTGGCTGTGTTGGGGCAATTACAGGAAACATTGGGAGGCGATGCCAGCCGTGCTTATGAGGCATTTTTATCGGTTGCAGCGGATGGCGGAAAAAGTCTGGGATTAAGTTTTGTTAACGCATACGGTCAGATGCTTTCCATGCCGGAAATACTGGCACAGCTACAGGCTAAATATGGCAGCAGTATTGAAGGTAACCTGAAAGCGCAAGCCGAAATTGAAGCCGCATTTGGTGACTCTGCGGTGGTAGTCAAAGCACTTTTCAATGACGTTGATGCGCTAAACAAAAATATGGCAGCACTGGGTGCAAATGATGGCATGGATCGTACCTACAAAATGGCAGCACAGATGGCTGACCCGTGGGAGCGGTTACAGCAAATCTGGCAGAATCTGCATATCCTGATTGGTTCTGCATTGTTACCCGTTATCAAACCGCTGGTTAATTGGCTAGCAGATACCAGCCAGGTACTGGTTCGTTGGATGAAACTGTTTCCCAATATTGCACGCTGGGTTGGTTATATAACGCTTGTCATTATGAACTTTGCTGCTATTGGGGCGATGGCCAACATAGTGATGGGAGTATCCAAGCTTATTCTGATTGGCCTGCGGGGTGTCATGGCGGGTTTTACCTTGCTAATGCAACTGGGAACAGTGGCAGTATGGCTTTATAGAGCATCTATCTTTGCATGGAATATTGCTCTGAGAGTATTACAGGGCACATTGTTGGTTATTCGTGGTGCGGCTATTTTGACCGGACTGGCATTTAGCTTTATGAGCTGGCCGATTCTATTGCTTATCGCGGTTATTGCTGGATTGGTGTTTGCTGTTATTAAGTTTTGGCAGCCGATCAAGGCATTTATTAGCGGTTTTATACAGGGATTTAGCGAAGCCAGTGATTCACTCTCACCCTTATCATTTTTATTTGGTGCAATTGGTCGGGCAATTGGCTCTGTCTGGAATGCGGTGAAGGTTTTATTTAGTGTTCTTGGTGGATTTATTAGTTTGCTCTGGAATGGAATTAAAGGGCTATTTGGCTGGTTTGCTAAATTATTAGCGCCTATCCAATATACTGATGAAGAACTTAAAAATGTAACAGAGGCAGGAAGTGTTTTTGGTCGTGTTGTTGCCGGTGCTATTGGTTTGATCATGTTGCCTATTAATTTAATCAGTTATGCCATCGGCGGTTTAGCCGAATTATTTAGTTTCGTGTGTAAGTTAATTACTGGTGACTGGAATAGTCTGGGAGATCTTTTTAAAGAGTTTACCTTTGTAAAAGCCTTCTTAGATATGGTTGATGGTATAAAAAATATTTTTAGTGGTTTTTTCGATTGGTTAAGTGAAACTTTTGGTGAGGAGATAAACTCAGTTATCAATACGCTTAACCATATTCCTTTCGTGAACATTGAAACTATTCCTATTGAAAAGAGTGTTACTAAGTCAACAGCAGGAATACCTAATATAGGAAATGATTCACAAACTGTATTAACAGGCGGGAAAAAACTAGGCATCAATAGAAATGGACTAATGAGTGAAGTCGCGAATAATTCACAGACTGTTAATGATAATAGCCGCCGTATTGAAAGTGTGACATTTAATGTCGCCAACAGCATGACACCAGATCAATTTACAGAATGGGAACAAGTGGCATATGGATGAGCCTAAATATATCGATTTATTAATTAATGAGCGAGATTTTACACTTAATTCAGGAAACGAACCGTATTTTTGTAATAACCGAGTTTCCATTGGGCAGGACTGTATTCACGCAATTATTGAAAGTGGCTTGGCAACCCAATTAATTGCTGAACGCAGCCCGACATTGCGAGCGGATATTCATACTCAGATAGTTATTCTGATTGAGAATGATGAGCGGATTATTCCGGGCACCGTCGGCATTAATGAAGAATCATCGACCAAATTATGGATAACAGCAGAAACCTACGATTTTGGCCGTATTAATGTGAGTGTGGGACATGGACACTAAACCCACCATTGACTATGAAAAGGTGCTACGTGACAGCGGGATGCCGACCACAGAAGCCGACATCAGCAAAGCCTTTGTCAGTGTGGTGAATGAAGCCGGGCTGGTCACTAACACCTCGCGCATGTCCCCGTTCTGGCGGCTGATTAACACCATTGTCACGCGTCCGGTGCTGTGGCTGAAAGAAGCCTTAATCAACGTCACGCTGAAAAATATGTATCTGGCGAGCGCCTCCGGTTCATGGCTGGATATGTTCGCGTGGGGCGTGAACCTGAAACGCAAACCCGCTTCGGCTGCGCAGGGTGTTATTCGTTTTTATAAAGCAACAGGGGCCTCTGCCGTGACCGTGCCTGCCGGAACGGTTATCCAGACTGAGCGTATTAACGGTGAAATCTACCGGGTCAGCACCACCGAAAGTGTGGCCATTGCTGAAGGGGTCAGCAGTGCCTTGCTGCCTGTCACGGCTGAAGTAGCAGGCGGCGCATTCAATCTGGCCCCCGGTTATTTTCGCATTCTGCCTGTGGCCGTGTCCGGCATTGCACGGGTACAGAATGAGGAAGGCTGGCTGTTAACCCCCGGCGCGGATGCGGAATCTGATGACGATTTGCGCGACCGTTGCCGCAACCAATATAACTTGGTGGGTAACTATCATACGGATGCGGTTTACCGGGGCATGATTGCAGCAGTGGCGGGATTAAGCATTGATCGCATCTTCTTTCTGCATGATGCGCCCCGTGGGGCAGGGACGGCTAATGCGTATCTGTTGCTGGATTCGGGCGTCACCAGTCAGTCCTTTATTGAGGCGGTGAACGATTATATCACCAATCAGGGCCATCACGGGCATGGTGATGATATGCAGTGCCTGCCGATGCCGGAAACCCAGCATGATTTAGCGGTCACGCTGTTTGTGGTCAGTCTGGCGAACTACAGCAACGAACAGATAGCCACCCTGAAACGGGATGTCGAGAACCTGATCCGCTGTGCCTTTCGGGAAAACAGCCAGTATCCGGTGAAAAAAACGTGGCCGTACTCGCGTTTTTCCTTTTCCAACTTAGGGCGGGAAATCCACCGTGAATTCAGCGAGATTGAATCCCTGACCTTTTCTCTGGGGGATATTCTCAGTGACTTAAGTGTACCACGGCTGAAAACGCTGTCGGTGGAGGTGAAAAATGTCTGAGTTCAGGCAACGCCTTAAGCGATTGGCCCTGCCCTCATGGATGGACAAGGGCGAACCCGCCAAACTACTGAGTGCGGCGCGGGCATTCTGGACGCAGGTTTACGGCTGGCTGACATGGCCGCTGGCCCAGCTGGACGCCGAAACTTGTACTGAGTCGTTGTTATCGGTGCTGGCCTATCAGCGCGATATCCAGCGTTTTAACGGCGAACCGTTGCCCCTGTTCCGCAAGCGGGTGAAGTATGCGTTTATCAACGCGAAAGATGCAGGCAGCATCGCAGGTTTTATTGCCATCTTTGAACGCCTCGGCGTGGGTTATGTGGAATTGCTGGAGCGCCAGCCGGACATTGACTGGGATGTGATTATCCTGCGCCTCAGTGACAGCCAGATAGCGGCTAACCCTGATTTGCTGATGAATATTATCCGGCAATACGGACGCACCTGCCGTCGTTATCGCTTTGAAGTGATCGCGAAAAACCAGTTGCTGATGCGGGTGGGCAATATCGGGGCAGACTATTGCACGTATGCCGCGGCTATTCCGACTCAGCCATTATTAATAAAAGTAGGGCATATCGCGGGCGTTGCCGTCTGTGACAGTGCCCGCCTCAAGGAAAGCAGCGCACCGAACGTGACCTACGGTGCATCATTATAAGGAAATAGAAAATGTCCTCCGTCATTACTTTGGACTTTGAAAAATGGAAGACCCAGCAGGTGGCCGCAGGTCAGCCTGTGGTGTTGGATGAGTTTGTTTTTGCCAATGTGCCGGAGTTAGATCCGACTCAGACTATCAGCCGTGATGAAAAATTGCCTGCTGCAAATCAAATCGTCCACCGTCAGGCGGTCAATAAAACCGGACTCGCCAGTGAGAACGCCGTGGCTTACAGCGTCACATTGGGCACGGAAGTGGGTCACTTTGATTTTAACTGGATTGGCCTGATGAATAAGGCTTCCGGTGTGATTGGCATGATCACCCATGCGCCCACCCAGAAGAAAATCAGAACCGCTAACGGGTTGCAGGGTAATGTGTTAACCCGCTCTTTTTTGCTGGAATTTGACGGGGCGGCGACAGAAACGGCCATCACTACCACCGCCGAAACCTGGCAGATTGATTTTACTGCCCGTTTGACGGGGATGGATGAGATGCAGCGCCTGATTAATACCGACAGTTACGGCGAAGCGGCGTTTTTCGGCGATAGTTTTGCGGTGGTGCGTCAGGGTGAACAGTACCTTGTGAAAAAAGGGCTGGCTTATGTCGGCGGGCTGCGTGGCGTGTTGGCATTTGACCAGACGCTTAACAGTCTGCGTAATACCCGTGTGTATGCCGATTTCAGCTATCAGGGCAATCTGGTGAGTCAGTGGAAAACCGTGGTGAAAATGACCGCCGCGAAAGAGCTGAACAACTATGTGGATGCGGTAAGCTATCCGCATTATGTGTTTGCGGTGGCGTGGGTTGATGGTGATGGGAATGTCACCGATTTGCGGAGTAAAGGGTCATTAAATGAGCGTAATATTGTCGCACTGAACGGCGAATTGAGTAGAGTTAAGCAGGACTACGCGACTCAACAAGCCTTAATCAGTGGCCTCAATGGGAAGCAATCCAAAGGCGATTATGCCACCCGACAAGAAATCAAAAATGTTATGCGACTTGGTGATTTTGGCTTTGGAGGCACGGGCGGTGAAGTTAATTTGGAAGAAGCAGCATTCAAAGATTATTTCAGAAATGTGAATACGCCCACCAGTGTGTTTATGAATCGCCACTACACAACCAGCCTGAGTTACCGATACAGTGCCATTTTGTATTGCAAAACGATCAACACCTATACCGCGATATCAGCCGGAACTGGGGGGCAAGGGGTCACCGTGGTCGGCGGATATGACTTAAGTGACCCGGTTGTTTATCGGTTATGGACGGATATCAATACATCGACAGATAAAAATGGTTTTCTGCGTTCTGAAGGTAAAAGCGATGCATTAACGATGGATGATCTGGTTCAGTCAACGGGCACCGCAGAAACCAAAGTCATGAGCCAAAAAGCAGTGACTGATGCCATAGACAACAAAACACGGGGTCTTCATAGCAAATTAGGCTTTGATAATATCGTCCAGACGACGGGGCAATCTACGGTTGATGTGATGAGCCAGAAATCCGTGACGGAAGCATTCCATAGTCTCCAGCCTGAAATAACAGGCGGGGCCGATTTTGTCGCTTCAAGCAATACGATTGGCATGGTAGGGATGGTTTCTGCACTTAAGCTGGAAGTAGGAGATGTGATCCAGACTATTGGGGCACAAAGTAATCGGTTATTTACTGTCGAAGTCATCCTCAATGACAACAATATTGTGGTGAACTTCGAACACCGAAATGGAGCCGGAAGCCTGTCTTTAACCAATGAAACCACATCCGTGACGATTAAACGGATGACTAAATGGTACAACGCACCGATAGGGTTGGGGCAGGCTTGGGTGGATGTCACAAATATAAGATCTAATGGATTAAATTATATAAACAATTCCGGCAGGTCTATACAGACATTGGTTGTTGCTGATTCCGGTGGAGATGAGTGGGTTTGTACGCTGAATGATATTAAAGCGTCCTCTTTAATATATGCGGGTTCAAAACAGAGCGTGGTGTACAACATTAATAACATCATTCCCAATAAATCAGCTTACACAATAAATGGCCGGGCAGTGTACCGATGGCTGGAGCTAAGATAATGAGATACTTTAAAGATAATGCAGGTAGCGTCTATGCGTACAATGAAATCCAAACGCCCAAAGAGGGCCTCATTTCTATTACGGAGAAAGAAGCAAAAATTTTAGCAAATCCGCCTCTCACAACAGCGCAACTCATAACTCAGGCTGAATATGAAAAGCGAACACGTTTGGCAGAGGCAACACGCATGACTGCCCCCTTGCAATATGCAGTCGATCTCCAGATGGCAACTCAGGTAGAACAAATTTCACTGACGGCATGGAAAAAGTATTGTGTCCTGCTTAATCGAGTGGATTGTGCCACCGCCCCCGATATCATCTGGCCGGAGCAACCCGAATAATGCACTGGCAGCGTAAATCCCTGAAACTGTCCCCGACTTTATCGGGGCTGTCTGCCGCCATCGTGCCTATCCATCCATTTATTTATGGTATCGGGCAGCAGACTGACAGCGGCAGTTATCTCAGCCCGACCAATGCCATTGAGACGCTGGCGACTCAGCTCACGGGGGCGGGCCATATCAATAGCCTGATACTGATGGTGTGCGCTAAAACCCACGCGGAATTTATGCAGCACCTGACGCAGTTCTCAGCGGTGCTGCCGTTGCCTGCATTGGCACAGGTCAAACGGATGGCAAAGACGGTGGAAAGTCTGACCACGACAAAAATGCAATTGCCGGGCAAGCCGGGTGGCGGTTTACCGCTGCCACAACCGCTATCCACCGCAACCAGCCGTCAGGCGGTCAATGCACAATTGATAGCCAAAGCCAAAGCACAGGCCAGCGCGGGCAGCAGCATTGCCGGGTTAAAATCCCAGTTAACCGCGTTGACCACTGCCCGGCAATCGGCGTTGCAGCAAGTGACCGATGCCATGAGTGGGCTGGCGGGAAAATCCGCCACGGTCTGGGCGTTCGCCGGGAAAGGGAACGGTGCACATGTGGCAGAAAAATTACGTAAAAATATCCCCGAACCGGACGCCGTGTACACACTGGCCGTGTTGTTTGCCGGAAACGATCTTTGCTCATTAGAAAGGATGCTACACCATGAGCCAAATTATCACCCTCGCCCTTGATGGCGAGGCGATTGCGCTAAAAAGTCTGACCGTTACACCCTCTGTGATGTTTCAGGATCAAGACCAGAGCGGGCAGTCTTCCAGCACCGCTGTCGCCGAACAGGGAATTAAGCCGAAAGAGCTGCGTATCACCGGCATTATTCCCTTTACCGAACAGAAAACCCTGTCGCGCCTGTTTGCACTGGCGGAAGCCAAAGACAATGGCAACCTGAAACGCTACCGGGTGGCGAATCTCACCGCACAGGCTATTAACTTTCGCATTGGCACCTTTACGGGCACGATTGATGCCAGCAAGGTGGACGGTAAACAGGCATGGCAGGTCACGTTTACCTTGCGCGAGCATTTATCGGTCGCGGAGAAACGCGACGCCCGTGCCACCGGCGCGATTCAGGCGAAAAAACAGACCGGACAGGGCGGCACGAAAGCCGGGGAAGACCCGGAAAAATTAAGCTGGTTCGAACGTGAGGTCTTAAAACCGATTAACGATGGCATCGGAGGCGCAAGCGAATGAAACCCATCCAGCGACTCTATTTATCCGGCGATGAGATGCATGTGGTCGATGCTAATCTCATGTTGGAATTGTCCGCCTGTGGCCGGGGGTTTATCACAGCGGAAACCACGACTGATTACACCGGGAAACTGGTGCGCCTTGAGGTGGGTTATCCAGATTTGGTGCTGCGCTGGTTTACCGGGTATGTGGAACGCTCACAGCCTGCCCAGAACGGCTATCAGCGCCTGTTTGTGCGTGAACTGGTCGGCGTGTTTGATAAAGCATGGCCGTGCTCGTTTCAGCACCCGACGTTACGCCAGATAGTCGACTGGTTGCAAGAGCACAGCGGACTGACGTTCATCTTACCGGATGCGCCTTATACCGATAAACCCATCCCACACTATACCCATAACGGCACGGGCTACCAGTTACTGGGCAGTCTGGGGCAGCTTTTTGCTATTGACGATTATCTCTGGCACCAATTGCCGGATGGTTCGGTTTATCTGGGCAGTTGGGCGCATTCGATGTTTGCCCAAAAACCTGTCGACATCCCGAATGAATTCAGCCAGAGCCAGTCGGCGGGCAATGCCATGACCATTCCGATGATCCAATCCCTGCGCCCCGGTTTTGTGGTCAATCAGCAGCGGCTGACCAAGGTTAATCTGTTGAATGAAAACATGAGCATCACATGGCAGCCGAAAGGCCAGACGGAGCATAAAACCCCTGCCCAGCGCCAGATTGATGCCGCTTACCCTGAACTCTCTGCCGGGTTACATCTGCCCAAACTGGCCCGCATTGAAGCCCACACCGAAAACACCGTCAGTGGCGATGTGTCTGACCCATTCCGCCCGCGTTATGCGGTTGATGTGCAATTACTGGATGCTAACGGCAAAGATGCCGCAGCCCCGGTTTATCGGGCTGTACCGCTACCTTTGCCGATGGCAGGCAGTGAATCGGGCATGTTCCAGTATCCGCCTATCGGCACCGTGGTTGAAATTGCGTTTGAAGGCGGGCGACCGGATAAGCCGTTTATCCGCCAGACGTTAAGTCAGGGCAACACCCTGCCAGACATCAAGCCCGGTGAACAGTTGCAGCAGCAGCGGGCGGAAGTCTCGCAGCGCGTGACACAGGAAGGGAGCTGGATACGCCAGACTGACCAGACCATTAACGAATCGTCCATGCACCGTGAAATTAAAGCCGACACCGAAACCCGCACCGTAGTGGCCCGTGATACCACGATTCAGGCTACGGATAAAACGCTGGTGTTAGGCACATCCACCTTATTGGCGGGTGCTGTGCAGCAGGTGGCAGAGGGGGATTACAGTCTGGCCACATCCGGCAATTACCTCGCCAGTGTGGGGAAAAATGCCACTATCGACGTGGGCCAAACGCTGATAGAGAAAATCGGCCTGCTGAAACAGAGCATTGCAGGCGTCAAACAGGAAATCGTCGCACCTGTCGTCTGGGTGGGCAGCCCACAAATTAACGTCATGACGTTGATGTTAGAGACACTGGATGTGGTGAAAGAACTGGCGGAACTGACCGCTGCTCATACCCATCACAATACAGGCACCCCCCAGAACGCCAGCGCCATCCGAGGCACCGCCCATAAATCCGATGGGCTGAAACAGAAGTATTCGCCCGTGATTGGGTAACAGCGGCTTATCTGTCTGGTGCTTTTTGCAAATGTAAAGGATTGCTATTGGATGTGATAACACGTAGAGTTACGATGTTGGCTTTGAGATATCGCGCTATGGCTGAGGTGGCTCATGACCGAGGCGGCTACTCCGCCACTGCACGAACAATAAAACGTCTCGCCAAAATAGAAACGGCGAAATCAACCTCACCAATTGATTTTTCTGTTTCAGTCAAATAACCCTGCTTCGGCGGGGTTTATTTTTATCCCCTCAATAAAACGCCGCCAGACGCACACAGCACCGCTAACCCATTAAATTACTCCTCGCTATGGTTCATTTGGATCTGCATTCCTACGCTGTGCTCATGCTGCACAATTCCCACGAAATAAACGTCAACCTGACGTAAAACGGACTACACCGCACCCGCCTGCACGTTTTGGATCAAAAAAATATTTCATTTTTAAAATCCTACAACGGGAATCGCTAGAGTGCGTCCGTGCTGGCGTTGTGGGAAAAGTCACAAACTGAAAGGTGTGAAAAGATTTTCAGGGGATTTCAGTTTTTGGATCAAAAGCGGATCGCGGAAAAATATCAATGCATTGATATTAAAGTAAAATTCTATTTTACGTGGAAAAGAAGATCACGGAGAAAAGCCGCTTGGCTACACCCAAGACAGGATAGATGCGGCTTATAAAAAATTATAAGATGAAATTTATGGAACTATTTTTCCAAGCACCCATTCATGCATGGGGCTACCATCTCTATCTGTGCCGCTTGCGCAACCGAGTAATATCCATTTTTTCGTGGCTAATAATTTATTGATAGCAACTTCTTCATCAGGCCAAATTGAAGAAGAAAAAGTTTTTATCTCACTGACTTTATGTAGGGGGTTAGTTTCCATCATGACTCCTGTACGTTAATGAATGCAGAAAATCCCTGTCGCCATTTTATCGCCACTGACTTATAAAAACAAAAAAGCCACTTGTCTAAAATTGGCCTAATGTGCTGATTTAACAGCTTAAATTTGGTGGCCCCTGCTGGACTTGAACCAGCGACCAAGCGATTATGAGACTGAGTAAGTGGTTTTATTTATTTATACTTGTTATTGATTTTCAATTAATTACAAATTTCATAACTACTGTATAAATACACATAAATAACCTAAAATACTTGCCTACGGTATCCTATAAGTATCCTAGCGTCTGCAAGCGATTCACAGGATACCCTAATCGTTTGGTGACAATAGAAAAGTTGATTCTTACTTTTTTAATATAGAGGGACAGATGTGGAAACTTTCAAATTCACGAAAGCTAAACTAGAAAGCCTGCCACCACGCAGAACGTGGGCAAGTTGAGTATAGTGATACAGTGGTAAACGGGTTACGTATTCGTATCGGTACGACTGGAGTTAAAAGTTTCTGTATTTCCAGAAAGAGAAAAGGAAAGTTTATCCGTGCCACATTAGGGCGATTTCCTGATTTATCTATTGATAATGCTAGGGCAAAGGCGCTTGAGGTTCTTGGTGAAGTAGCCACTACAGGCCAGAACCCCAATGTTGTTAAGCGTATCAATGAAAAAGCAGTAGTAACATTATCTGAGGCTTTAGACACCTATATTTCTAACAGAGGGCATAGATTAAAACTCACTACTGCCAATCAATATCGTTCCATATTAAAGAATTTTTCCGGTGATTGGCTGCAACAACCGCTAGCATCAATAAGCAGGGAACGTGTCGAACTCAGGCATAAAGCAATCACTGAGGGTACTGTTTGGTTTGGTGCTGACAAAGCAACGTTACGTGCGGGTGTTGGAACTGGCAGTAACGCACAGGCTGATTTATGGGCTAGGTCGTTAAGAGCCGTTTATCGTTTTGCCCATGACCATTATCGAGATGAAGAAGAAAGGGTTTTACTCCCTGATCCGCCTACCGCCGTTTTGAGCACAAAACGTAAATGGCATGGCACGGTAAGAAAAACTGATCGTATCCGAACACATGAACTTGCACGCTGGTTAAGTGCTGTGGCCACTGTTCGGGATAAAGCCGAAAATGGAAGAGATGATGTTGCAGTCGCTGCATGTGACGCGGTGGAAATGGCTATGTTTACCGGATTACGTAAATCGGAGATATTCAACCTTACTTGGGATCGTGTGAATATGGGAGGGCACTATTTCTGGATAGAAACAACCAAAAATGGCGATCCGCTTGAACTTCCTATTACTGATACCTTAAGGAACTTGTTTAGTCGGCGTTTGATAATGAAACAGAGAGAACAGGATTTTGTTTTTCCCGGTCTGAGAGGTGTTATCAAAGAATGTCGCCATGTCATTGATCGTATTAGCGCAGCTACCGTCCCTGAACCTAATTTAGATATGCTCCAACCAATACCATTCAAATGGCACGATGCCCGCCGCACATTTGGTACAGTCGCCGAATTAGTGGGCGTGGGTAACTATATTTTGAAGCGCTTAATGAATCATAGAACATTACGTAGTGCTGATGTTACTCAGGGTTATTTACATTTTGGTGCTGATGAATTGCAGGAGCCAGCTAAAAGAATAGAACAGGCGATACTGGAACATGCTGGCATGGTAGAGAACAAAAAGGTATTAGATCAAAAAATTATTTCTATTCTGTCTGGAATGAGTGATGACGATAAACGAAGAATTCTTTTTCAATTATCTGAATAAAGTGCTAAAAATTAATTATGGAAAAAACGTGGTGGATTAGTGGAGGATTTGATGTACAAATACTTATATGGAAAATGGAAATACTTGAAAGGATTGGTTGAAGGTTATGGGGGAATTAGGCTTTGTGATATTCGACATTATGTACGACTTGAAAATGAAAATATGCAAGATGATGAGGAGGTAAAGCATTTTGAGTTTCCTCCTGAATCATACCAGTTTTCTATTAATAATATGGATCTGGATTCAAAGGATTTTGTTGGTCAAATAAAATTTGATATTTTTGTGAGACCATGTCTATGTATTTGTTTTAGTAATAAAAAGAATAATGCTGAATTATTTGAAAAATTTGAAGCAGACGTATGTATTGAATTTAATGTTAATTGCCTTATAGAGTTCTTAAAGTACATATTTGAAACACAGTTTAAAGGCGAGGTAATTGCAAAAAATGTGTATTACTACACAGACAATGCTGGTCTAGGAACATTATCTTCACAGGATGCAGTTTTCGCTAAATCAATTAAATACGAACATGAGGATGAGTTTAGGATAGCAGTATTTTTACCATATGATTATGAAACATTGATCACGGTAAATGGAAAAAAATTTAAAGCTTTTAACAAGTGTGAATGTAAGTTAAAGACCATAAAAAATGGTGAATGTCACTGTTATTTTTCATTGTTACATAATGGGTTGGCTGATGGATTCAAATCGTATATTAGAGATATAAAAAAAATAAAAAACAATTAGTATTAATGGTTATTTTTTACCATTTTATACTTTTTTAGTTAATTATTTCCCTGTAAAAGAACCTGCTCTTCTCCTGTATACAGTGTTATACAAGATAAATCCCTGTCCTAAATTGTTACTTATAAATAATCTATCACTACTGATAATTAATAATATATGGTGCTAAAAATGAGATTACATCCTTCCGCAACAACCTTAGAAAAATTCACCAGAGCAGAAGCCGCAGTTTATCTTGGTGTCACTGCACAAACGCTGGCTAACTGGGCGTATACAGGAAAAGAAAAAATTCCATATCATAAGGTAGGCCGTAAAGTTATTTATTTAAAATCAGATCTTGATGGTTATTTGGTTTCAACTCGCCGTGTTCAGACAGCCTAATAAAAAATAAAAGGTGACATTGCAAAAGTCACCTTCGAAATAATTAATTTTTAGGATAAAAGACCTATGAACCGAATTAATAAAATTTATTCAGCTCAGCCTTTGGGTTTAATTCCTAATCGTTCTAGTTCTTGGCGACCTAATGTTTTTAACCAATTACCTAAGGTCACTCCTGCGTCAGATGCGGCATCTTCAAATTGTGCTTTTAACTCTGGTGACAGCCTGACGTTAAACATAGGGGAACGCCCAGCACCTTTAGGGCTTTTATCTCTTTTGGGTGTTGACATGTATAGACCTATTACACTAGTATCGAAATCAATAGGTCTATACCTTAACATGATTTAGACGTTAAATAAAACGCCCCCGAATGGTATTACCAGTACCAAACGAGGGCTAACAACCACCGATAACAACAGTATCGAGGTAGCTATGTATCAATATACCTTTCTAACCAGAAAGGGCAAAGTCTGTTTGCCTAAAATCTTCCCTATGTGCTTGACCTCCGTTCAGGGGGCATACCATGAGTCATAAACCTATCTCACTGAAACAGGCGCTGCATCGTGCAAGTCTGGGAATTTCACTTTTCACGTTCATTACCAAAAAAGCCAAAGATGAACGCTGTGAAATCAATTTAAATAACTTGATTGCATTGGCACACGGCATTCATCAGGAGATTTATCGCGACCTGTCGAAACATGCCCCACAGAATCCAGTGAATAAATTAACCTGAATTCTGGATAAGAAATTGACGAGAGGCCTGTTCCAGGAGCAAAGTTTTGGTGAAAGCCTAAAACGACTCCGGGGAGGAACAGGCCATGGACAAGTTAGTTGAAATTTTCTGCGATGTCGACGACTTTTGTCGTTTTTTCATCCCCCAGTGGGCGCAGTTTTGTC
>NZ_NJAJ01000035.1 GCF_002632825.1 Xenorhabdus stockiae
GATTGATTGCTTACTGCCTTAAAGAGAAAAAGCCATCACTGAAAATTTTCTACTCAGAAGAAGATATTTCAGCAATAGCTTAAGCGGAATTGGGGTTAAATTAATAGGAGAAGCCACCGTAGGGGTTCTCATGAGTGAACAGGATATATTGGTCTTTTTTCCATATGCAGGTGGGAGTTCCAGCTCTTTTGATATTTTAAAAAAACATTTATCTGAAGAGGTTGAAATTATTTCCATGAACTATTCAGTCAGCGATTCTTCGTTGTCAAGAAAACCTATGACATTTTTTTGTGTATTATTGGAATACCTAAAAAAAACAGCTTAAAGAAAAAGAAGTTGAGGGGAAAATTACTTTTTTTTGGCCACAGTATAGGAGCCATTATTGCCTATGAACTGGCGATATTGGATTGTAATTATCTAAATGTTCAGAGACTAGTTGTGTCAGCGTATAAGCCACCTGAGCTATTGGTTAAATCTACGATATTTAATTCAAAAGATAATATATTTGAAAAAATAACATGTTTAGGTGGATTGCCTCAGATAGTTTCAAATGATCCTGTCAGATTGAAAAAAGTAAGGAATAAAATTATTCGTGATCTTGGAGTATTAATTCACTATGCAAGAATGAGTTATCCTAAGGTTAACTGTGAGATATATGCCCTATCAGCTAAAGATGATCTTTTAGCTTCTGAAAATGAAATGAAGCTTTGGTGTAATTACACAAATAAAGGATTCAGAAAAATTCTATTTGATGGTGATCATTTTTATTTCAGAGATAAATCGAAAGAAGTAGCAAAATTAATCTTGTAATAAAGTACTTAATAAGGGTCTATCATGAAAAAATTGCTTAATGCTGATTCTTATTTAGGAGCATCAAAATCACGTTTTTTTAGTTCTGGGTATAAAAAAGTTGATTATATAATAAAAGAAGAAAACATACTTAGTAATGAATATCAGTCTACTTTGACTCTAGTTTATCCTGACGACTGGTCTATTAAAAGCAAAAAAAATCTGAATCCTCATTTAAGTAGCATTGACGTAATATTAATGTCGTTTTATGCAAGTGGAAAATTGCTTAACCAGCTTGAACACTCTTACTATAAAATCACTTCGATGATAATTCGTGCATCACGTGTTCCTGTCGAAAAATTGATCGACATTCCAATTAGTATTAGTTTGAATCATTATGGAGAAGGAGTAATTTACTTGCGAGGGAAAGTTGGGAATATGCAATCTCAGCTAAAAGTAGAAAGGAGAGAATACAACGATAGACTATTGAATCCCATATTTAGTCGTTTGGAGTTTAAAGGTGTAAATCATGAAATAAATGACATTTTATTAGAGAATAAATATAAAAGTGAGGCTTTATTAGTGAAGACTGCTTTTGGAAAAATAACCGATGATATTGACTATATATACCAATCTAACTTGAAGATGCAGGTTTTAAAATCTGAAAATTGTCAGTCAGTCGAGTCGTCAGTTCTTTCACTTTTTCTGGCAAAGTGACATGAAAAAAGTGACGAAGGGTTTCACGGAACGTCTTCGCATTCGGGAAATAAACATTATTACGCACTTGCTCATTCATATACTTCCACAATCGCTCTATTGGATTGAGGTTTGGGCTGTAAGGCGGTAGGTAATGCAATTCAATATTAAGGACATACGCAATACCTTTCACTAACTCGGCTCGGTGGTAACCCGCACAATCTAGAATAATGTGGATTTTTTGCGAAAGCGGGTAAGTTTCCCGGATTGCCCCGAAGAAATACGCGATGTTTTTAGCATCGATGCTCGGATATTCACGGATCACCGTGTCTTCAATGCGTTGTAAATTGAGAGCGCCCAGAATATTGAGACGGGTACGACTGCCGGTGGTTTCAACCACTTTTACCTGATTTTTTCCTGCTTTCATCCAGCCATAGCTGAGCTTTGTGGACTGGGTAAGATGCACTGCATCAATAAATAGGATCGGCTCATTCTGATCCGCACCGTCTTTCAGTACCTTGTCGTCATCAATAAATTGTAGCTGTTTATCTGCATCAAATTTATGAGGCACTCCCTTTGGTTTTTTGTAGCTGAAACCCTGACGGTGAAGCCATTTCGTCATTCCGCCCACGCTGAAAGACACCTGCCAACGTGCTTGGACATAAGCCACAATTTGGACGGTGGTATGCATCAAGTTTGTCGTTAAATAATCAATCAGGTCGGCGCTTTGTTCGGCAGAGAGATGGCTTTCAGAGCCGCCATTTTCTGGGGTGAGCTTTTCCTGAGCGATAAAATCTTTTAGATGACGGTTTACCGTACTTTCATGAATACGCAAGGCCTGTGCAATCATCTGAGCAGTCCAGCCTTCTGAGGCCAAAAGCACCGCCTTAATGCGATCACAGACTCGGCTGTCGCGAGTGGTATCATGCATTAATTCGAGGGCACGTTTTTGTTCTGGTGTCAGATGAATTTTCATGGCTGCAAGCCTGATCGGGTTTGAATAAGAAATCAAGCATCTTCAATGACGATTGGTATATATGCAATCAGCAGGAATTCAGGCGATTGCCGTATATTTGCCTGATGAGGTGCGTACAAATGATTGGTGGTGTGAAGATATACCTCAAGAACAGTCAATAACAGCAGCGGGAGCGCGTGGTGTATCCAGTCGTCGTAAAATCACCCCCTATGATGCTGCAATGGAACGTTATCTGAACGATCCTTTTTTTGGTAGTGTCGAACGCCGAATCGCAGCAACTAACGAAGGAAGTGTGGAGCTCGGGGTTAAAGCCGCACATCGTGTACTGGGAGCTGCGGGTGTTTCTCCGGCAGAGGTAGATTGCCTGATTTCAGTGTCAATGTTCCCCGATCGGATCGGCTCAGGTGATGCCGGGTATCTTGCCCAGTCACTCGGAACTGGCGGAGGTGCTTTTAACATAGAAGCAACCTGTGGTGGTTCCATGACGGCATTATTGACAGCCTGTGCCTGGGTGCAAGCAGGATTAAAAGAACGAATTTTAGTCATAACAACATCCAGACTATCGCGGGCGATCGAACCTGACGATGTCACCCTTCGTTTATGTGGAGATGCTTCGGCAGCATTTTTGGTCGGGCCGGTTGAAAATGGTTTTGGTCTACTGGGTGCTGAATCTTTTCATACAGGAAAAACCTGTGGCACCTGGCTGCTTGATTCAGTCGAGGATAACCATTCCAACAGGCAACCATGGTCTGCTATCGCTTTTATCGTGTCATGCCGTTTAGGGAAGGGGGCATTATCCATGACAATCACGGTGCCGCTTGGGAGTTTGGGCAGCAAATCTTGTATCATCCAGGCATGAAAGACATCCGCATTAATGCTTCCCGAAAATAAGCTTAAGGTCACGAAGGTCTTTTTGAGGATAGCGCCAATGATATTAATACGGCCTTTGGCCTACCAATCGTGTGTCCCGGAGCAGCACAGTCCTTTCGCCGAATAGCCGTATGTGCGGGGCATCGACTGGACAAAACCGCTTTCATCCAGATAAACAATCGGTTTCCCCGCTTGCTCATAGTGGCCGATGCGTTCGATAAAAGCCTGACGAGCCTGAGCGTCAGCGTTGGGATGCCTTAGTGTTTTTTTGGGCAGCCATTTTCAGCCGTTTCAAGGCGTAATGGATAGCAGACTGCGTGACACCCAAGCATTAATATGATTCTGCTATAGATAATGATAATAACCCCGGTTTTAGTCTCCGGGAAACTAAAGCAGGCCAACAATACTGGAGCCTACTCTATGACCGGGTTGAAAAACTTGATGATGCTTTCTTCAAAAAACTGCCCAAAACCGATATCGCTAATATCGTGATGTTTATTGGTGAACTGACAGACATATGGCGGGGATTTATCCCATTACTTTTCAGAACTGGCTAAGGTCGTTATAAAGCCTTTAGCGTCATAATCAGACAATAAATCAAACCAAAACAACAAGATAATAGACATCATCGCTATAAATCAACTAACTGATTTATACATATGATTATTTTATTAAAAATTAATCTATGCTTGTAATTATTTATTGATAATGATAATAATTATCAATTCGGTTTAGGTAGATATCTTTAGATATTATGACTGATTTTCGCTCAAAAACAGCTAAAGGATTACTGGAATGATTTATATGTCCAAAGACTTCGAAGAATTGCTCAATACTCTGATCGATCAACAGATCAAGGCGGCGGGTCGTCAGACTGAATGGTTTGACATGGATACCAACGCGCGTGCCGACTATATCAAGCAGGTAAACGAACGGTTGCAAGAAATGCAGCAGAGTACCCTGAGTGTATTGGCTGCACAGCATTTTCAGATGCAGGAAAATCCTGTTTCTATCGAGGATCATTTGCAGACACTAGAGAGAAGCCGGCAGGAGCTGGACAAACGACCTAACACGCCGGCAAGAGAGGCCTACAAGCTGCAACTGGAGCGCGATATCCGGATATACAGAACGCAGCAGGCGGCCATCACACACTTTGACAACGCTAGGAAAAAGGCCTTGAATATTCTCAGTGATGATCTCCCCTTGGATGCGGAGACTCTGAGGAAGAACGCAGCAGACAAGCAGGCTCAGTTAGATACCGAGATCACGTCTCAGGAAACGTTTCTGAAACCGCTTCTGGAACAGCAACTCACTATACAGGAGAAGGCTGACCCCGAGTTAAACTCAAAAGACGTGAAGCGCATTTTAGAAAAGTTAAGCTCAAAATACGTGAAGCACTTTTCCAATCTGCAGGCCTACAAGTATGTCAAAACTCGCTACAACGACTTTCTCAAGGCAACCCCTACGGAAGAAGTGGAGGCCCTCAACAAGCTGACCAAAATACCCCAAACCTCCGATAATCTGCCGGTAAATGTTTCACTGTTAATGATGGAGGAACGTCCTGGATACATCCGCATGAGTGTCGCTCTGGTTGATACCAGCCCCAATGGACGCTTCAAGGATTTCTTCATGAGGGACGGCAGGCTGGTCGTGCCGGAGGGCAGGGTATTCAACTTTTCCTTTGGTACTCCAGCCCGCTCCCTGGCTTGGCAACAACAATACCGGCTCAAGTATGAGCCATCCTTGCGCTCCCCGACCTATGCACCAATTCGCTCAGTACTGGTCAAAATCAAATTCGTCGAGAAGTTTTTTGCTAACTATCTGGTTTCTGAAAACTCAGAGCGCGAAGGCCTCAAGGAGCATTTTCTGGATAACGATCGCAAAATATTATTGAGCAACGTTGACCGCAAGGTACCGAACCAAATAGGAATTAAGGTGTCCAGCAGATCCGATAAGTTCCCATTGGCTAGCACCTTGAGTGACTTAATCAACCAGAATGCTGATATCACCAGCTTCCGGACTACCAGCTTGGAGGATTTTCGCAATAACAGTTATGACCCGGATCGTGATGGGCTTTTCACTAATATCCATGAGCTGGAACGCTCGGTTGGTTTTGCCGATCGCCAGTACTTGCTGGAAATGCCACAGGGCGAAACCTACCTGTCCGCAACGCCCTTTTTGAAGATAAGCGTTGAAGGCGACAAGATCGACAGTAAGCACTTGACTCAGACGCAGACCGCCGAATTGTATCAATACAACGCCGCATTTTTCGAGAAGCTGGATCTATTGCGAGACAAGGGTGTGGAAGCCAGCCATTTGTTTGAAGACAGCGGAGAACGCAACGTGTTCGAGCAGCAACTGGTGCGTTTGCTCGAACGCAACCACATCACCCCCGCAGCGGTGTTGGAGTCGAAGAACTTCAATGCCAAAACGCGCGATATCAAGGGTAATAACCTGAACAAGGTGTTGTGGGAAAAGGAATTTGCCACTTCGGTCTGGGAAAACATCGAATATGACCCGCTATTGTTCAAATTAGCGAATAAACTGAATACTCTCGTGTTCTCCTCCAAGATGGTGGACAAGATCCTAGAAAATAACTATGTGCAAAGTGACATCGCCCAATCTAAGGAGTTACTGGCACAGCAGTACGAACAATGGCGCATTCAGGCCATCGAAGAAGAAACTCAGCGGATCAACCGACAGCATCCAAACAACCCGAAAAAACAGGATGTCAATCATACCGAAGTTGAGCGTTCGGTGAACAAAAAGCTACTCACCTTGTTGTTGGCTGGTCCCGAGAGCCTTGAGAGCAACGAGGTACAACCGGATCTGACGGCTGAAAAGTCACGAGAGGCGCTGTTGAGCAATAAGGGCAGAAGCCTGCGCAAACAGGCCTTGTTCCATGTCTTACGCCCAGTAGCCGATAGCTATTCTAAACGTGCAGTCCCGATAAATCCCCATGCTGAGCTGAGGTCGGAAAACGGTGAAAACAAGGTCATAATCAATAATCGGCTGAATCAGCCAGACCCGTATCTGCTCCTCAATACCCGCCCTGAAGAGCGGGTATATCATGATGGTTCGTACCTAATCAAGGACGATAAGTACCGCAGCTACAACCAATTCCGACCTGACCCTGAAAATAAAGCCACGCGCTACATGAATGATCTGGACACCCCGTTTATAGGCGGAATTTCAGGAACTACCCAGACTGTCAGCAATGTCTTACCGGAATTGTTTGATGGTGCGTTGAGTGTCAAGGAATACTGGGATTTCCAGATGGTCAATGCCGCCTTCATGATCCATAACGGCTATCACTCGTTCTTTGAAACCTTCTATGTCGCAGCACGTTACGAACCGGAAGGGAAGGGCAGTATCGGCAAGGACATGTTACAGATGTTCGACAAGTACCGCGATATAGGCAAAGAAAAAACGTTGCAGGGTGAACTGTATGTCGGAGTGATAGATCTCATCAATAAGGGCTTACCAGAGTCTAAGAAGTTCCATTTACCCCATTTTGGCCGCTATTTTGATCCGGAGAATAGTATATCGGAGAAGACAAGAACAGTAACACCAGATAAATCAGTCCCTATAAGGGATATGGTTAATCCACCACTGGAAAATAACCCAGACAATGCGCAGATTGATATCAGGCTGCTGGCGATGCTTAATCGTGCAGAAGATTTTCAGCAGGCCATGGAGCAGCTGTACAGCAAAAATGCACTGGCCGCAGAAGAATGGCTGCCAGTACTGGGCAGCCTCAGGGAGGATGAGTCCCGGCCCGGAAGTTATTCTTTATGGTTTACTAATAGGGTACGGTCTGAGCTTCCTCCCCGGATATTCGCGACGGATGACCAACGTATTATGGATTTTATTCATTCTTATGATAAAGAGCTCGAGACTGTCAGAAAAACGCACGAGTATACCAAAGGGAAACTAACCCAGCGAACAGGTATCCTCGAAGCAGATGCTGTTCACGGACTGAATACCGCCTTTCTGGTTAAGACTCTGATCCCATGGTTTGCTGATAGAAATCGCACCACCGTGTCCAGTGATAAGGTGCCTGATACGTTAGAGACCGCACTACAGGTGCACACTTATGTTAACTTGGCGCAGATGGCTCATGGTGCGCTGGAGGACGGCGCTAAACTCGCCAGTTTGTACAGAGCGATGGCCAGTGAAGGCCGGGGAGTGACCAGCAGCCTGTTTTCATCGCTGTCCCATGTCAGCACGGGTATCGGAGTGGGGTTAAATATCGTCAGTGTGATACTGGACAGCCTAGAACTGGCGCATGCACAGAATGAATCCCAGAAGGCTGTTTATGGTACTCAACTGGCGTTTGACAGTGCTGGCCTGGTGACAACTGGTGTGGGTATTGGCGCTGGGAGCTTAGGTGCCCCGATTGTTGCTGGTTTTGCCTCTTCGTTGGCAGTGCCACTGGCTGGTTTGGGTATTGGTTTTACGGCTCTGGCCGAAGCGTTCGGCAGGGTAGCCAGTGATGTACAGGCGGTAGGCAATTATTTTGCCGATCTGGAAGCAGCTTATCAGCAGGGTGGATACCGGCAGGCGGAAAAAGTGGCACAGGATGGCAGTCGTTATACGGTGATGGAACCAATCCCCGGCGCAGTAATCCGTCAGCTCGATTTGCGCCATGGTAATCTGACTTTTGACAGCCAGTATCTCTATCGCAACGACCCAACTTACTCATGGGGTTCAGGCCGGAGTAATTACTTTGGCTGGTGGCCCGGCAGGCCAGCTAATACTGATAAAAAACAGGCAATTAATATCCGTGAAGGCATCGGCTACAAACAGGCGCAGATCGACTTCCATTTCTCTCCCAGAAGCCGAGACATATTGATCTTGCCCGTTACCATGAAGTCCTACATTAATTACGAATATATGATCCTGCCCTTCGTCACTGCTCGCAATGACCGGGGATTTGACGTTCTGCGACGACTGGAAGAAGACGGACGATTCGACTTTGATTTTTATGCGTTTCCCTCAGAACGCGTGGTACGCCGTATAAAGCCAGAATTTGTTGAAACACCGGTTGACATTATTCTGGACGATGAAGACCGGGATATTGTCATCCCGCAGTTACCGAAAGATATTCACGGGATCTTGTCCTACTCGTTGACTGGCGGAAAGGGCAAATACCGTATCAGCTTGCAGGAGGGTGTCTCTCTGTCCTTACAGGGGAATGACACCGCTACCCATTGGGTACTGGATGCCCGTCATATTCATTCTGATGATAACCCCAGTTTCAACAAAGAAGATAACAGACAACTGCATATTGGTAATATAAAGATAACCCTGCCTGAAACGTCGGTTAATATTTCCCTGATAAATAATGCAGGGGTATTTTCTGTCAAGCAGGACGAAAAGAATCAGCAGTGGCAGATAAAAGAGATTGAAACGAATGCTGAGCGATTTAACAGCCTTCAGGCTTTGCATGATCATCTCAGGCAGTTAAGCAATTCTGATCATCACAACAGGCCATATGTAGTGGTGGAACACTACCGACACTCACCACAGGAAAGCCGTCCTGTCGGCCGTGCATTCTATGAAACCGGTCGTGATCGTATGATTTACACAAACGTCCCTGACGCAGCAGATTTTCTCAACAATGTAGAGCTGGCGAGCGTTAAGGGTGATAAGGCATGGTTTTACCGGGATACCACGCTCTGGCAAGTGGATATTGTCAGTGGCGAAGTTCTGCGACAGTATCTGCCTATAATATTTCCGGAAAGTGATCAGGGGAAAATCAGCAGTCACGTGATGCAAAGCAATGACCAGCTTTGGTTTGTAGTGGAACAGCAGCGGGATGAAAACCTTATCTCGTATACTTATCAGGTGGAAGAGGAAGCACTGAAACTGGTGGCAGTTGACGGGAATACGACCATGCTGGCGACTCTGGATGAAGTCAGTAAAAAAATCTCGTTGCCTGTTCTTCTCGGTTCCAATGACGGTGAGTTTAATGGCCTGCTGGCACCACAGGCAGCGACGCAGAGGTTAAGCGTCGAGCTCTGCGCGCCGGAGCGTCAGGTTAAAAGCAGCCCGGCGGAGGTGATCAGCCTTTCTGGGAAAGTCGCGGGTGTGAACAGACATTACTGGTTACAGACTGATGGAAAACAGCTGCAAAATGTGGTCAGAATGAATCGGATAAATCCGGATCAGGAGGATGCCGACATCTTGTCTGAGCTGAAAAAGAAAAATCCGGACTTGCTGACCCTAACGGAGGATTTCACCCGCGTTTTCACCACGGCCGGCGATAAACCGGGTTATTATTTTTACAGCCATCAGAGACATAGTCTTTATTTTCAGCAGGATAATGGCCTGTCCAACACCCCGGCCAGCAAGGTGTCAGTTGATGATATCAGATCCGTATCCATCGTGAACAAGCAGTTGGTTGCACTCTCCAGCAATGGGAAATTGTGGCTGGCAGACGATCAGGGCAGTATCCGTCTGATCGGGGTAACGGTAGACTGGCTGCTGCAACCTCACCAGCAGGGTCTGACGGCCGCACTGAGACAGTTGGCACGGGATACTCCAGATCAGTTCAGTACCCTGCTGCTACTGGGGTTGCAGGACAGAGACGGAAAACCCGTCAGTGCCTGGTATGACAGTAAGGCAGATTTGGTGGTGCAGGGCAGAGTTGGGCTCAATACAGAACACACTCTGGTCTATCTTGGTTTAGCGGAAGCGGAAGATGGAAGACAGGCATGGATTTTTGACACTGACAACCATCAGTTATATCGCCAGCCTCTGTCGACGGAGACTGACCTTAAGTTGAGTGAAAAGCGGGTGCTTTCTGGGGAACCTGCCGCGGCGAAACCGTGGCTTCAAGCCAGCCATCAATACTCTAGTGTGGTTCGTCAGGGCAATACACTTCGGCTGGAAACCCCGGATGGAGCGGTCTTACTGCTGTCAGCTGATGCCAAGATGACAGACCGTCCGGTGCTGATTGCCTGGCATGCGCAGGATCGCTCGGACAGTCAAATTGCCTCCGCCATTGAGGCACTCAGTAATGAGGCTGAATTATCGCAAGCCGTTAGACTGTTTTCTGAGCATGGTTATCCTGCGTGGTATCTGCCGAAAGAAAAGAAAACGCTTCGTTCCGCCGGTATACTTAACTCGGATCATGTTCTGCATTATCTGGGGCAGGTCGCCGGGCAGGAGGCCAGTTATGTCCATGACCAGACTACCGGAGATTTGTGGCAAATCAGTGAAGGAGAATCCGGCTCTGCCCGAGTAGTGGGGAATTACCGTTTTGTTAACCGAACACCGGAGAGGCTGGTATTGCAGGTAGGGCAAGTTCCTCCGGGAACAAAAATCCACCTACCGCAGCTAGCGGACATCGATAGACTGGCTATTACCGGACGTTCAGAAAAATTGTATTACTGGTTTTCTAACCCCGAAGTGTTGGCTCATTACCAACATATCACGATAGATGATCGGGGTCAGGATTCAATCATCCGGTTTTCTGATACCGGCATAGCCAACCTGTCACGGCAGCGCAGTGACCAAGATCTCGTGCTGCTTCATCAGGCAGCAGAAGACACCAGTATATGTATTGTCAATATTGAACAGGCGGCGCAGCGCGATATGAGGTTTGAAATCACGCTGAAGAGAATGAAGATAATTAACTTACTAAGAAGAATGGCCAACTTGATGGAATTAAACCCTGATGTCAGCTGTTTCGCGCTGGTATCAGAGGAAGGTGAACTCAGGATAAAACCAGCTGGGTGTACAGAGACGTTAGAGTCGTTTTCATCTATTCTGACGAATTCAGTATTGTAATGCCTTACCGTAGTTATGATAGAACTGGAGTGGGTGAAAAAGTCTCCAGAGCGCAGTGTTTAGCAACTGGGCAAATCTGTATCTGCCCAATGCTGTCGCTAATCATTGCATCTCCACCAGCAAATTCATACATTGCTGGTGGAGTGTAAAGGCAGGTAACGCATCACGTACATAAGCAATGTCGAAATCTTTACCATCACTGATCCAAGTTAAGAACAGATTGTCATAAGCGATGAAGTGACCTAATTCGTTTTGAATGTATTTGAGGGTGTCGCTATCGCCCTCATTCAAATCTTTGAGCGATTGTTCATCAAATTCGTTTTGGATTAAGAACTGAATTTACTTATCAGACAAAAAGTTATGAAAAATGAAGCCTAAGATATAATTTTTGTAGTCGTTTGCGGTCGTGCTACCAATAGTTAGATGCGTATTTTTTTTAAGAGGAACATTAGTTCGTAATTCACTAATTAATTTGCAGTTTTCTATCTTTTGAAAGCCATAGAGCATATATCAATCTAACTATTGGAGTCATAACCGGGAAACTGCTGTCTGATTTCATGCTCTGTCGAACGGCTGTAATGGTTGGGTTCTTCTGACGCCCTGTGGCGTTCAGCCGGGGTTAATGCCCGGCGCAGGGTTTGCCTGGCCTGTGCTACGCTCTGCCCCACCTGATTTCCCTGCCACATGGCCAGTACCGTCTGTTCGCCGGCCGGAAGCAACGTGTCTTTCGACGTTGAACAGCCTGCCAGCAGCCCTGTCAGACCTAACACGATAGCGTAAGTTATTTTTCGCATCACTGAGCCTCCGTGCTACTCATAAGGGTAAACGTAGCAAACTCCGGGTGTACCGCCAGTTCTGATAAAGTAAACGGCAAGCGCTCCCAGTGTTCAACCTCGCTGTTGCCTGCAAGCATTGATTGCCACTGAAATTCGGTCAGACGAAAAACGGTAAAATCCCCGTCATTCAGCCGTCGGCATTCATGGTCGCTGGCGAGAGTCAATTGACTGCCTTGGGTACGCCCGGGTCGCCAGTCAAGCTGAACCGGTGTGGGTTCAGCCTGTGGTGTTATATGAGTTTGCAGACAATAAGGCGGGCTGGCACTAAACAGCCATTGAGAAGAAATCGTTTCCATTAATCTAAGGCTTCCTGATGATGACGTTGAACTGGCTCACTAAAACCGTAATGCACCTTACGACCTGTCTTTTCATAATCAATCGCCAGACTTTGGGTGATATGCACGACAACATGGGCACCGGGTGGGACGTAAATGGCATCGAAGGTCTGGCTGTAGCGTTGTTTGAACCATTCACCCATCTCATTCATGCCCCCGGCCACCGCTTTGCCCAGCGTCGCCTGTCCGGCATTCCCAGTTAACGCGGACGTGATGCCGCCGGTGCCGTTGGTTTGTGCGGTTTGCTGGCTCTCGTTCAGCGCATTGCCGGCGGAATTCATAGCTGACAACGCAAACAATGTTGGTAAATAAGTACTGGCATTGGATTTACGCTCACCACTGATGCAGGGAATGCCATTTTCATCGGACAACCAACCGATACCCTGTTGATTTTTCCCTGCGCCCGGCAAGGTCCGCACCGTACCATCCTGAAACACAAAGGTGATGGAATTAACCTGACCGCGCACGCAGGACAGTGTCCAGTCGCCACTGGCGGAACCGGACACCACCGCGCCTTCCACCTCCGGCAGTTCGATGCCATTGGCCGTCAGGTTGTCTTTGCCAATCAGGATTTTGAACGGATAGGGGTCGGTGACCGTACCATTGACCAGTACCCGGCCTAACAACGCGGTCATGGCCTGACTGCCCACCAGAGTGGCATTTTCCGGCAGGGTGTAGACCGGTTTTTCGTTGTCGGCCTTCGCCGATGGAACTTGTGGATGATTTTTTACGGTGGTCGGTTGTTCGCTTAAAAAAGAGGTGGGGAACTGAGTCGCCGCTTTTCCATTGCCCATCGCTTGCCTATCGGGGATTTTTTCATCGGTCGGAGTAACCCAGATAAGGTCATCCTGTTCTCTGATGGTGCTGGCAGAATATGAACTCCCTGCCAGCCCGCTACCCAGAGGTATCTGATGATCCGGTGCCGGCAACGGCGTGGAATTTAGCCGTTCAGTGAGCAAATCAATCTGGGCCAGCAATCCCTGCTGTTCATCCTGTAACGTACGCTGGCGCTGTTCATCATCCTGCCGAATAGCCGCAACCGCGGCTTCTATCTGACCGGCAACATCCTGATTTTGTCCTTTTAACTGGTCATTTTCTTTTCGCATCGCAGCATTCTGCTGATCTAAGCGTTTCTGCTCTGCCCGCACGGTATTGAGCGTTCCGACCAGCGTGCGCAGGGTATCTTCCGGCGTATCCCCGCCGACTCCCAGTGCCTGTAACTCTTCCGGGGAGAGGGTCTCCAGAGCATGATTCTGCGGTTTATCCGGCACGCTATTCTCTGTTGAGCTGCAACTTTTAATTCCAATAAACCCGCCAATCACCAATACGGTCGGCACCAGTATTTTTACCAGACTGTTGGATTTAATCTGCATCGCGGCCTCCCGGTTTTACCAATACCGGCTCAGGAATGAGGGCGTTATCCGGCGCCCCTTGGGTAACAAGATAGAGTACCGTGGTATCTTCGGGTGTTCCGGCTTTTCCCAGCCAGCGATGCTGGAAGGTGGCGGTGACAAACTGTCCCTGTAAGGCACGGGGGTCAAGCGGGATAATCCGTTTGGCGGTATTGCGCAGTTTCAGGGCCATCACCGTGTGATGATGCAGCCGCCAGCCGGCCAGCGGGGTAATTGCAATCGGCTCTGACGGATAGAGGGTGGTGATAGATGCGGGCAGATGCAGGTTCACCGGCTGAATGCCGCTGACCGGCTCAACCGTACGCAGGGGCGCATACAGTTGCTGAGCCGCATAGCGGGTTAACAGCACGGGAGTAGGCGCAGACAATGATGGTTTGCTCTGTGAGTGCGGTTTATCTTTTGAATCCGTTGATTTTTCAGCCGGGTAAAGAATACGCACGGGTTCACTGGCCCCGGTTTTGCCGGCGGTCACATCCAGCAAAATAATTTCGCCATTCTCACTGTCCTGCAATTGCAGCCGGGTTGACGGGAACGCGCTGCTGGCTTTCAGATAAACCGCGCCACCTGTGCTCTGTACCCGTAATTTCTCACCCAGTGCCGGGGGCAGACCGACACGCACATTGCGGTCCGCAAAAATAACCCGCTCCTGACCAACCTGAAGCGTAATCGATAACGGAATACGCTCCCATGTCAGCAGCTCATCGGCTTTTGCGCCAGCGCAGAACAGGAGGAGGCTGAGCAGCCCCAGCCCGACACCGCGCCAGTCAAATACATCTCTTCTCATTGAAATACGCCTTTTTTCTCTTCCGCTGGCGGTGGCAGCGCTTCCAGCCGCTGTGGCATCCCGTCGTAGCAATCCAGTGCCAGACCAAAAGGATTACGCTCCGCATCGCCTTCCCAGCGCACCACTTTCAGCGGATAGCGCACCAATGCCCGTTTGACCGGTTCGGCGTGATAATATTCATCCGCCACCAAATCCAGCCGCACCACCCAGTTATCGCGGTCACGTACCGTCACACTGCGGGTCTCATAGCCCCGGCCGGGCACTTCATACACCACCCGAACCCGGTCGAGCAGCTCACCGCTGTCAGCCCGGGTTCGGGCATCCACACGCAGAAAATCCTGACAGGCCGGCGTCAGATACGGCGATAAGGCCTCAATTTTGGCCGGATAATCCTGCGCCCCGTTTTTCGGCCAGGCATGCAGTTGCTGGAAAATATAAAAGGCAAAGCTGTAGACACTCGGTGCCGGCACTTCCCACCACGCCCGGGTGCTGCCACTGCGTAAATCCGGCGGGTTATGAATGGTGAGGTTGCGCGGGGACGCCATCCAGCCCAGCAGACTCAGCAGCAGCACTCCCACCAGAATCCCACAGGCAATCCGCAGGGTCAGAATATGCTGATCCCGGTTTTTGACCGCATGACGAAAACGACTCATCACACGCCTCTCCCGTTGCGGTGCGCTGGCCTGCTGCGGCGTAATGACCAACCCTGCGCCGCAATAATCAACGTCGGGTCACCCAGCCCTAACCGGCGTTTTTTCTCGGCCAGTTTCTGCCAGAGATAATTTTCCGGTTTGCCCCGTTTTAAGGTGGCGAGCCAGCGCCCGCCAACGCTCAGCAGTAACAACGGCATCATCAGCATGCCGGTCGGCAGCATCACCCAACCGGCAAACGGAATGAAGGGAAGGCTGACCACTAGACCGAGTGCCACCCCCGCGATGGCGGCTATTCCCATCTCCGGCGTGGTGAAGCCGCGAAATACAACGGGTTCGGCGTTTAAGCGATCGGGTAAAAAGGGGATCGTCTGCATCCGCGGCACCTTAAAAAATAATGTTGGCCGATTTTGCCAGCAACCAGATCACCGCAACCAGCAACACAATACCGACCACAATAATCGAGCCGAACTGGGTCCACGTAGCTTTGCCGTCACGCACTTCAGAGAAGGTTTCCACTGCCGCCGAGGCCACTTTAAAGAACGCGACTGCGGAGAGGATAAGCCCGCCAATCACAATGCCATCCTGTGCATACCCTTTCACTTGTCCCATTAATCCGCCACGACCTCCACTTGAGGGCGGTTCAATCGAAGGCAAATCGGCCCAGGCCGATTCACAGGAAACACCCAGCAGCAACAGAAAAGTGCTGATCCGAGCCATCAGGTTTGTGCTGAACTGACGGCAGGTGGTAAAAACTCGTTTCATAGTGATTCAGTTCCTTTTTGTTATGTTTATTAACTCAACCGGCAAACATCCAGACAGCCACGACCAGCAATACTGCGGTTCGAAGAGCAAACTGCCTGAGGGTCTGATTACGCACTTTTTCATTCGCCCAGCCGTTCCAGACCTCCACCGCCGCCCAGGCGGCCCACAGAAACAACGTAGCCAGGAAAAAGCCGACACACACCAGATATAAAAAAGTGACATCAAAGTGTCCTGAGGCCACTTCAAAGGCATGGCGTTGTGCCGGGGTCATTGTGAGTGTTCCTGACGGTAATCGCCGGAGAGGGGGACGGGTACACGGGGTTGCTCGCGGGAAGGACTCAGGTAGTGATCGATACCAATTTTGAGGGTATGGAGGTCGGCCCTGATGCGTGAATAATTAAAGTGATAACGAGGGTGTTCTGACGGGTCAGATTGTTTTTCTACGAGACTGGCACGCTCCAGTGCCATCTGTACCTGCTCAATCAGGCGTTTGGCACTGGCCAGCTCATCTTTCTCCGCCGCTTGTGCCAGCGGCATACACAATACCGTCAATCCCAGTAGACAGACCGCACCGGATATCGAAAAGCCACCACGCATAAAAACTCCCCTCATCATAGACGCCGAATGCGAGAATGCGGTGTTTTCTAAATCAGATCAGTAATAAACTCTTTATGCTTTGATGAAAATTAGCTAAATAGTCTGACTAATTTATTGGGTTAATGATTTCACAATGAAGGAAAACATATGCTGCGGATTGATTTACACGTCCCTGATGATGAGTATGAGACAGTGCGGAAGCTAGGGGCACACTGGGATGCGGCCGCCCAAATCTGGTATATCGATGGCAGTTTTGATCCGGCGCCGTTTATGCACTGGCTGCCGTTTTACAACCTCCACGCGGACTTTTGGTACCTCGCTCAGACCCGAACCGCCTGTTCTGGTTGTCATGAACACACAACGGTAACAGCATTCCTGCTACCTGCCGGGCATAAAATGTTAGAAGTGAGTCATGAGGATAAATTCGATACTCAATGCGCACCATTAAAGCAGAATAGCCCGGCATTTCCGTTTTATTTGGTGGATATTCCGACCATCGTGCGCAATGTGTTATCCGGCTTTCACCACACCCTGCGCAAAACCGTCAGTTCGCGATTAAACCGGTCACACTGGATAAATCATTGTGAACATTGTGGCGCACAGCAGGATGATACCAACCTATTTGCTGAAATCGGTGGAGCGTTTTTTCCCACGACCAAAAAGCAGGCGGCGGCTATTCAGCTGCACCGGATTGATCTGCCTTTTTTGGGATATTGTGAAGATATATCGCATCAGCTGCGTTTGCATACTGGGTTGGAGAATATGCCGCCGAGTACGGATAAAAGCAAAGCCTACACCGCCGGAGATTGGTTCGAATGTATGACGCAGGTAGTAAATATACCATCAAAGTACCCGCATTAACCTGAAAAACTGACGCGCCGCCATGCGGCTTGTCTGCTGACGTTGAAATGCAAAACAAAAACCGTTTTGCATGCCATCGTCAGCGATATTTTAAATGTAATAACAACCACTCAAAAATAACTTTGGATATGTTTAATTATTGTTAAAACATTAAATGTTAAAATATTAATACAAATAAATCGCAGAGAAATAAACTTTATAAATTCATTAACTAATTATGAAAATGAGGTGTAAATGTATAATTCAAAGTTATTTCCCTTCAATTTATTTCCCTTATTGTGTATATATTCACATGCGATATTAATTATAGGATATATTGCAATGATTAACTATTTTATCGTATATCTACAATGGAATGAAATAGTATCTATTGTATTACCTGTAATCATATGGATATTTTTTAGAATAGGAATAACAATAATAATAGTTACACTACTAGGTATACTTGGTGCAGTCAATGTATGGCATTTCAGTTGGTTAGAATCAATATTATTATTTACTTCTCCTGAAATTGGATCCATTATTTTCATGCTGTTTCTTTTTTCCTCAGAAAGAGGATAAAAAGACTTACTTCCACCCGACTAACGGATAAATAGGAAAAATTCAACTTTTTTGTATTTCACTATTCGGTACTCATATATATTTTTTAAACATCGATGTCGTGATCACCACCGCCATCCCCAGCAAGAGTGTCGCAGGCAGCAATATCACCGTGGGATACACCACATCCGGCCACGATAAATACAGCACACAAGGAATGGTATAGGCCGGTTTTATCCCTCGTTTGGCATGATGATAAACAAAACTGGATTCATAGCCAGCCCCGTAACGGCGTAAATCCCGTCGTCCCAGTCCATCAACCAGCGCGACCAACACTACCATCACAAACAGCGGAACGGACAGCCCCAGAATTGCAAGCCGGATCAGCGTCACCATCGTGATAAACACCGTCGCCAGCGCATATTCCCGCAAATAACCCGATATATCCTGTAATACCCCATTGAATTCACGTATAAAATCATTGTGGCTATTAAGCTGATATTGGTGCTGCCCCTGTATCCAGTGCAGAAAACCACTGTCGACAAACAGCCATTGATACGCCTGCATCAACCACTCAGAGACCGTCTGTGACGGTTCAGACAATAACAGACTCCGGGTAAATTCCGTGGATAAAAATTGCAGCTCGGTTTTCATCATCGTCTGGCTGTGAGCCGCGCCCTCATCCGGCCAGAAAAAAGCCATACCCAAATATTCCAGTAACAGGCTGAACAGCCACGACATCACAATAAAGCCAATAAGTTGCCACGGCCATTCCCATAGCGCACGATACAGCAAGCCATGCCTGCGGGGCGGTTGGGAAGGCTGACGGGACGGGTTTTCTGACGGTGCCATGACGTGAAATTACCCCTTCTCTTTCCACCAGTTTTCACTGGTACGATAGTGCCGCCGCATATGCTCAGCGATGTTCTGCAAACTTGCCGGCATCAGGGCATCATTGTCATCGCCGGTGGGCAAAGGCATACGAATTTTCCACAACTGCCCGCCCTCCAATAAGGCGAATGCCTGTCCTTTCGGCAGGTTAATCATCTCAGCAGGCGTCACCAGTGGCGTTTTGACCGTGCCGACCCTGTCCTGTGTAGACGAGGTAAAATCCTGCCCCTGCTCGACATCGGCAATATCCGAGTGCCCTGAGACCAGTGTCTTGCTGTAGATTTCCACTTCGGGCAACTGGCTGGTGAGCAGTTCTGCCGTCCGGTTATCCCGTACCCGCAGCATAATCAGGGTATTAAAGTTACCAATCACCTGCGCGGTTTTGGCCGAGCTTCCGATACGGGCTTCGATATCCGAGGAGGTCTGGGTATAGGCCGTCACCTGCATACCGGCACCCCCGCCTTTATTAATCAGCGGGATAAACTCATCGCCCATCAGTTCATTGAATTCGTCACAATGCAGGTTAATTGCGAGCTTGCCGTCCTGGCGCACCGGCAACCCTGCATTCATGCCATATTTATAAATCTGCCCAGCCACACTGACCAGATCCGCAAACATGCTGTTGCCCACCGCCGAGGCCACATCACTGTCAGACAGTGCATCCAGTCCGATATAAACAATGCCGTTTTTGCGGATCACCTGTTCCCAGTCGAAAATGGGGCGCAAGTCCGCCATATTGAGATAATCCGGTGATAACAACTCTGAGATTTTTCCTGTGGTCAGTTTTTCCAGCAGAGGCAGTAGCGAGGCGACAATTTTATCAAAATAGGTGCGGTCATAACGCACAGCTGAACGTAACCCGTCCAGAATGGGGTCATAGAGCTGTTTACCTGCCTCAGAGCTGAGCGTCATTTCCATTGCCCACAGCCGGAGCGCATCCGGCTGCCCCTGCATATTGCGCGGGATATCTTTTTCTTTCAGCTTGCCGAAAGTTTGATTGATTTGTTCCAGCAGCGCAGGCTCCCTGTCTGCCATTACTTTAGTGGCATAGAGCTGATATAGTTCGCTGATATTATTGACGTAACGCGTAATAAGCGTGTAATCCGGTCGGTGCCCCAGCGCCACCAACGCACGGGCGACAATATTGACAAACCGCCAGGCAAATTCCCGGAACGCCGCACTGTTGCCTTCGCCACTCAATTGCCCCGCCAGACGGGAAGCGACTTCGGAGACCCGACCAAACCGCCCGACCGCATTATAACGGGCTGAAATCTCCGGCCAGCCCAGATGAAAGAGGGACAGTTCACTGCCACGTCCGGCCCGGTGGGCTTCTGCCCAGATGCGCCTTAACAGGTCGGCATCCCCTTTGGGATCAAAGACAATCACTACCTCGCCCCGCCGGATATCCTGCGTGATCAGCAGTTCAGCCAGCCGGGTTTTTCCTACACGAGTCGTCCCCATGACTAAGGTATGCCCGACCCGCTCACGCAGATCCATAAACACTTCGGCTTCCTGCGGTTCAATACCGTGGATCATGGAATTGCCCCCAACCGGAGGCAATGGTCGCACCGGATTAAAGGGCGAATCCCGGCGTAACAACGCAGATAACTGAGGCCAGCGGTATTCGGTTCGATGCTCCAGTAAACGGGTAAGCTGATAAACCTGAGAGGGTTGCACAAATCGTTCGACTTCCGGTCGCCGCGTATCCTGCAAACGCTGGGTATGCTTCTGCTGCCAGCGAAAACCCCGGCCCAGAAACAAACGTTGATGACTGACGGGAATGTGTTTTGTGCTCATCTGGTAACGCGGTAATCGGCTCAGATTTCGGCGATAGCGGATAACCTGAATGCCCTGCCAGGTGCGTATTATCGCTAATACAGTAAAACCCCCTGCCATCACATAGCTGACGGAGGGTGCCAGTGCAATCGCCCAGGGAGCCCGAATGCAGATAAATGCGGCAACCGCTGAAACCACAGCGGTATTCAGCTCAACAGCCGGACGCAGCAGGGCTTCAACCACATAACGATGGCTCATAGTGAGGGCTGCTGAGAAAGTTGAGTTTCGGTGATCAACACCGGATAATGTTGCAGTTGCAAGCGTCGGGCCAGCTCTGTGCCGGAAGCCGGTGATAACAGGATATCCGGTGCTAAAGCGCGCAGTGACTGTAATCCAGTCATTGTACTGACATTAACGACCAGTCCCATCGCGTGCAATTGTGCCAGACGGGCTGCATGCTGACTTAGCCACTGACGAGAGTCAGGATCATCGCCAATCAAAAATAACGCGCCAATCCCCGGCAATTGCAGTGAGCGGTTTACTATTTTTCCCGGTGTCAGTTCCGGTGTGTTAACCGGTAGCATGGCTGCTCCCCCCGCCACTTCTGGCGAGAAAGGGTGTGATTGTGCAGAACGATAATTCGGCTGGGCATTAATGCTTTCATAAAAGGGCGAGGCATCTTTGCCGCCTAAATCGGCAATCACGTTCAGTTCGGCATGACCGGTCGTCATCCATAACAGACCGATAATGGGAAATACGCTCAGCCGTTTCATTGTAATGAAGTGACCTGCCATCCCTGCTCCCCTTGTCGTAATAATGCCGGCATCAATCCTTTACCAAACCGGAACCAGTATCCCGCATCATGATTCAGCGTGATTTGTCGGTTACGGACCTGCTCAACCGGAATATGATGCGTTTTAGCCCACTGCCGTAAGGTGTCATCATTACGTTGGCTGTCGACCAGATAGATATCCACCGGCTGCTTTGCCGCCAGCACTTCGGCCAAACGGGTGTCACATTGCGGGCAATCTTTGGCTCTGACAAACAATGCCAGCCGACCGTTTGCTTCATCCGATTTTTCCATATTGACCGGCAAAACATCAGTGAATAGTCGCTGCCAGGCCGCATTCACTTCCCGTTGGAAACGCAGCTCTTTTTCGGTGCGGGCAAACTCTGCCTTAACCCACTGTTCAGCATAACGGCGGCGCTCGACATCGCTTTCGGCTTCAATCCCTAATGCGGTCAACGGATCAAGCCCCGGTGACCAAAGACCCCGTGGCCCGTTCATCAGGTGCTGATAACGCTGATATTCATCGGCACTTAACTGCCACTGTTCAGCCTGACTTTTCAGGGATTGCGACTGGCTTTCTGTCGTTCGTGTCTGCTGTGAAGCTAACGGTGTCGGCGTGACTGCCCAGACCGGACTGCTCAGCAGCCATACCAACACACCGAGCGGGTGTAATTTCATCAGCGCCCTCCCGACTGAGTAGATTTAGCCGGAGCTGGGAGCTGATAGCCCTGTCGCAAATGGTGACAAACAACACGTTGCACCTCATCCACTTCCAGTTGCCAGGCCGGACCTGCCATCACCTGCAATGCTGTGCGTAACCGAATCGGACCCAACTGCGCGTGTACGGATGGCAGCGGTTGGTGATATAAGATGTCATTCCTCTTGTCAGGTACACAGAGTGCGTAGCCGGATTGACGCAGTACATAGCGCATGGCATCAGCCACCGTGGGGTTCTGGGATGTGGGGAGCTGAATATCAATCAACTGGGAAAGTGGATCACGCTGCGCTGCTGTCGGGTCGGTACTGACCAGCACATAGCGCCCGTAGCGGACGATTTCGGGTGTTTGCTGATAAATATCCGGTGAAACCGACTGCACATTTTGTGTCAGCGTCACGGAAGAAAAACTATTTTGGGAAGATTGAGGTAGCGGTTGTTTTACGGGGACCTTGCATCCCGTCAGCATGACCGCAATTAAGCCGATTAACACCGTTATTTTCATACCAAATAGGTTCCTGCTCAGTCATAAAATAATCCTGACTATGCAAGGAACCCTATAATGTATTCAATGAACAACTCAATTATGTTTGCTGAAAATAAAAATACTGAAACAAAAAAGAATGGATAGCCTCTGAACAGGTATTATCACATTGATGATATCAGCGCGTTATTCAACCTCTGGCTGGCTTTCATCAACCGGCTGGCGCACTTTTCGCTCAATAAAATTGCCGTAGTCATCGAAATAACGGCTGGGCCAGATTTCAGAGGGTTCCATTCCCAAACGAGTCGCGATGATGAGTTCCCCCTTCGGCCATGAGCGGGATAAGGTATTTGCCAGAGTAGAAGAACTGAGTCCCGATTCGCGGGATAAAGCGGCGAGTGTCGTACCACGCTTGCGTAATGCACAAATAATTTCGGCTGGGTGCCAGTCTTGCTGAGTGTGAATCATCGTCATACCTGCTTCCCCTTCTGTAGATTATTGGTGGTGGTTCAGACAGGGATCTCACTACCGGGAGTAACCTTCCGGCGAGGCCGAAACCTCCCCTGCCTGAACCGCCATTGAAAGGGCGATAACAGGCGCACTGGCAGAAAATTCCTACCAGTGGGTTACTCTTAGCAAGGGTGAGATTCCTTGACTATCGGATTTTGCCGATAGCGTTTTTACTTTAACGAATTACGTTATCTAATTCAATAATCGAACGTGTAAGTTTAACAAGTAAATAAAATGGCAGGGTTATACCTTCTGCTCAGATTTAAAGAACAAAAAACTGCCTATTTGCGCATTCTCTAAAATAAGAGACTCCGCGTGGCAGGTGTACTTACCCAAGATGATATCCATCAGACCACCGTCAGAAAAGTGTATAATAAGGCACAATTGAGTCACATGATGCTGAAAAGGCAAGATTATGAAACCAATAACGAATAATGACCACTTAAGCAGAATTAAGATAACAGGCTACAAATCTATCGCAAAATGTGATTTACCAATGGGAAGCCTGAATGTCCTTATTGGGGCCAATGGCGCCGGAAAATCCAATTTCATCAGTTTCTTTCGTTTATCCGCCGTACTACTCGATCAGCGCTTACAATCCCTTGTTGGAAAAATGGGGGGACCCGACACGTTATTGCACTTTGGTCGTAAAAAAACCGAGTGTATGAGTGCCGCGCTTTCTTTTGGCCATAATGGTTATAAATTTGAGCTGGAACCCACTAATGATAACCGTATGATGTTCCGCCATGAATCACTCCTTGGCGACAGCAAGAGAGAGTATGATATTGGAGCCGGACATTTTGAATCTCAGGTCAATCAGCATCATGCGAATCTCGAAAATGACACCTTGCCGATCACACTTCGTTGGCGGGTATACCATTTTCATGACACGAGTGACAGTGCCAAAGTCAAACAAACCCACCGTATTAATGACAATGATTATCTGCGGGAAGATGGGGCTAATTTAGCGGCGTTTTTGTATCGCCTGCAAAAACACCATCAGCAGCATTACACCCGCATTATCAAAACCATCCAGATGGTTGCCCCTTTTTTTGGTGATTTTTACCTGCGGCCTACGCCGGATAATGCCGACTATATTCAACTTGAATGGACAGAAAAAGAGCAGGATATTCCTTTTAAAGCCAGTGAATTATCGGATGGCACGCTGCGCTTTATTTTATTAACAACAGTGCTGCTACAACCTGAAGCGTACATGCCCGACTCCATTATTATTGATGAACCTGAGCTCGGACTCCATCCTTATGCAATCAACGTACTGGCTGGTCTGATTAAAAATGCCAGTAATCAACACCAACTGATTATTTCTACTCAGTCGGTTGAGCTGGTTAATCAGTTTGATGCTGATGACCTGATTGTGGTCGACAAACAACAAGGCGCTTCCACTTTTAAGCGACTGGATAATGAAACTCTGTCCGAATGGCTTGAAGACTATAGCCTGGGTGAATTATGGAAGAAAAACTTACTCGGCGGGAGACCACAACGATGATCCGTATTAATGTTTTTGTAGAAGGACAGACGGAAGAAACGTTCGTGCGGGACGTACTGGCACCTTATTTTTTTGCACAACAGATCTATCTGACCCCCATATTAGCTCAGACAAGTTCCCGCCAGAAAGGCGGTATCACGAGTTATGGCAAAGTAAAACACCAAATTACCCGCTTATGCCGACAAGATCCCGGCGCATTCGTCACCACACTTATCGACTACTACGGTTTGCCTACCGATTTCCCTGACTATGACATCCAACGGGATAATGCGGCCAACGAACGGGTCGTACAGCTGGAGCAGGCTTTTGCTAATGATATCGGGCAGACTAATTTTATTCCCAATCTGTTATTACATGAATTTGAAGCCTTACTGTTCTGCCAACCCGAAAAATTTGCTGACTGGCTTGATGACAATGCGCCGATTGCCGCACTACAGACCATCAAAGAAGCATTTGATACGCCTGAAGATATCAACAACAGCCCACAAACAGCGCCATCTAAACGCATTTTGGCCATCATTCCCAATTATCATAAAACCTTACATGGCCCATTGATCGTCGGTGATATTGGCTTAGATACCATTCGTTCCCAATGCCCACATTTCAGTCAGTGGCTAAATAAGCTGACCACACTGATCGCTCGTATGTAAATAAACCACATAGTGTTACTCAAAAATAAGAATAGGCCCTGTGACAACAGGGCAATAGGTTAAACCACTCAGAACGGGATCTCATCCCACTCCATTTCCTCCGTTTTTTCCGACAACGTTGAAAGCTGTGCCATTTGTGTTGGTGCACTGTCTTTTTTTGTTGGCTGAGAGGGCTGGGGCTTCTGAATAGGTTTTGGTGCACTCTGCTGCTTAGCCACTGACTTTGCATCGCCACGACTGCCCAACATCTGCATCGTGACGTTCACATTGACCACCACTTCGGTTGAATAGCGATCCTGCCCTTGTTGGTCCTGCCACTTGCGCGTCTGCAACTGACCTTCAATGTAGACCTGAGCCCCTTTTTGCAGATACCCGCAATCCGTGCGTGGGTAGGTCGTGGCTTTATGGGTTTCATACAGAGACTGAGCAATCGTCAGCACCTGACTGGTACCCATCCCCCAGAGACGGGACGCCGTCTGCTGTAATGTTCCCAAATCAAATCAAAGCAAAGCGGCGGCAGGGTTTTCTCCCGTTTTTTGCTGACGGCCATCACGGTGGCCTGTGTAGCCTGCTGACAACGCTGTTGCACGGCCTGTGCCACGGCCTCCCGGGTACAGCGGTTTTCGTCATCGCCCTCCTCCGTGGCAGGCAGCCATTTAGCCTGAAAGCGGATAGTGTCTTTCTCCAGCGTCGTCATTACCTGCCAGTAAGGTTTCGGACAAAATTCGCAATGTCCTTATCCCGGCTCACCACCAGTGCCAGTGTCGGGGTCTGAACCTGTCCGATGGATAACACCTCGCCGAACCCCAGGGCCTGCGCTTTCAGGGTATACAAACGGGTCAGATTGATACCCGTCAGCCAGTCGGCTCCCGCCCGCCCCAGCCCGGCCTGATAGAGTGCTTCCGTCTGCTCCCCCGGTAAGGTGGCCTCCAGTGCCTGCCGGATGCTAGTTTCATCCAGTGCCGACAGCCACAACCGCCTGACCGCACCGGTGAAACGACAATATTCCAGCAACTCGCGAGCAATGACTTCCCCTTCACGGTCGGCATCGGTGGCAATAATCACCTCATCAACCTGTTTCAATAACTGCCGGGTCACGGCAAATTGGTCAGCGGCCTCTTTTTTTACCGTCCATTGCCATTGCGCGGGCAGCACCGGCAGCACCTCCAGCCGCCACGGTGGGCCGAATTGTTCACCATACTGTTCGGGGGCCGCCACCTCCAGCAAATGTCCGATGGCCCAGGTGACAATGATACGGGTACTGAAGAGAAATCCCTGCCCACGCTGTTTCACCCCCAGAACGCGGGCAATGTCTCTGGCCTGAGAAGGCTTTTCACATAAATAAAGCTGCATCTTTTCCCCTCCGTTAATCGTGCTCTGTGGAACGTAACGGGGAGGCGAACGCGGAACGCTGTCTGCCTGACAGAATATCGGGATGCGGTTCACCCAACAGTTTAATGGCATCCAGCCCGGCGGGGGTTTTCTGGGCAATATCCTGCCGGGTGACCGCCAGTGAACGGTAAGAGCGCACCAGGCCGTAAATCTGGCGGATGGCCCGGCTGCCGTTGTGCAGAAAGGCATCCCGCTCTGCCCGTGAAATCAGTCCGTAATGAAAAGCCTGAAATGTTTTCATCGCCAGCTGGTCGTAACCAACCAGCAGCCAGACACAGCGGTAACCTAACGGGGAATGACTGTAGACGCCGATATTCAGCGGTTCGACAGAGGAAACGGCGGATAGGGTAATCTGCTTTGGCACCGCATTCAGGATATCCTGCAAAATAGCCAGATTCTGCCTGAGATTGGCCGATACGGCTTCCAACGCCTGTTCCAGCTTCACCAGCCAGACATCGGCATACGGATTATCGGCAGCGGCATCCACACTGATATGACCGGCCCGTTTGATCACCTGCGGCATTCCGAGGATCGCCGTCACCTGATGTGTTTTGCTGATATCTTCCCGCCGGCGTCCTGCCCAGAGCCGGATGGCATAGTGGGTATGTAATTCAATCGTTAATGAAGAGGTTAAGACACCGGCGCGTAAACGCGGCTGAGACGTGTTTTTTTCTTCTGCATCAGACATGCACAAAAACCCCTGTTTAGCCTTGATAAGTCAGTCAAACTATCAGGGCAAAACAGGCGGTGACTCAATAAATAACCAGTTATGGAAAAGGAGATAAAATTACTTACTTTTATCTCCTTATAAAAAATCAATTTTCATTCACCATTAGCAAAACAAGTAATGTTTAATTTTTGGTCTCCTTTTTGGCAGTTCCAACACTTAATGCTTACATTCAACTCCCCATGATGCCCAATCTTTCAAATTCACGCTTGCGATTAATATATTTTTGTTATCAGGTATTCTTATTTGAAAGACAAGCAACATACTTAATACTGTTATTATTCTGAGCCAATTGTGCCAGTGTCTCTGGTATTTCCTCAAAATTAATAGCCTTAATTTCAGGTAAAATTAATTCCTTGCGATAAACCTGCTGTAAAAGCACTTCTCCTTCTTTTACTAACTGACACCATTGATACTCACTACCATGAGTATAAATTGCACCTAAACCTACCTCATGTAGTGATATACATGTAGTAAACGGCTCTAATGGAGCTTGTTCTACTCGATCTTGTACGCAAACTAAGTGTCCATAATACTCAAGCATTGAAGCTAAAGATAAAGCACTTTTACTGTCAACCATATCAAATGCCGCGTACAAAGGTACTTTTTTTAGTTTTTCTCGCCAGTTAGTCTGGTGATAATCATATGTTTTATTAACTCCCATAGAACGTAAAAAATTATGGCGATGAGAACTTGCAGTCGCATGGACTATAGCTCCTTTCTGTATCAGAAGCTGGCATAGCAAGCTACCTACAGCTCCCCCAGCACCATTTACCAAAACATCTTTTCCAACTAAAAAAGGTACTTTATTCATTGCTTGATAAGCTGTCAGAGCAGCACAAGGAAACACAGCAGCAGATAAATCACTTAATTGTTCAGGAACTGCAAGAAGAGATTTAGCATCCACAATAGTATATTGGCTAAAGCTTCCATCTCTACGCAAATCAGCAAAGTAAGCTACTCTCGCTCCATGGCGAATATGTTTAATATTTTTTCCTATATCAATAACTATTCCCATACCATCTACACCTGGGATTTGATTTTTTTTCCAATCACTTGATAATCCGGCTATTAGTTTCCAATCAACCGGATTAATTCCAACACATTTATTTTTAACTAAAACTTGATTTTCTTTAAGTTCTGGTAATATTTTCGTTCCAAGCACTAATTGGAGAGGATCTGGATTTTTTATCCATTGCCAAGCTTTTGTTGTAATCATAGTAATATTTCCTTAATTTATGAAATACATTTAGAGTTAACTCAGTGAATATAAATAACTAAAATTATTTTTATATATATCCATAAGAAAAATCTGACACCAATACTTTAACAAGTGAGATATCACCCCATAAATAAATCAACTTTCATTACATAACATTAAATAAAGCAATATTATTCAGTTATTATTTAAATAATATTATTGAGCTATATAAATTGCGACACCCAACTCTCAACAATTATAATATACCCAGACTAAAACCTTCATAATTATTACCTAATAGAACCCACTGCGCATGAATAATATAATTCGATTCTTTTCACATGACAAAGAAAGGTAGAAAAGTATATGTGTGCATAGCTCAGGAAGAAATAGACCATTTTTTTATAGTCATTTCAAATAAAGGTAAAACAATATTTGGGTATAATATATCATTACACAATCCATTCTGATCTGATTATCAGACCACATTAAATGGCCTCATTTTTATTCCCCACCCAAAAAAGATTGTTTTTATGGGTACTACGCCAGCGTCAACCGCTGATGGATAATCACCTTCGCCATCACTAGACTCCCCCGCAACCTTATGCGTATTACTGATTTCTTCTCATCTGCACCTAGTCCAAAGCTGGATGACATAATGGGTATGTAGTTCAATCGTCAACGAGGATGCTAAGACGCTTTCGCTCAACCGCGATGAGGTGAATAGACGAGATTGATCTGGTGTTAAAATTGATTGATATTAGTACAAAAAATCAGAGATATCATGTTATCTGACTTCGCTGGAACATTAGGTTATGACTCCAATAGTTAGATTGATATATGCTCTATGGCTTTCAAAAGATAGAAAACTGCAAATTAATTAGTGAATTACGAACTAATGTTCCTCTTAAAAAAAATACGCATCTAACTATTGGTAGCACGACCAGTTTCCCCGCCTGCCCAATCCCGATATGGTGATGTATGTCTACCCGCATCTGGTGGCGGGCAAGACGCCGGTACCGGGCTACAGCACGGTGTTCCCGTTTTATCAGCAGGTGCAGTATGCCCTGCCGGGTGAACGCACGGAGGCTCGGTAATGGACAATCCCAACGCATTGCACCGCCCCGGCAAACTACGCGAAACGGATGAAGCGGCGATTTACCGGGCGAATCCGTCGATTATCGACTACCTGCCCTGGGTGGAATATCTGGAAGACGGGCAGTGTTTATTGCTGGATGACGGGGTGTCCGTGGGGGCCGTTTATCAGATTGAACCGGTCGCCACCGAAGGGCGTCCCGCTGAACGGTTGATTGAAATCCGCGACCAACTGGAAGATGCCATTCAGGACAGTCTGGACGAGGACGATATTTCGCCGTGGGTAGTGCAGTTTTTTTGTCAGGATGACGATGACCCGTCGGGTTACCTCAATACGTTACGGGACTATGTGAAACCGTGGGCGCAGGGCACAGCCTTTACTGACGCTTTTCTGGCAGAATCAGCACGTCACCTGAACAGCATTGCCCAGCCTGACGGGATATTTCAGGATTCTCTGATTACCGGACAGTCGTGGCGGGGGGAGCAGCGCCAGACGCGCATGGTGGTTTACCGCTGGTTGCCTGCGCATAAATCGAAGGCTCACCCTCAAACGGTATCGTCGGTGGCAGCACTCAATCAGGTCTGCGAACGACTGATATCATCACTGGCATCAGCCGGTATTGTGGCAACCCGACAGGATGGCGGGCAGATCCACAGCTGGTTATTGCGTCATTTTAACCCGGCCCCGGACTGGGGCATGACCAAAGCCGATTTTTATCGTGCGGTACGTTATGAATCCCCGACACAGCACGAGCCCCGGTGAATAATGACTTTGCCGAAAGTCTGTGGTTTACCCCGCCAGTATCGGATCCTGAGAACGGCGTCTGGTGGTTTGATGGTTTGCCGCATAAAGCGGTGCCGGTTGAGCGCCTGCGCCGCCCACCCGAGCCGGGCACCCTGACAGGGGAAGTGAAACGGGGAGACAATATCAATGCGCTGATTGATATGATGCCGGAAGGCACGGTGGTCACGCTGACCATTGTGGCGCAGGCACAGGATACCCTGGAAGAGAGCTTCACCCGACTGGCAAAAAATGCCGTCGGGGAAAATACCGAATCGCTGCGCGTCCGGCAGGATGTGCAGGCCGTGAAGGAATTACTGGGGCGACGGCATAAATTGTACCGCAGTGCACTGACCTTTCTGGTGCGGGGGCAAGATTTGGGTAATCTGAATCATCGGGTACATCAGCTTTCTTCTACGTTACTGAGTGCAGGGTTGCAGCCTGTGCGGCCGGAGTTCAGTGTATCCCCGCTGAATGCTTATTTACGCGCCTTACCGATGGGCTTTAACCCGCAGAAAGACAAAAAACACTGGTACAGCCGACTGACGTGGGTCCAGCATCTGGCAGGACTCTTGCCGGTCACCGGACGTTCAACCGGCACCGGGCATCCGGGCTTCAGTTTTTTTAATCGCGGTGGCGCGCCGCTGACCTTTGATCCAATGAACAAACTGGATCGCACGCAGAATGCGCACTTATTGTTGTTCGGCCCGACCGGCGCTGGCAAATCCGCCACGTTGTGTGCTTCGCTGGTACAACTAATGGCGATCCACCGGCCGCGATTGTTTATTGTGGAGGCGGGGAACAGTTTTGGACTGTTGGCAGACTATTACGCCAGTCTGGGGCTGACAGTGAATAAAATTGGTATCAAACCGGGTTGTGGCGTCAGTCTGGTCCTGTTTGCTGATGCGCATCAGTTACTGAAACTCAGTCCCAAACAATTACGGATTAATGAAGCCGATATTCCGGAGACTGATGAAGCACAGGAAGACGGCGATGAACAGCGTGATATTCTGGGGGAAATGGAAATTGCCGCCCGGCTGATGATCACCGGCGGTGAGAAAAAAGAAGAAGAACGTCTGACCCGTTCAGATCGCGGATTAATTCGTGAAGCGATTATGTTAGCCGCACAGATCAGCTATGAGGCAGGGCATCAGATGGTGGCCTCGGATTTACAAACTGCGCTGTATGCCATTGCCCGCAACTATCAGCAGGATGAACACGGCCAGCCGTTAATCACCGCCCACCGCCGGGCACGGGCCGATGAAATGGCTGGCGCCATGTCGATGTTTACGCAGGGCTTTGAAGGCGAACTATTCAACCGCCCCGGCACACCGTGGCCGGAAGTGGATGTGACATTAATTGATTTGGGTACGCTGGCACGTGAGAACTACTCGGCACAGATGGCACTGGCGATGGTGTCACTGATTAACACCGTCAATAACCTCGCCGAACGCGACCAGTATCAGGACAGGGAACTGCAACTGGTGATAGACGAAGGCCATATCACCACCACCAATCCATTGCTGTCCCCTTATATGACCAAAGTCGTCAAAATGTGGCGTAAACTGGGTGCCTGGTTGTGGCTCGCCACACAAAACCTCGCTGACTACCCGGATACCGCTGAAAAAATGCTGAATATGGCCGAATGGTGGCTGTGTCTCACCATGCCCCCGGACGAGGTGGAACAAATCGCGCGTTTCAAGAAACTGACCGAAGAACAAAAAGCGGTGTTGCTCTCCGCCAGTAAATTACCTCGCTGTTACACCGAAGGCGTAGTGTTGGCGAAAAAAATCGAAGCGCTGTTCCGGGTCGTGCCGCCGAGCCTCTATCTGGCGCTGGGGATGACGGAAAAAGAAGAAAAAGCCGAACGGCGGGCGTTAATGCGTGAGCATCAGTGCAATGAACTGGAGGCTGCGGTGTTGGTCGCAAGGAGGATGGATCTGGCGCGGGGGTTGAAACTGACATAAATATTCAACCGTATTATCGGATATATTGACGGAGAAAAAATTCACCCTCTTACCTAAAAAATGAGATGAAAATAAGAATGAAAAATCATCAATCAAATCATAGAAAAAAGAAACTTTATCGTCGAGTCAATACAGCAACTCATTGTGTTTTTCATTCTCATGGTGGTGAATATCGATGGGAGCGAGCCAAACAAAAACGCATCCGGGAAGATATGCCGTATTTTCAGTCAATGAAAGGTAAGCCAAGGCATGGCTTAGATTACACGCCGCTCTTTATGTTTTTACTGAGTAAAGTGGGTGAGAAATGGGATGTAGTTCACAGTGAAGCCATTCAGCGACTGGACCGTCCAGAGCCTATATTTTTGATAGTTGCGTTACATGAGCATGAACAAAGAGATTATATCCGTTGTGGTGAATCAAGTTATTATAATGGGTTATTTGTCGATAACGCTGGTTTTTTGAGAACAGTTAATCCAAATCTGTCAGAAAATGATATACCTATCCTGTGCCAGTGCTGTACTCATACATTTAATGGGATCCCTATCCACCGATGACTTAGCAATTTACTCGGCAAAAAAAGAATGTAAGCACAGCCTGACAAGCACTTTTTCGACATGTTACCGCTTTTATCATTAATGAAAAGGATAGTAATCCGTCAAAATAAGAATTGAACGATGCGAAGCGGGTGATTTCATATCTGAATACCCCGCAGCTTGCGGCGGGGGTGTTTATTTTTTTCATCCAAGATTCGGGTTAACTTATCAAAATAACTGCTATCAATGCGGCTTCTATACTTAGCAAAATGGGTAATAGCAAGCCACCACTACGTATACGAGCAATAGTTAATAGTATTCCTAGAATAAAATTTTGAACAAAATTGCTGATATAAGGTTCTTCCATCGACATGCCTGCAAATATTGAGGCAGTTATAAAGGTGCCCATCCATAAAGTCCATGGGTATTCTGACTTGAAGGCGTTTAGTAGCATCCCACGAAAAATAATTTCGTTTATGACAGGGGGAAATAAAATAAATGACAGATAGATCCATAATGATGCTGAATCATACTCAGCGAGCATATGCTCCGATGGTGTAAAATAGAGAATGCCAAACCCATAGAAAGTAAGACAAAGTAATATTGCGACCCCGATTGCCAGCCAAAAAGAAGAAAAATTTTTCAGATTCCCTAAAGGCAAATCAGCAATCCACCGACGATATGGCCATGTCAGGAAAAGTACAACCAAGGCCATTGTCAGCCACAAAACAAAAGCACGGTAGTACCAATATGTGTAACACCAATACCAATCAAAAAAAGGCAGGCTATCTACACCATAGGCAATAGCGATTGCTATACATTCGACAATGATTGGACTTAATAGCAAAATGAAAAAACGTATTACTTGACGCCATGATAAATTCATACAACAGATATCCATTAAATAGATTTAATCTATAATTCATTAGATTATGATTGCATCTTATTTTGATGTATAAATCAATTTCCTTCTCCCGAAAACTAATTAATTACTGACATCGATAAAATGTTTCTTCAGGCTATTCCGATATTTTGTCTGATGGGAAATGGTTTATGAGGAAATTGAATTTCTTGTTTTGTGTAGGATTGGTACTGCCGTTATCAGCCAGCGCAAAAATTGTCGTTTATACCGACAGCCAACACCCACCCATTAACCTTTCTTCTGAAACACCGGTCGTCTGGCTGGATGCCGCTGACCAACAGCAAAAGCAAATTTTTGCTCAGCTTTCTGCTGATCCACAGCAAGCCACAAAGCAAGCGCAGGCAATATTGCAATCGTCCCACTGGCATCAGCAGGAACAACAACTCATTAAGGCTTACCGTGCCGTGGTACAGGCCTGGCAATCCGGTGTAAAAAAGTATCCGGCCGTGGTCTTTGATGATAGGGAGGTGGTGTATGGCACCGCGGATGTGGCAAAAGCCCGCGCACTCAGGGAGCAATATCAACCATGAGTCTTCAACGTGTGACGTTTCCTGCACTCATCACCCTGATAGCGGCATTTTCCCCGGTGACACAGGCTTCCATCAATACGGTTCAGATTGTCGCCGGCAGTCTTTCGCCGTCCTGTATTCAGTGGCGGGTTAGTGGCCTCTGTTACTGGCTGCTCTGTGGCCTGCACGGTTGTACGGTGAAAACCTCGGTGAAGGTGACCCATTATCTCCCCGAAGTGGTGGTGTCTACCTATCACGCCTCCGGTGGCAATCCATGGACAGAAATGGCGCAGGTCAGTCAACTTTCCGGCGGGCTGGAAAATGCAGTGACCGGGGCGTTCTCTCACCTGAACGCCGGCGGGGGGGATCACAATGTTCAGATTGCCGGGCAACGGCGTACCAGCCTGCGTTTCAAATATGCTGATGCCATCGGGCATCCGGCAACTAACCTGATAGGCGGACAGATTCCCGGCTATTCGTGTCGCAGTGCCGCCACCCCGTTGGTGCCTTATTTTCTCAGCACACTGGATTCGGTGGCGTGGCGCTCCGGGTTACCGGAATCGTTCTACCCGGAAGCCCTGATCCCCGGTCAGCGGGAGCTGGGCAGTCAGATGGCCGGCACTGTATGGGGCAATATTTATCCGCGCTCAGGGTTTGTTAATCAGACTGATGATGACAAAGCGGCGGCTGTGGTGGCGCAACGGGTCGCAGATATCATTACCCGTGTCGGGCAACCCCATGTTTATCAGACCCTGAAAGGCACCCGTACTGCGGGTTATTGGCCTCCAGAGCAAGTCACCGAAAATACCGGCGCTAAAAATCACCAGTGGCAGCGGTTATCACCGCAGTTAAGTCAGTCCTGCGCCGTGTTTCCTGATGGGGAACATACGGCGGCCAGCAATGGCAATCAGGCTTATGCTCTGTGGCAGCCCTACAGTTGTTGCCAGCGGCGCGGACAGCGTTTTCTCAGCAGTACGGATATCTGAACAAGGGATGAATCATGAGAAAAATAAATGCGTTATGGCTGATGGTCGGTGGACTGGTCATCGCTTCGGCACAGGCTAATGCCACGGGGCTGTCTCTGACCTTACCGCAGGTGAACCGGAGCGCACTGGGTTATGGGGCAGACGCCAGCGGTGCAGTGTCTGATACGCTGTTCTATACCTTAGGGGGTGGTTCGGTGATATCTGAACCGGCCAGTCGCAGTGGCTCCACCACCCTCGGTGGATTAGAGCTGGGCTGGCGTTCGGATTTGATGTGCGGCAATTTTGACCTGAAAGCCACGGTCAGTAATCAGTTGAACGGGATTACAGCCGGGTTCAAGAACCTGATGAGTGATGTCATTCAGGGCGCCACCGGTGCGGTGGCCAGTCTGCCGGCGATGATTATCCAGCGGGCCAATCCGGGACTGTATGACATGCTGACTAACGGGGTGTTACAGGCCAATGTGGCGTTCGACAAAGCCCAGTTCAACTGTCAGGCGATGGCCAATAAAATGATGGATTTTGCGCAGAATACCAAATGGACGCAGTCGGCTGCTTTGCAGGAGTACAAAAGTCTGGTTAACGGTGGAGATGGGGATGCGGTGCGTGTCAATAACGCGGGCAGCAAAGCCACCGGTGCCGGCGGGCATCCGTGGATTGGCGGCCAGCGGCAGGGCGGTAAGGGGCAGAATGCCATTCGCCCGACCCGGGATTTAGCCCGTGCCGGTTTTAATATGATGAACCAGATGCCGGTACTGAGTCAGTCGTCGGTCAGTAGCCTTAAGTGTGAAGGCAGTGCCTGCCGTAAATTCAGCAACGCCCGTGAGGCGGCCGAGGCGGTGGTTAGCGTGCTGGGCGACCGGGTCATCCGGACCTGTACCCAAGCGGCAGACTGCACCAGTGGCGGCGAGAAACACCAGCCGGGCACTACCGTTGCGGGCACGGGCTTTGCCCCGATGCTGGAGGAGCATACTAAAACCAATACGGAACAACTGGTGAAGCTGGTCAGTGGTACGGAAAAACCGACGATGGTCAATCTGGCAAAACTGAAAACCGGCAGCCTGACGGTAACCCAAGGTGTCATTCAGGCGTTGCAGCGCGACCCGGACCGGGCTGCCCTGACGGGCCGTTTAGCGGGGGAGCTGGCGATGGCGGAAACCGTGGAAACCGCGTTACTGATGCGGCGGATGCTTATCACCGGCATGTCCGAACCCAATGCGGCAGCACAGTCAGAAGCGCTGGCTGAAGGGGAACGCCGGATTGCCGCGCTGGACCGGGAAATTGATGCGCTGAAGAATGAAATGCAGCTGAAACAGGCCCTGTCCCGTAATGCCATCCTGACCATTATTGAGCGGGACACCCAGCGCATCAACATGCATCCGCAAAAACAAGTGCCGGACAACACCGATGCGCGTTTTTACCAGTTGGAAACCCCGAGCCGTGAGCGCAGGTAAGGCGGATGATGACAGAGAAACATTCAATATTCAGAAAAGGTGCAGTGTTATCAATGTTCATCGTGTTGGTGATGGGTATCACTTTGGCGACAGGCTGGGTCGGGCTGCATCAGGCAGAAAAACTTAATCGTATTCACCACTGGGTGACCGAAACCGGGGGAGTCTGGTTAATCTGGCGGTTAGGCCTGTATGCGGTACTGAGCTGGGGAGGTCAGAAAGTCTGGCAACGGGTGAAACATCTGCCGGAATATCGCGCAATGTTGATACGGATGATGGTGGCCAGCCTGCTGTTTATCCTGCTGGGTGAGTATGCCTTGTCAGGCACTATTGAGGAGATACGATGACAGCCAACAGCTATCTGGAATATTTTCTGACACTACTCGGCTGGGTCATCAACAATGGCCTATGGCACATCCTGATTGCGACCGGACTGTTTACGCTGCCGTTAGTAGTAAAAGTGATTGCGGTCTGGCTGACAGTCAGAGAGTGTGGCGAAGAAGACGGTCAGGCCGGATTACAGTCGCTGGCCCGGATTGAAAACACCCTGTACGGCGCGTTCTTCGTGATGGTGGTGTGTTGTGTGCCGCTGGTCAATGTCAGCCTGACCACCCTTCAGTACGATACTTCCCGTGCCAAAAGCTGTGGCACCTGGACACCGACAACCCCGGATAACAGTGGCTATGCGCCGGTGATGTCCAGCCTGAATAACCAGACCGCGTCTGTGCCGCTCTGGTGGGCGGTGGTGCACCGGTTATCCAAGGGACTGACACAGGCGGCGGTGGCGTCCATTCCCTGTCGGCCGGATCTGCGGCAACTGCGCTTTGACGTGCAGCACACCCGCATCAGTAATCCGGCTCTGGCCGCAGAATTGCAGGATTTTACCCATGATTGCTATGCCTTAGCCCTGTATCAGTGGAAACAACGCGATCAGGAACACATCACTGACCCGATTATCCTGAATGATATCGACTGGCTGGGCAGTCGGACGTTTTTAGCCGGGGATTACCGGACGCTGCAATCCCGCCTCCCCCGGGCGGATTTTCCGTGGCAGGAGAATCGGGATAACGGGCGACCGTATACCGGGCAGGGCGGATACCCGACGTGTCAGGCCTGGTGGTCAACGGCCCAGACAGGTCTGAAAGATCGGGTACTGGCGCAGGCCGATCCGGGGTTGTGGTTGCGCCTGTCAGCGACACTGAAAATACTGGGTAAAAACACGCCGGCTTATCAGGAAGCGGTGATCCGCCGTCTGGTCAGCCCGGTGAACCTGACGATTTCTCAGGAGGGCTATGTCTACGCAGGCTATGGAGGTAATGCCGATCCCACCTTGTTGGATGGCGCTAACCGCATCGGCACTTCCGCAGGGGCTTTATTGGGTGGATTACTCAGTATGCCGATGTTCGATGCGGTACGTCAGGCGTTGCCGATGATGCAGGCGGTGATTCTGATGGCGTTGTATATCCTCATACCGCTGATTGTGCTGTTTGCGGCCTATGAATTTAAGACCATCTTCACACTGACGTTTGTGATTTTCGCACTGAATTTTCTGACGTTCTGGTGGGAGCTGGCGCGCTGGCTGGACAGCCATTTGCTGGAAGCCCTGTACGGATCAGACACCCACAGTCTGTTTAATCTGGTGGGTATTCAGAACACCTCGGATGATTTAATCATGGGGCTGGTGATGGGTACGCTGTTTATTGTGCTGCCGATGGTCTGGCTGGGCGCATTAGCGTGGGCCGGTGTACGCATGGGCGATATGGCCGGAATGATGAGCCAGGGCGTGGGGCAGGTCAGGCAGTCCGCGGGCATGTTCGGGCAGATGGTGATGCAGAAGATGATGTCCAAAGGAAAATAATCAGATTCACTCTTTAAAACTTAAGGGACTAGGATCCTGTTCCTTAAGTTGAGTCTGAATTTTATATTTTCCTTTTTTTAATCTATATGCAATTAACTTGAAGATGCAGGAATTAAAGTTTGGAAATTATCGGTCAGCCGGGTAGCTAATTCCTGTCCTTTTTCGGGTAAGGTGACATGAAAAAAATGATGAAGGGTTTTACGGAACGTTTTGGCATCCGGGAAATAGACATTGTTTCGTACC
>NZ_NJAJ01000036.1 GCF_002632825.1 Xenorhabdus stockiae
CAAAAGCCAATAGCATGTTAAAGAAAGTTACCAGTGATTTTGGCGATGTTTGATAATCACAAACGTTTTCGTTTGACAAATTTCCGAAAACTGGGTAAATTTGACGCTAATGATGGGATACTCTGTCTTATCAAATAGAAGCCTCGCCCTTGCGAGGTTTTTTTATACCTGAAATAAACATAAGACTTGCTGTTGTCGTTGGTCAGAGTTACATGTGTGTTCACGCCGAATAACTGACCAAAGGTTTAAAATTATCATGCTAAAACATGAAGATATGACAACAACAGCTTCCTGCGTTTTAGAAACGGTTCCCCTGTATGACTGGGCCTCTGTTTCAGACATTTCTACCTTAACGGGGCTAACAAGGCCACGTTGCCAATTGCTTTTAACTCAATTTTGTCTGGCTGGTCTGATGGAAAGCCGGGACAATGAGACGTTTTTCAAACGTTGCCCTTGATGGGGTAATGTCTTAAGCGGTGAAATGTTGGCTGGTGGTGCAATAACGCCAGCCTTCATCCTGTGGCTTTCCTGAGAACCCGTCAGCGTCGATGTATGGAATAGCCAGTGAATTTAAGTAGTACCACATTAATTAACGACGACTCTCTGAAATTTATCAAAACCCTGCCGGATAACTGTATTGACCTGATTGCGACTGACCCGCCTTACTTTCGGGTCAAAGACTGCAGTTGGGACAATCAGTGGAACGATGTGACGGCGTACCTTGCGTGGCTGGATGAACTGCTGGCTGAATTCTGGCGGGTGCTGAAACCCAACGGTAGCCTGTATATGTTCTGTGGTTCGCGTCTGGCCTCGGATACCGAGCTGCTCGTGCGTGAACGCTTTAATGTGTTGAACCATATTATCTGGGCGAAACCGTCTGGCCCGTGGCGCAGGCAGAATAAAGAAAGCCTGCGGATGTATTTTCCGGCCACGGAACGTATTATTTTTGCCGAACATTATCAAGGCCCCTATCACCCGAAAGGCGATGGCTATTCCCGCCAATGCCGGGAGCTGAAACAGTCGGTATTTAAGCCGCTAATCGATTATTTTCGTGATGCCCGGAAAGTGTTAGGTGTCACGGCAAAAGAAATTCACGCTGCCACCGGAAAACAGATGGCGAGTCATTGGTTCAGCGACAGCCAGTGGCAGTTACCCAATGAAGGGGACTATCAAAAACTGCAGGTGTTGTTTGACCGTATCGCTAAAGAAAAGCACCAGCGTGGCGAACTGAATAAGCCATACCCTGAATTGGTTGAATCTCATCTTACCCTGTCGCGTCAGTATGACGAATTACGGCAGGAATACGGTTTAATGCGCCGTTCATTCGCGGTTACAGCAGGAGTGCCTTATACCGATGTCTGGCAGTTTGCGCCTGTGCAGTATTATCCGGGCAAGCATCCGTGCGAAAAGCCTGCTGATTTAATGGCACATATTATCCAGTCCAGTAGCCGGGAAGGGGATCTGGTCGCCGATTTCTTTATGGGTTCCGGGGCGACACTGAAAGCCGCGTTGAAACTGAATCGCCGCGTGTTGGGTGTGGAATTGGAAGAAGAACGGTTTCAGCAGACTGAGCAAGAGATAAACGAAATATCTTCTGTCAGTAGTAAACTTTGAGTTTACAACTCACTGGATCACGCACTCGACTAACAGACAGATTTTATAATACGCTGCCATATTTTAAGGCGTATTGATTCTGTTACAGGCTATTCAATTGAGATAAAAATCTTACCTCATTAATATTAACTGGCTAGTTAGCAGTAGGATGAAATGACCTTTAACGAATAATAAAGTGAGGGATTTATGTCTGACGTTAATAAGCCAGAGAAAACGAATACTAATCAAAATTGCTTTATCAATCCTGAACAATACAAAAATCATGATGCAGTTGCACCTGTTGGCTCATATCCTTGGGCGATGATTCAATTGTATTTAGGCAATCTTATGTATCGCAATGATTGGGATTATCCTAATGAATATATAGGACTTATTCCTAAATCAGAAAAAACTGATGATGATAAGTTGGATTATCTTATTAAAAAACGTAAACACAACAGCTTTGATAGTTGGCAACCGCTCCAAGAAGATATGATGGCGTGTGATTGGGGACAGATAGATTATATGTTGTCTTTTGATCTTGAAATAGAGGGAAGCACATATGAAGGTGGGCAGGATTGGGGATACCTTGCTGATGGTGAATTTGAAGGTCTAAATGAGCGTGCTTTCGGTACGTTGACCAGAGTCCAAAATAAAACAGATATTGAAAAAATTTCTCTCTTTTATTGGGAGGAGAGAGTTAATGATACCAAGGGATTATGGTGGAAAGTTTCTTCTGAAAATAGTAAAGACGGTTATCAGAAGATGAACGAATTATTTAGCAAGAATCTTTCTATAACTGTTGACGGTATAACTTATAATCTAGGCACTACAAAACCTCAAAAACTAAAAGGCAAGGGTGAGTTTGAATACGTTGGCGCTTATTCTACTGCTGAAGCGCAAGAGTTAAGTGCCATATTAAAACAAATAGGCCAAATTAAACGTTTTTACTGCAATTGGGCCTAACCCAAAAAACACACTGAATTCAAAGCTGCGCATTGCGTGGCTTTTTGTGCTTCAGCCAAAGTAAACAGCCCCTGAGTGGGGCCGTTGGGTTATGGAATGAGTTGTTTTGGAGTATAGTTGTATATCGGCCTGATTTCAGGACGCTGTTGTTGGGAAGCCTGCCACAACTCATATTGGGATTGCATATTCGTCCACATTTCGGCACTGGTTCCCAATGCGGCTTCTAAACGGAGTGCCATATCTGCTGATATACCTGTGTTGCCATTTAAAATACGGGATAAAGCTACACGGGTTACGCCCAGTGCTTTTGCTGCTTCTGTAACAGAAATGTCGCCTAAATATTCGCGCAAAACAAGGCCGGGATGGGCGGGGTTATGCATTCTGTTCATGGTATTGTTCCTCAGTGATAATCTTGATAATTAACCAAAATGGCATCTTCGCCTTCAAAGCGAAATGTCATCCGCCAGTTTCCGTTGACAGAAATGGCCCAGTGGCCTTTTAAATCAGCGCCTTTTAATGGATGTAATTTCCAGCCGGGTGCGTTCATGTCATCGGGTTTTTTGGCGGCATTTAATGCGGTTAATTGAATATTCAGTTTTACAGCGTGATTTGTTTGAATACCTGCTGTAGAGCCTGTTTTAAAGAATTTTTCTAACCCTTTATGTTTAAAACTTTTGATCATTGTGTACCGCCGTATATTGTATAGATACAGTATACGTATGGTGTATGCAATGTCAACCGAATTTGCCACCGCAATCACTCACAGAACCTCAGTATCTCCTATTGCGGCTGGCACCCTATTAACTCAATAGCGAGGTTTATCATGACATTATTTTTTGAAGTTGGGATGCCAACAACAACGACTAGCCTCATGTCTGCTGGTTGTCATCGTGATGTCGGAATTGGCTCTTTTACTGTCAATATGCTGACGGAAAAGCAATTAGCCGCTGATGTCAAAGTATCAGGGTTTTGCGGACATGAAGATTATGAAAATAAACTTATCGTAAAGTATAAGGAAACCTTTGATCCTGAAAGCACACTTGCTGCGTTTTTTGAGCGCGCTGAAAATTACGCAAAACAATACTGCGACCAAATTGGGTTGACAGAAAAAGCGGCCTAGAGGCCATGTTGTTGGATCTTTCGTTAAGGCAATAGCGAGGTGAATAATGAAGATTGAAGTGGCTTTTCCTAAGATTAATTCGAGAGCGGAATTTAAGAATAATGAAGGTATAACACAGCAAAGTATATTGTCTTTCTCATCTGAGCGAGTCGCAGTGCTGGAAGCTGATGTGTATGTTTATCCGCAAGAAAACGATGAAATGCCTTCTAATAAAATCCCGCACGTAAAACTCTTTTATGTTGAGCAATACAATGAAAAATCGACATTTTCAGAGTTTGAGCTTAGAGCAACGGAGTGGGCTAAGAGTAAGTTATTAGAATTTGCGGGTTGCCTTAATTCTTAATAAGGTGCAATGACTTGCACCTTGTCTTTCTATTTCAGAAGATTAATTAAATCTTTGTCAGCATGTTCTCTTACATTACTTGAGACGTGTTTTAATACCATCTTTTCTAGTTTTTTCTTTGTCTCTTCAGGATTGGCAGATTCGGAGATAAGAAACTCAATTATTGCAATGGTTAATTCATGATTTAATTGGGATTTGCCATAAAGGAAGTTTTGTTCTGGTGACATTTCATTCCAGCCGAGGCTCATTATATTTTTTCCTTATTCAGAGGTAATCAGCCATCCCTCCATTGGTTAGTTAGTCTTTGGCTGATCCAGTAGCATACCTTAATTATTAACTTATTACATTTAACCTACACAGGGGCGAACCTATTTCACCCCACGGACGCCCATTGTTCTAATGGGGTGGAATATGAAAATGAAAGAAAATCCTGATATCTGGGTACATCTCGGTGACTGGCTCATCTCGATAAGAGAGCAAGGCATCGGGGCAACCCTCGCCGGGACAATGGCATTTCTTCGCGGCCGTTATCAAGGCGGCGGCTGGTTAAAGGTGTCAATTGATGCCTTTATGTGTGCCATGTTCGCTTGGTTCATTCGTGATGTATTAAATCTGTTTGGCCTGAATCCTGACTTGGCCTACATCGGCAGTGTGGTGATTGGCTATCTGGGGACAGACTTTATTGGTCAATGGCTGCGTAAGGCGGCGGAGAAGAAAGCGGGAGGCAACAATGACGAGAGGCATTCGTAACAATAATCCCGGCAATATTGATTACAACCCCGTGAACAAGTGGCAAGGTCTATTATCTCATGACCCGAATATTGAGAAGCGGTTCTGTCGGTTCGAGTCGCCAGAGTATGGCATTCGGGCACTGATGAAACTGCTGTGTAATTATCACAAGGGCGGACATAACAGCGTATCTAAGATGATTAATCGCTGGGCACCTTCCAATGAGAATAACACGACAGCTTATATTAATGGAGTTGCTAAGGCGCTCAATGTTGACCAGTTCGAGAGGATTGACGTTAATAAGCCCACGTTAATTGCGCTGGCTAAGTCGATTATCCGGCATGAGAACGGCAGGCAACCTTATCCGATGGAGACGTTCGAACGAGCGTTTGAGTTGTTATGAAATTCAACATCCAGCTTTTCATGATTGGTGCGCTGGCTCTTCTATCTACTCTGCTCAGTTTAACTTACTGGCAGTATCAGAAAAAAAGTAAGGACTACACAGAGCTGAATGAGAGGTATCAAGCGCAACTCACTGCGATAAATAAGCAGCAAGAGCAAATTAAACACCTCGCAGAGCTGGACAAGACCCACACTCAGGAACTCACCAATGCCAAGACTGAAATTGACAGGCTGCACGCTGCTTCTCTTGCTCATCCTGAGCGGGTGTACATCAAAGCCAAGTGTCCCGTGTTTGAAACCACTACCACCTCCGGCATGGATGATGCAACCACCGCCCGACCTACAGACTCCGCTGTCAGAAATTATTGGCTACTCAGAGAGCGTATTGCCACCTCAGAACAAATGATTCTGGGGTTGCAAGAGTATGTTAGGGCGCAGTGTGGATGAGGTTTGTTTAAAGCCTGAGACAATTGCAACCACTGTATTAAGATCGTAACAAAATTAAAATTGTTTCCCTGACACGGGCTACCATTCACATGGGTTAGTGCCCTAAAAATAGAAAGAATGAATAAGGGAAAATTATGCACTTTTTAATTGATTCAATTACTTGTGGCCGTAAATATGATCATGAAGTGGGTGTTGTTCAGACTTATGAGACCTTCACTGTAGATCTTTATGTTTATATGACGCCCGAAGCTGATGAAGATTTTTCAATTAGTGTTGAATTGGAAGATAGTTACGGACTAACTCTGAGCGAAATAGAAAGCAAAGCTATCGAACTGGCAAAAGAGAAAATTAAAGCAGCATCAGCTCAAGCTTAATAACAAGCCTTCTTCGGAAGCTTTTTGTTCCTGCATCCATTTCCAGAATGGCTAAAGGAATACCCAAAGCCATCACATATCGTGGTGGCTTTTGTATCTGAATTCCGCGCATTCGTACGCGCACATTTAATCTGAGAACCTTCCAGAAAGTGAGCCTGAGAAAACCGCTAATAGCGTAGTTGTCTCGGGGTGGTCTTTCTGTACGAACAGGTTCACTTTCTATAAGGGACTACGCATGAAAACACTGACTTTGTTTAATACCCCAGTTCGCATTAATGACGATGGAATGATTTGTTTAACTGACATGTGGCGTATTGCTAAAGCCAGAGTAGAGGCGGGTGATAGTGAGTTCTTAGGTGGCCGGGACATTGAAAACCTTCGTCCGGGCAAATTTAAACGACTCGAATCGACCCGATTATTTATCAACGAGTTATCTAAATGGGATTCAAAAGCCCATTTAGAAACGGCTAAAGGAAAGCACGGCGGTACATTCGGAAGTCGGTTTGTTGCCTATGAATTTGCTGGTCATATTGATCCGGCATTCAAAGTCGGTGTGTATGCCGTTCTCGATAAATATTTTTCGGGTGAACTAATTTCAGTGGCGAGTTACATGGCAGAGGCCAATATGGCGGCACATACCTACATCCAAGAAGCCGCCGTTGTTAGCGATTGTGCCCGTACCTTGCATTATTGGGGGCGGGGTGGCCGTAAGGCTCATCTTCTCAGTAATAAGCAACAGGCTGAAAACAGGTTACAAATTGCCATGCAATACAAATAACGAGCTGTATCTGCAGTTTGAACTGAGGGTGGCATTTGAAATGCGATCCTTTGACACAATAAGCAACTGATGTTGGCGAGGTACTCGGTTTGGTTGGTCACTCAGCGATTATTTTCGCTCATTTGAGTTTTATAACACTTTGTAAAATCTTCATATAAAGGTGCTTGATAAAGGTTTTGTAGGTAAGGTGTTATCAAACTAAAACAAGGAGATACCATGCAAGCTAGTAAACTTTTTAGTACTCTGACTTTCATTAGCCAGAAAAGTTTTGAAACATACAAATATGAAATTTTTCAGGGCATAAATGATGGTGAATATTTTGCGATTATTTCTGCTCAACAAGATATTGATACCATAAAATATGGCACTAAAAGTGTCTGGATTGAGATAGAAACGTTACGGCTAAGCGCAAGAAATGCTCCTGCTTGCGAGGACGAATGCAAATTTCATTTTAAATCTATACACGCATGACTTATTCAGCCACCTTCGGGTGGCTTTTTGTTTATGGGGAAAAGGAAAATGGGACAACAAACAAATCAGGTGGGTTGCCCTAGCAAGCTGAATGACGCGTTAATCGCTAGGGCAAGAGAATATCTGTATGGCGGTTACGAATCAGTTGGTGATGTTATCCCCAGTGTGGCGGGTTTAGCCTGTTATCTGGAAATAGCCCGCTCGACCGCCTACGAATACGGAAAGCAGTCTGATGAGTTTTCGGACATCTTAGAAGGCATTGGGGCTATGCAGGAGAATAAGCTCATCAACAAAGGGCTGACGGGGGATTTTAATTCCACGATAGCCAAGATGATGCTGACTAAGCACGGCTATTCCGATAAGCAAGAAATTGATCACCGTTCCCCGGATGGTTCTATGTCTCCCGCCAAGATAGTGCTGGTTGCCGGAGGCCAACGTGACGACAGCGAACATTGAACTGCCGACCAAGTTGATCCCGGTGTTCAGTGATAATTATCGTTACCGGGGTTCATACGGGGGACGCGGTTCAGGTAAGACACGAACATTCGCCAAGATGAGTGCGATCCGGGGCTATATGTTTGCTGAGGCAGGCACTGAGGGGGTTATCCTGTGTGGGCGTGAGTTTATGAACTCGCTGTCTGAGTCCTCAATGGAGGAAGTCAAGCAGGCCATCAAATCAGAACCGTGGCTGGATAACTATTATGAAATGGGTGAGAATTTTATCCGGACAAAGAACCGCCGTGTCTGGTACGTGTTTGCGGGATTGCGCCATAACCTCGACAGTATCAAATCCAAAGCCCGTATCTTGATTGCGTGGATAGATGAAGCGGAATCTGTTTCCGAAATCGCCTGGCGAAAACTCATCCCGACAGTACGCGAAGAAGGCTCTGAAATTTGGGTGACATGGAACCCGGAAATTGATGGCAGCTCAACCGATAAACGTTTTCGCAAGATGCCGCCTGATAATGCCTGCATTGTGGAGATGAACTACGATGATAACCCGTGGTTTCCTGATGTACTGGAACAGGAGAGGGTTAACGATCAGGCCAGACTGGATGCCTCTACTTACGCATGGATATGGGAAGGCGCGTATCTGGAGAACTCAGATAAACAGGTACTGGCGAACAAATACGACATTAAAGCGTTTTCTGATGACCTGTGGCAGAAGGCTGACCGCTTGTTATTCGGGGGTGACTTCGGATTTGCGAAAGATCCCAGTACCCTTATCAGGATGTTCATTCTGGATAACTGCCTGTATATCGACCGTGAGGTTTACGGTGTCGGGGTAGAACTCGACCACATGCCTGCGTTTTATGACAAGATACCCGAAGCGCGTAAATGGCCCATTAAAGCCGATGCCGCCAGACCAGAGACGATTAGCTATCTCCGGCGGCAAGGGTTCAATATTGCTGCGGCGAAGAAATGGCAGGGCAGTGTCGAGGATGGTATCTCTTATCTGCGTGGCTTTAAGCACATCTATATTCATCCGCGTTGCAAGCATACCGCAAAAGAAGCCCGGCTCTATTCCTACAAGACTGACCGTATTACGGGTGAGGTGCTGCCTGTCATTGAGGATGCGAATAACCACTGTTGGGATGGCATTCGGTACGGATTGGATGGGTATATCAAACAAAAGAGCAGTGGCGCATTTTTCTTTTAAGGAGCGTCTTTCGTGAGTGAAAGCAAAACAGAATTTCTGGTCAACAGTCTGGCGGATACACTGGCTAAACGGAGGCTGTATGTGTCAGGCGGTGTCAGCGGCAATACCAAACGCACCAATATCTACGCGGAGTTTGGTTATCCTGAACGGCTCACTTTCCGCGAATACTACAACGCCTATGAACGTCATGCCGTGGCACATGCGGCGGTCCATCGTCTGCTGGACGGCTGCTGGCAGGATAACCCGACTCTGATTGAGGGCGAGGAGCAGAAAGAATCCATCGTCACCAGTGCATGGGAAAGGGAGGTCACTAGGCTGCTCAAACCGTTCTGGGCGAAAATCAAAGAGGCTGATCGCCGTAACATGATTGGGCATTACTCAGCGCTGCTGATTCAGGTGAAGGACAATCAGACATGGCATGAGCCGATTGATACGGCAGTGGTATCACGGTTAAAAGTCGATGCACTGGTGAACCTGATCCCGGTCTGGGAATCTCAGCTTACCGTGGCGGAATGGGATTCGGATATCAACTCAGAGACCTACGGACAACCGACGATGTTTAACTTTGATGAACGTCCGGTCGGTCAGGTGGATGTTCAGGGGCCCGCCAAGCAACTGGCGATCCATCCCTCCCGCGTCATTATCTTGTGTGAAGGGGCGGAGGATGGCGATATCTTTTCAGGTACGCCGCTACTGCGGGCAGGCTATAACAAGCTGCTGGATATTGAAAAGGTGTCCGGGGGCAGCTCAGAAGGTTTTCTGAAGAATGCTTCCCGTCAGATTGGCGTGGAGTTTGATAAGGAAACGAATTTACACGATATCACCACGGCAGCGATTAAGGCGGGTTATCCCGATTTGGGCGCCGCACTGGAAGATAAAATCAGTAAGCTCAACCGGGGAACGGATTCTGCTGCGGTCATGCAGGCCGGCAAGCTGAATGTCTTGTCAGTCACACCGGGCGACCCCACACCCACATGGGAAGTGACGACCCGTGAGTTTTGCGCGTCGGTGCAAGTGCCGTTTACCGTGCTGTTTGGCACACAAACCGGAAAGCTCGCCGGTGACAAAGACGATACCACATGGAAAGTGCGCCTGAATGGTCGTCGCTGGGGATTTCTGACCCAGTATATTACCCGGTTGCTACGACGGTTGTGGGAGATTGGCGTGATCACACCGCCCAGTTCTGGCGAGGTCACCATTGCATGGTCTGACATGCTCGCCGCCAGTGAGCAGGAGAAGATCGACAACATGATCAAGATGGCAGAAGCGGCCCTGAAAACCCAGCAGGCATTTGGCACACCGATATTCACCGCCAATGAAATTCGTACCGTGGGCGAACTGGAGCCACTGGACGACGAGCCGGAACCACAAGGCGCAGCAGGAGATCCGCTGGCTGATGAAAAAGAACAGAATCGGCACCCCGATCATACCGAGAAATAAACGCGACCCCACTCAGTCATACCGTTCCGTCAATAAGCTATTCCGGGATATCGAACAGCGATACTACGGCATCAAACAAGCCCTCAGACAACTCTTTGATCGGCAGTTAACCGGCAGAACGCAGGCAAATAATGCCACGCTATCGCATACCCTGCATGGCAACACACTCTATCAGGTCAATGCGGGGCGTTTTATCTATGACCTGTCAGCGACCGAGCTGGCCTTATTGCTTGAGCAGATACAGCGCATTCTGGACGAGTATCTGCTGGCAGGCGGTCAAGACCAGCTCTGGGTTTTCGAGTATGTGGCGCAGGCGTACCAGCGTGGCACTGTAAACGCGTATACCAATCTGTCGGCGCAGTCCGCCGTTTATGCCCAGCACACTACACTGTCGGCTCTGCTATCAACGCCTGCTTATCAGAATCAGGTGGCGGCGGCGTTCGTCTCCACTTACAGCGACTGGAAAGGGCTATCTGATGCGGCAAGGACGGATTTATCCCATGTGATTGCGGAGGCGATTGCGCGAGGGATTAACCCCAAAGAGACGGCAACCATTATCAGCAAACGCCTTGATGTGTCGATGAGCCGGGCGAAAAACATTGCCCAGACAGAGCAGCTTGGCGCATTGCGGCAGGCCAACTGGAACGAAATGGCATGGGCGAAAGCGCGGTTAGGGTTAAATACCCGGCTGCTGTGGTTATCGGCCCTGAAACCGACGACCCGACGATGGCATGCAGTCCGGCACGGAAAGCTCTACACCCAGCAGGAAGTCGAGGAATTCTACGCCAAAAACGGTAATCGTTACCGCTGCTACTGTGCGCAACAGCCCGTCGTGCTGGACGAGGACGACAAATTGTATAACACCGGCCTGACCGCGCGACTGGACGAAGAGCGCCAAAGCTGGTCGGGCAACTTATCTCAGTAACCATTCAACAAGGTGACAGCATGGGATCCTTTGGAATTCATATTAAGTCACTGGCTTTAAACTCCGCCAATATCGCAACAGAGACCCTTGATGGCGATGCACATATCGTCATTCGTGGCGTGGTGCCTGTCGTGGATGATGTTGTGATGAACGGAGGGTTATATCCCGCCAGTGAGATTAACAAAAGCTATCAGTCAATGGAGGGGAAACAGGTGCCTTACGGCCATCCCAACATTGACGGTCAGTATATTTCGGCTGATATGCCCCGTGCGGTAAATCAGTTTCATATCGGTGCCTGGGCGGAGAATGTCCGCAAAGACGGTGACCGGGTGATGATGGATGTGAAGGTTAACCGGCGATTTGCTGAATCCTCCGAGAAGGGAAAAGAGTTTCTGGCTCGTGTGGATGACATTATCGCCGGGAACAGTGCCGACCCTATCCATGTGTCCACCGGATTACTGCTCCAGCGGGAACAGAATAAGGGCAAGTCAAAAGGCAAGGCGTATAGCTGGATTGCCCGGAATATGCACTTTGACCACATCGCCGTGCTCCCTGCCAGTGAGCCGGGGGCAGCAACACCGGAAGAAGGGGTGGGGATGTTTGTGAACGCGGATGGTGAGCGCCTTGAAGTTGAACAGGTCAATCTGTCTGATGCCGCCAACTGCACGCAGGAGAGGCTGATTGATAAGACGAAGTTCTTCTTTAGCAACGCCGCCAATTTCTCCTTTGACGACATTTATGCTGCCCTGAGAGCGAAGTTAAAAGCCATCGACACCGAGGATGACTGGCCTTACCCGGAGACAGTCTGGCCGGACAAATTCATCTATTACCACACCGGTAAAACTTACCAGCAGAAATACCTCATGAACGATGACGGCACCGCCGAATTCGTGGGTGAGCCGGTGGAAGTGGTACGCAAGCCCACGGAATACGAAGCAGTCAACACCAATAAGGAACACAACCCGATGAAAGAGATGATTATCAATGCGCTGAAAGCGGCAAACCAAGCCACAGACGGTAAATCCGACGAGGAACTGCTGTTTGCTTATAACGCGCTTAAAGAGAAAGAAAAGCAGGCGCAGGACAGCCAGAAGAAAGAAGAAGATAAGAAGGCGAGGCAGGCCGCCAATAACGCAGCTCAGCCCCCGGAATGGTTTAAACCTTTTGTGGAGAAACTCACTGCGATTGAGTCTGGTCTGACCGCCAATGCGGACAAAGAAAAAGCTGACAAACGTGCGGCAGTCAAAGCCAAATTCGGTCTGGATGATCTGGCGGTGAACGCACTGGATGGCGCGGCGCTCGATGGCCTGTATGCCCAGTGTCAGTTCTCAATGGGACTGAATGCCGCCTTTACCCACACCCCTACTGAATCCTTCACCTCAATGCCGGAGTAATCAACATGGCAAAAAATGGAAAACGCGTTATTCATGCGGGTGGTTTATTCCCTAACCCGATGCTGAACAGAGAAGGGGCGGCAGCCGTCGATACGCTGCCCGGCACGATTGGTTATTTTGAGAAAGGCAAATTCCACGCCTCAGCGGACGGCAAAGAAGCTGCCTTGCTGTATGTCGCCAATATCGACTACCTGCGCTGCCAGACGGTGGATGATCCCATCAAGGCAGACGAAGTGGTCGTGAGTATGCAGCCGATGGCAGGCATGTTCCTGAATCTTCGGGCCACTGCCGGAACGTACAAAAAGGGACAGGCCGTAACCGTCGCAGAAGGCCGGATCACAACGGCAGGTGAAGGCCTTACCGCCTTTGCTTATATCGAAGAAGACACCATCACAGCAAAAGCGGGCGATCTGGTTCGCGTGGTTTTTAAATAAGGAGAGAGTGAATGCTGGTATTTTCAACTAAAAAGGCCACCGAAACCGGAAACCTTGACGTCAACCAAATGCAGTTCCGTGAACTCGAAGCGGCCCGTAATGCTTCGGCGCAGGCCGTGGCTGATTTCGTTGCCCGTACCCGCTGGCGAGGGGATGCGGCTAACACGCCAACACTGGATGCAGTCAATGCTATCGACGATATTCGCCGTCTGTATCGCACCTATGACCAGACGGTACTGGCCGAATTTGAGCCGAACACCGAATTCACCCTGTTAAATGACCTGATGCCGCTGTCTCGTTCGGTGCGTCTGGAAGAGTCGGTATATGAGTACGCCCGTACAGGCGGCAAAGGTTGGGCGCATACGTCCATGAGCGGTCAGATTGGTGCGGCACTGGATGCGCGTACCTATTCCTTTGATGGCACGATGGTGCCTATCCATGATTCCGGCTTCAAATTCCAGTGGCGCGACCCGATTTTCAACAAAGGTTCAGCACTGGCATCACTGGCGGATGCGCAACGCGGTTCAGTTGAGAATGTGCGTCGTCAGTACATGGATTACGTCTTTAACGGCTTCCGTGATGAAGAGGGCAACTACATCCAGTTTGACGGTAAGACGTGGAAGGGCCTGAAAGCCGATGAGCGTGTGGGCATGGTGGATTTGGGTGCAGGTGGCCTGAACATTGATTTCACCCAAGCCGAGGCAAAATCGATCCGCGAAGGGGCCATTGCCCTGCGTGACACTTTGCGCCTGAAAAACAACATGTACGCCGAGCAGACGTGGTATGTCTCCGGTGACATCCTGTCTCACTGGGAGAAGATTTACTTTGATGTGAATTCAACCCGTACCGTACTGGAAGAAGTGCAGAAGCTGACCGGCATCAAAGCCATCAAAGAAGATTTCGAGCTGAAAGGCAATGAAATCATGGTGGTGCCGCTGGGTGCGGGTGTGATTGCCCCTATCGTGGGGCAGGCGTTCGGTACGGTCGCGGATCCGCGTCCACACTACAACTCTGACTATGTGTGGCGCACATGGGGTGCGGCTGGTCTGATGGTCAAGACCGATATCAACAACCAGCACGGCATCTTGTTTGCGAAAGGGTAAGGAGCAATTATGGCACGGGTGAAAGTGATTGCGGGTAATCTGTTTTCGGGGGCCAGTCTCCAGAATCTGGCGGTGAGTGATATGGTCGAGGTGGATCAGGCTACGGCGCAGCGTTGGGCGCAGATTGGATTGGTCGAATTGCTTGAAGACCGGGTGTTTGAAGTGGCTACACCCCACAATCCTCCTGAGTCTGACCCAGAAAAACCACCCAAAGGTAAAGGGAAGAAGGATAAACCCGATGGTGACGATAACGCTGAATGATATCAAGCCGATGAGCGCCGAGCTGGGGTTTACTCTGCCTGATTCGGTGCTTGAATTGCTGTTGAATCAGGTCAATGAAACCGCCGAATGCATGGCGGCGCAGGGCTATGCTGAACAACTACAAAAGTTACTGCTTATCTATGCCACTGTGCGTCTGGCCTCGCTGTCCGGGGCCAGAAAAATTGCCTCACAAAGTGCGTCGTCGGGCGCGTCCCGCTCATTTGCTTATGACTCATCCGGCACGGATTATCTGCTTAAACAGATGAGAACGTGGGATACGTCCGGTTGTTTGTCTGGCTTGCCGCTGGAGAGTCAATCGGTCGGCTTCTTTGATGTGGTGGGGTGAGGATGAGCAGCATTGCTAACTGGGCGTATACCGCCCCTTGTACCTTCTGGAAGTCGTTGGGCAATGATGAATACGGAAGCCCGCTCGGTTATGACGCGCCGAAAATCATCATGTGTGATTATCAGGGCGGACTCGCCAGCAAGCTATCCGGTGTCGGAACTGAACTGGTTGCCAAGAACACCTTCTGGACGGAGTTTGCTGAGGCCAGCATCGGGGATTATATCCTGATAGGTGAATCCTCCCACCCAGACCCGATTGCAGCAGGGGCTAACGCCATTCAATATGTCACGTTTGATGCTGATACCTTCGAGCGCCTTGCGGATGATTATATCTTAGTGACAGGCGTTTGATATGGGCGTCAAAGTCACGGGGATCCGTGAAGCCCAGTCCCGGCTTAATGCGCTGATTGGCGATATCCGGGGGCGCAAAGTGGTTCGCGCTGTGTATAAGGCGCTGTATATCGGCAGTACACAGGCAGCCCTTTATACCCCGATTGATACCGCCACGCTGATTAACTCCCAGTTCCGTGATGTGCGCTTTGATGGCGTACGGCTCACAGGGCGTGTGGGTTATTCGGCAAACTATGCCGTCTATGTCCATGATCCGGCTGTGAGGCAGGATTTTCGCCGGGCTACGGCGAAGAAAGCCTTTCTGAAATCCGGCTTTGATGAGATGCGGCGGGAAATCGATAACGCGGTTGCGCAGGAGCTGAAACTCTGATGGTCTTTGAACACTTCCGCCAGTATCTGGCAAAGGCTGAACTCACTGATGGTTTTAAAATCCAGATGCTCAATTGGATTGAGCAGAAAGGGGATGGTGGTCAGGCCCAATATATGGTGTTCCAACCCGCGGGCGGCACAGGTCGGTTGGATGATTTAGGCGCTGATGACCATGTGCAGGTCATTCTGGTCAGTGGGCAGAACAATCCCCAGCCGGTTATCCAGCGCGCACAGAACATTCTGAATTATGTCGCGGCCCATCCTGATGATGAGTGTCTGAATGGCGTCTTTAATCTGGGCGGCCTGACTACCCCCATTCCTACCCAAGAGAACCGGTATGTCATCCGGCTACTCTTTCGCTGTACATCCTAATCAGGCCGCCTTGCGCGGCCTTTTTATTTTTATGATAAGAGGTTATTCACATGGCAAATTGCCCGGTAGAGACCAATAAACTGATTGGTCGTCATGCCATTATTCGTATTGCTAAAGGCTGCCCTGACACCGCGCCGAAACAATCTGATTTTTTACGACTTGGGGCGCTGACCACCAAATCCTTCGACCTGTCACCCAATACCCTGACTTCTGAAGCCGATGATTCAAAAGGGCTGGTCGAAAGTGTCGTCACCAGTATGGACTTAACCATCAGCTTTGACGGGGAATACCGCAAGCAGGATAAAAAAGACGATTTTGGCCCGTTGCGTCTGTTGAAGGAAATCCCGCAGGAAGTGCAGGCCGGTCGCCAGCCCGCTTACTGGGTGCAGATGGACTTCACCGGCGATCATGCTTTCGTGCTACAGGGCTATATGGTGTTCACCTCCTGGTCATCCCAGTTCGGCGCGAATGAGATTGCCACCTATTCCGGTGAGTTAAAGGTCAGTGATGCCGACTCGGTGGACTGGCTGATTGAAGAAGTGCCGGTAAAACTCCCCAAGGCGGGATAACCGTCGTTCCTTGATATTACAAAGGGTGCTGATGCAGTGCCCTTGATCATATTCAGGAGGCTTTATGACACCCATGCTTGAAATCGGGGAGATGGTGATCTCCACAGAGAAAAAAGATTTTTCACTCAGTCCCTCATTCGCTGCCATGACCCGCCTTGGCCCCCCCCGGCAAATCGTGGAAGCCTATACGGTGCTGAACGGGGCAAAAGCACAGGCACTCATTCAACGGGCAGCACTGGCTTACGGCACACTCCCTGACTGGTTAATCACCCTGCTGGGAAAACCGGTATTTGGTCGCCCGGTGTTGTCTACGGCGATGTCCGTGATACAGGCGTGTTGTGAAGAAGAGATTGACGCACTCATCGGTGAGTGGCGACCCGGACAAAAAGGTCTTGTGTATCGTCCGGGCAGTATGCCGGTTAAGGATATTATTCCCATAGCCAAAGAGCTGATCACCCACGGTGTGATGGGTAAAGTGAAGCTCCGAAAACTCCAGCGCCATGAAGGAACAGAAGCCTATTCTGACCAATTTAACGCGATGGAATATATCAATGCGGCGCGGACGCATTTTGGTATGTCACGTCAGGAAGCGGAACGGTTAACCATGACGGAATTCCAGATGATGCTGAAAGCCAAGTTCCCGGATGAAAAAGGCTTTACCCGCGAAGAATACGATGCGGTGATTGCGGCGGATGATAAACGTACCCGTGATCTGCTCAGTGGCAAACGCAGACTGGTGAGTATGAAATAATCAAAAAGAGCTGAGACCTATAATGCCTTGAAAAATAATTGTTATTGAAAGGCGAATAACAGGGATTTGATAGAATTCGCTAACTTATTAACAGTTTTTAGTGATAACAATCGGTAAATACCTACTATTTGTGTACAAATAGTTGATTATTCGAGGTGTATCCCAATTTAAAGTGAACTTTCTTTACAAAATGTGACAATCACGCAATTAATAGCGTCCTATCGAAAAGATGAAGCCCCTGACTATAGCCATAGCTAGAGGCCTCTGAATTGTCCAGCACTGATTAGGAACCCAAGCGTGAGCATTGTAGCAGTTAAGGAAAGCGGTCAAACAATCAACGTTCCATTTTATGGCGCAGATCTCTTTATCGTGAATTATAACGGTGTGCCATATGTCCCCATGAAACCGATTGTTGAAGGAATGGGGCTGAGCTGGGCCTCGCAGTGCACAAAGCTGAAAACACGTATTCAGGCCGATGTAGAGAAAATCCCGATACTGACTAAGCAGGGCCTGCGAACAATGAGCTGCCTTGCACTTGATGAACTTGCTGGCTGGTTAGCCATGATCAACCCCAATAAAGTGAAAGCGACTATCAAAGATAACGTTATGTGGTATCAGGAAGAGTGTGATGATGTGCTTTACAAATATTGGAAAATGAGCGAAGAGAAAAAACGGGTAAAACTTCAATCTCCAAATTTCAGATATCTCGTTAAGGTGGAAATCTATGATCACTACCTCAAAAAAACCAATGCTTTTACAGGCGGAGCAGAAACCCCAGAAGACATTATTGCTGGAGTCGCCCGTCAATACGGATATCACATTGAAAAAGTGATTCCACTGCCAATACACAAGGCTTAATTTTATACCAAGAAGTGTGTTAGCTATCCAGCTTGCAATAATCAAGAATTATACTTATGATTAGTTCATAATAATAGTGAGGCTTTGATCGTGGACTATGAGCATGGATTAGAGGTTTTATTAGACCTTCATGGCCAGAGAGTGAATAGGGATGATGGCTACTGGTGGGAAATAAAAGCATGGATGGTTAATAAATCTAAGGCAATCCCTCATGGGATTAGATATAGCCTTACATTGCATGACAGGCATAACACCAGAGTGTTTGGTATGGATAACGCGCATGCTATTTCTGCACCAAAGAAAGGAAAGTACAAAGGCCGCATAGTTTACGATCACATGCATAGAAATCCACATGATAAAGGGGTTCCATACGAGTTTGCATCACCTTATCAGTTAATTGAGGACTTTTTCTCAAAGATTGATGAGGTGATTGCTGAGAGAAAATCCAGGGGGGTAGCAAAATGAAAGCACTCATCGGCGTAATGAATGAAGAACTGATTCGTAAGCGTGTATTAGCAATAGCTAAAGGCGAATATAAGCCTAAATCTGGAGAGCCTAAAATCTGGTTCACCTCTATGATCGCTCTGGCGCAAGTGCTGAGTGAAAATAATATCGCGTTACTTCGAATGATGGACGAACAAAAACCGGAAACAATGACTGAACTGGCCGATCTTTCAGGTAGAAAGCTTAGTAACTTATCGGCTACGCTAAAAACGTTAAACAGGCACGGCTTTGTTCGACTGGAAAAAAGTGGAAAGAATGTAAAGCCAATCGCTTTATTTACCGATTTTGAGATCAAAATTGAACAGGAAGTCACAGATAGGATCGTGAAGACAGGTTCAAAAGGTAAAGAAGCCGCCTGATGTTAAATCATCTTCCCAACCCGCCTAGCGCGGGTTTTTTGTCTCTACTATCTAGCCGTATCTTTTGATTGGGTTAAATCTTTGATTATTTCTGAGGAGTAGAAGGCAATATCTTTATTTTTGTGCTTGGATAGTCGCTCGAAACGTGGAATTTTTGATATAAGGATTTTTTGTATCTCAAATACATAATCAGGGATAGAGCCTGTGTAATCAGGAATGTGCTTAATACAGTCAGATAATCCAGATATCAGGTCTAATATCTCAATGGAAATGTTTTCTTTTGTATGACCAATCATTTCTAACAAAAAGGGTAAAGCAGGAAGTGCTGCAGAAGAGATTGAGACATGCTGGTGACATAATCCCCAGTCCAATTGAAAGATAGCTTTTTTTGCTTCATCAATATCATCAGATAGCAATTGCATTAGATGTTCGGGTACAGATGTGGCTGCTCCTCCGGCAGTATTGAAGGAACTCCAATCTATAGCTTTAATTCTGCCTTTAATCGTTTTGTGATCCATTTCTAATAACGTATTGTAAATTCATATGGTTACGTTATCACATTCAAATTGGATGTGTGTAGTCCCGTTTCCCTGTTTACTCATATCATTTTACGTTCTTTTGCTCTAATTGCTTGGTATCATGAGCAAAATGTAATGATGTGGAAGTCCTTTTTATGAGATTAATTTTTATATTGTTCGCTGTTTTGTCACTGATGGGGTGCAATAAACGACCAGATGCTCCTTTTGGCCTAGAATGGGGACAGAATATAAATTCATTGGCCGAATTAAAATTAAAAAAATTTAAATGTACGGAAAAACAAGATATTCAAGAACAGAAAATCACTGAATGCACATTCAGGAATGTCCCTGAAGCTGCTGAGTGGATTGATATATATTCCGCTAGTTTTATTAATGATCAGTTGGTCGAAATAAATGCTTATATGAGTAGCCGAAATGGCTACGGCGACAATGATTCTTCTTCATTTAATATTAAATTTAATAAAGCTATTTCTGATTTATCTCGTGAATATGGTAAACCAGTCGAGCAGAGTGATGTGAGTATCACTTGTGATAACGAAGATAATTGTGATGGTTATCGGGCTGAATACAAAAAAGATGGAATCAAGATTGATATGTCTATTCATAAGATGCCATTTTCATCTGATTTAACGATGATGATTAATTACAAACCTGAAAAATAATTTATTTTTCTTACTGACTAACTACAACCTCGCCAAGTGCGGGGTTTTCTTTTTTAAGGATCTAGTAAATGGCAGAGCATCGTGTAGGTAATCTTGTTTATCAGGTGCAAATGGATGTAGCGCAATTGCTGACAGCGCAGCGTCAAGTTGACGAGCGCCTTAATCGAATGGAGCAGAGCTTTAATCAGACAGGTAGAGCAGTTCAGGGAGCGGAAAAGGCATTATCCTCAGTATCTAAAGTTGCCACTGCTCTTACTTCTGCATTATCAGTTCAACAAGTAGCCGCTTATGCTGAAGCATGGACGGTAGTCAGCAATAAATTGGTTAACTCTGTTCGCGCTAATGAGCAGTTGATCGATGTGACTAATCGAGTGTTTCAGATCTCACAAGATACTCGCACCAGCTTAGATGCAACAGCCACTTTATACGGTCGTTTGGAGCGAGGAACGCGGGAATACAACACATCCGCAAAGGATTTAGCAAGACTAACGGAAATTATCAACCAAGGATTTATTGTATCTGGTGCAACTGCGACAGAAGCTGAAAACGCGATTATTCAGCTATCACAAGGTATAGCTTCGGGTGTTCTGCGTGGTGAAGAATTTAACTCTGTAGCAGAGCAAGGCAGTCGTATAATGGTAGCTTTGGCCGATTCGCTGGGCGTGAATATTGGACAGCTACGTAAAATGGCCGCAGAAGGAAAATTGACCACTGACGTAGTAGTTAAGGGATTATTATCTCAAGGGAATGCGATTGCTAAAGAATTTACAAAAACTACTATGACAATGGGGCAGGCAATGCAGGTTGCCAGTAATAATCTGACCAAGTTCTTTGGTGAGTCGGCAACCATCAAGTCTGGAATTAATGCATTTAACGATGCCATTATTTCTCTCAGTAATAACATGGAAACCGTATCCAATGTGGTTTTGGTGGCAGCCGCTGTGATGGGATCTCGGTTTGTTGGGGCATTGACATTAGCAACGAAAAACAAATTAGAGAGTGCAGCAGCATCTATTGGTGAGGCGAGAGCGACCCAGATTTCAGCTCAAAATGCATTATATGCAGCTCAAGCAGCGACGAGAAAGGCTTGGGCAGATAGAGATGCAGCGGTATCTGCATTAAACCTTGCCCAGGCTGAGTATAACGTAGCAAAAGGAACGGCGGCTGAGGCATTTGCATTGGATAACCTTAATGCTAAAAAATCTGCTGCAATAGCTACATCAACAACATATGCTCAAGCTAAAAACGTAGAAATAGCAGCTACAGAACGATCAGTGGTTGCAAATAGAGCTGCCAATGTTGCATTGACTGGTCTTAAAGGCTCGCTTGCATTGGTAGGAGGGCCAGCGGGAGCGGCTATGTTGGCTGCCAGTGCCCTCTATTTTTTCCATTCAAAAGCAAAAGAAGCGAGCGAAGAAGCAAAAAATCTTGCAGAAGGAGTGGATAACCTTCTTGTAAAAATGAGGGAGATGAATCGGGTACAGTTAATGGCCGAGGCATCAAAACTCAGGCAAGCACTTCCTGAACTTAGTAATAACCTTTTAGATGCGAACATTGCATATTCAAAAGCTAAATCAGAAGTAAACAAATACACAAAGCAACTGAAAGAAGCGAAAGATGGCTCACAAGAGCAATCGGAAGCCTCGAGGCTTCTTTCTCAAGCTCAAGATAAACTGAATATAGCTATTGGTGATACGGAAAAGGCATACAATAACTACAACAATGCTAAACGCGCTGCAGGAATTTTAGATGCTAAAGCGAATGGAACCTTGCTTGAAGGTGCTGAACTACTTACCGCGCACACCAGAAGTGTATTACCCAGCGCAGAGCAAGCATGGCGTAGTTATGGACTTTCATTAAAAAATGCAACTCAGGAGCAAAAGGAATTTAATGCAGAGTACCTGAAAATTAAGTTAGATTGGGGTGGCGAAGAAGGCGAAAAATTAATAAAACAAGCTGAAAGACGATTAGCCCTCAGTAAACTGGAAGGAAAAGCGAGAGCTGAACAGCAAGGAAAATATGCCGCCGAGGATGCTGGAATAACAGATGAGCGAGCAATTACTCGGTTGAAAGAGGTATATACACAAATATGGGAAAATGAAGCCGCAGGGAAAGAAGCTAACAAAAAATCTGCTAAATCAACAGATGAAGCTACAGAAGCACTAAAACGCCAAAAGGAAGCTTTAGAACGTCTCAATACCGGATATAAAGAGGGAAGCGTTCAGATGGCTCAGTATGATGCTGTTAAGGCGCTGGGTGAAAAAGCCACCTCAAAGCAAATTGCTCAGGCAAAAGAAGCGGCAACAGCGTTATATAAAATAGACCAACAGCATAAGGATAAGAAAGCCGCGCTTGAAAAAGATGCTTTTGCCAAAGCAGAACAAATCCGAAAACTGGATAGCGAGCAGTTGGAACGTCAGCTTAAGAGTGATTTAGTCACCGAAGAACAATACGAGCGGCGCCGGTTGGAAATTGCTACTACTTACGCAAAAGCGATTGCCGAAGCTAAAGCAAACAAAATTGTTACCCCTCAACAAGAACTCACTGCACAAGTTGATCCCGTTCAGGAACTCGCAAACCGTCATGCCAAACAATTGGAAATGATCCGCAAATTCGAAACGGAAAAGGGTGAATTGACGCAACGTGGTATTGAGCTGATGAATGCGGCCAATACCAAATACGAACAAGATCGCCTGAATGCGTCATGGGAGATATGGCGTAATCAGAGTGAGGCAAATCAGTTCTTGGCTAATTCTCTGGATGCACTAGGCCAACGTTCCGCCAATGCCATCACCGGGCTGTTAACCGGTACTCAGACCGCTGATGAAGCCATGCGCAATCTGGCCTTAACCATCGCCAACGAAGCCGTTTCCGCACTGGTTCAGATGGGAATGCAGCAAATCAAAAACATGGTCATCGGTAAGGCCGCCAATACTGCTGCTAAGGTGGAGGCGGTGGCAACAGGCGCGACGATCACTACGGCAATGGCACCGGCTGCGGCGGCAACCAGTGTGGCAACAATGGGTACTGCCGCGACTGTCGGGATGGCAGCCATGACAGCCGCCGTGCCTGCCATGATTGCTTTATTGGGGGCGCGTAAAAATGGTGGCCCAGTTAGTCCTAACGGGGCTTACCGGATCGGGGAGAACAATAAGCCAGAGATATTCAAAGCCAATAACGGTCACCAGTACATGATACCGGGCGACAGGGGTAAGGTGGTCAGCAACCGGGAGATGGGCAAGGGTGGCGTTGGTACTTCTGTGGGCAGTATCCATATTGCCTTTCATGTCCAGACACAGGGCAACTTCTCTGAGCAAGATGCACGGATGATGTCGGGCATGGTCAGGAAGACTATCTATGATGTACTGACCGATGAGAGCAGGCCGGGTGGTATGCTGAATCAGTAGCATAATATCAATAACCTGTTGTTTAATGTCAGGGTTAACACAATACTGGAGATAATATGGCGGAAATCCCTTACACCAAAGGCCCTCATGATGATGAAACCATCCCTCATGAAGTCATCAGTATCATGGTGGATGAAGAAATTACCCTCCATGCGGCATGGCGTATCTATCGTGGTTTATCACAAACCGAAGTGGCTGAAAAATTGGGTGTAAAGCAAGCTGCTGTTTCCCAGTTTGAAAAAGCAGAACGCCCCCGTCAGGTTACCTTGGAAAAACTGGCGGCACTTTATGAATGCAGGCCAACACAGTTAACACTGGATTAACCGCAATCCCTTTCTATGGGATACGTAATTGCACAAACCCGCTTCGGCGGGTTTTTTTATGGGTGAAATATGACAAAACCAGAATTTATCTGGCGACCGCAGGATAACTATGAGGTCAGCCATGAACCGCGTGTCAAAGTAATTAAGTTTGGCGATGGCTACGAGCAGCGCATCAAAGATGGCATCAATAACCAGTTAAAACGCTACCAGCTTAATTTTGCCGGGAGTGCTGATACCGGGCGGGCGATTGATGCGTTCTTACGCGCACGGGGTGCGGTGGAATCGTTTGTCTGGCGAAGTAGTGATGATAATCAATTGCGCACGTTTGTGTGTCGTTCGTGGACGGTCAACCGCCATCGGGTGCGCTGGTCAGTCAGTTGTGTGTTTGAGGAGGTCGTGGCATGAGAGACATCCCGAAAGCAATGCGGGTGGCCGTCACTGAACTGGGCCAGAACGCGATCCTGAATCTGTATGAAATCGATTTAACGATGTTTGGGGGCGATGTCTACCGTTTCCATGATGGCATGAACGGCAAATTACAGCCGGTCATCTGGCAGGGGCTGCGCTATGAGCCGTATCCGGTGGAGGTGACCGGGTTTGAAATGAGTGGCAAAGGCCCCAGCTCCCGACCGAAGATGGTGTTTGCCAATATCAATGGGTTGCTGACCGCCATCAATCAGGATTTCAATGATGCGCTGGGCGCGGTGGTCACCCGCCGTCAGGTGCCGGAGTTGTATCTGGATGCGGTCAACTTTCCGAATGGCAACCCACAGGCCGATCCGACCCGTGAGGTGGTCAGCAAATACCTGATAGAACAGAAGCAGGATGCCAACGCGGATTTCGTGACCTACATCCTGGCTTTACCCAGTGAAACGGATGGGGCGCTCATTCCGGCGCGGGTGATTCAGGCGGATATCTGTTGCTGGCAGTACCGTTCCGCCGATTGTGGCTATGACGGCCCACCGGTAGCCGATGAAAAAGACCAGCCCATCACTCATCCCTTGAAAGACCGCTGCTCAAAGAAATACAGCGGTTGCACGCTGCGCTATCCCCGTCCTTTGTCTATGCCCTTTGGCGGTTTTTTAGGCGCGAACAGGTTAGGTTAATCATGATTGAACACCACATTATCGCCCACGCGAAAGCGGAAGGGGTGAGGGAAGCGTGCGGCCTGATTGCCGGGGGGCGCTATTTCCCGTGCCGCAATATTTCACCGGATCCTGAGCACTATTTTGACATTAACCCCGATGACTGGATAACGGCAGAGTGCTTTGCCGATATCGAGGCCATTGTGCACAGTCACCCCAATGGCAAGCTGCGATTAAGTACCGCCGACCGCACACAGCAACTCAAGACGGGCCTGCCGTGGTGGTTGGCTTGTGGTGATCGGGTGCACCAATTTCGCCCGGTGCCGCGTTTATTAGGCCGGGCATTTCTCCACGGGACACAGGACTGCTATTCGTTGATCCGCGATGCCTATCATCTGGCAGGCATCGAATTAGACGATATTCCTCGTGACGATGCGTGGTGGAACGCGGGGCAGAACCTTTATCTCGATAACAGCTTAAGTCAGGGCTTTGAACAGGTGGATGAAATCCAGCCCGGCGACATCATTCTCATTTGTCTGGGGAGTCAGACGCCCTGCCACGGGGCGATTTACCTCGGCAATCAGCAAATTCTGCATCACAGGCCAGATCGCATCAGCAAGCGCGATGTTTACGGTGGTTACTGGCTCAACTACACACATTCAGTCTGGAGACATCCACAATGGTCAAGTTACAGCTTGGAGGCCATCTTCGAAGATTTGGCCGTCGTTATGAGTTAGAGGTGCGTGACGCGGCAGAAGCGGTCAGGTGCCTGTGTTATCAGTTAACAGGGTTCCAGCAGGCGCTGGCTGACGGGCAGTTCCGTATCCGCATTGCCGGGCGGGATATGACAACGCAATCCATTCCGGCAGGCATGAATCACCCGCTGAATGACGGCGATACGGTCACGATTGTGCCTGTGGTTAAAGGGGCTGGTGGAAATAGCGCGGGGATAGGCATGGCGGTGCTGGGCGTGGTGGCGATTGCTGCGGCATTCTGGACGGGCGGTGCGTCGATTGCCATGTGGAGTGCTTACACGGCGGGGCTGGCGATGGCGGGGGTGGCACTGCTGGCGGCTGGGATGGCGACCATGCTGACCAAAATGCCGGAGAATCCGTCGATGGGTTCCAGCAAAACCGAGGGCAACCGCTATTTCAGTTCACTGGAAAACCGTATCGGGCAGGGTTATCCGGTGCCCATTGCTTACGGTGAGCTGGTGGTGGGGTCGAACGTGATTTCTCAGGGTCTGGAGACAGAATAATGGCTAAAGGTGGCGGCAAGGGCAGTACCCCGAAACTGCTGGATGATAATCTGAAGAATAAGCAGTTTCTGAACATTGTTGATCTGATTAGTGAGGGACAGATTGAAGGGCCGGTCGGTGGCCTGCAGGGGTTCAGGATTAACGGCACGCCGGTTGTGGATAAGAGCGGTAATCCCAATATCCACGGCGTCACTGTCCAGTGGCGGGCGGGGACGCAATCGCAGGAGCCGTTAAGCGAGTATCCGTTTGTCGAAAGTGAAATTCCGGTCAGTGTTGAAGTCAAGAAAGACATGCCGATACTCCGATCGGTATCGAACCGTGATGTGGACAGGATCAGGTTTACCGTGGGCGTTAGCCAGCTTGTTAAGACTGATGATAAGGGTAATCAGGAAAACAGCTCGGTACAACTGTCTATCGATGTGAATGACGGTTCTGGCTGGTATAACGCTAAGTTTGTGCATATCGGCCCGGCAAAAATCAGCGGGCAATATCTGGAATCTCACACTATTGACGCCCCGAAGAAAAAGCCGTTCCAGATCCGGGTGTCGCGTTTAACCGAGGACAGCAAAAGCGACCGGCTGCGGAATGGCACAGTCTGGGCCAGTTATACCGAAATTACCGATACCCTGATGAGCTACCCGAACAGTGCGGTGGTGGGAATGCGCATTGACCGCTCACTGTTTGCCGATACCCCTAAGCGTACCTATCATATCAAGGGCATGATTGTTCAGGTGCCGGATAATTACTTCCCTGATACGCGGGAGTATAAAGGCGTCTGGACAGGGCGTTTCAAGCCTGCTTACACCAATAACCCGGCATGGATATTCTACGATTTGGTGACCAACACCCGTTATGGCATCGGGAAGCTGATGGGGTCGTTTGGCTGTGACAAGTTCGCCCTGTATGCCATCGCGCAATATTGTGATCAGCTTGTGCCGGATGGCTTTGGGGGGATGGAACCCCGATTTACTTGTAATGCCTATATTGCAAACCAGCGTAAGGCACGGGATGTGCTGGATGATCTGGCTTCGGTCTTTCGTGGGATGCAGGTCTGGAATGGGTTGCAACTGACCTGCTTTCAGGACCGGCCCACGGATCCGGTCTGGACATTCACCAATGCCAACGTGGTCGAGGGCAAATTTAACTACAGTGCGGCGGCAAAGAAAGCCCGGCATACGATTATTGAAGTCACCTGGGTGAACCCGGAAAACGGCTGGAAAGAAGAGCGGGAACTGATTCAGGATGATGCCTTGGTTGACCGTCTGGGCCTGAATGTTAAAAAGGTGACGGCCTTTGGGTGTACCAGCCGGGGTCAGGCACATCGGGTCGGCAGATGGATCATCGAAACCGAAAAGCTCGAAACGGATTCCGTGACATTCAGTACCGGTCGTGAAGGGATTAATTGCATACCGGGTGACATTGTGGAAATTGCCGATAACACCTTCGCCGCCGCGCGTATCGGTGGGCGTGTGTTGGCTTTCTCCGGTAAGAAAGTGCGTCTTGATGCGCCAGCCGAGTTTGCCTCCGGTGAGTCCGGTTATTTTTCTTATATGGGCAATGAAGGGACGTTTGTCCGGGTGGAGATTGAATCCGTCAGTGGCGATGTGGTCACCCTGAAAGACGTGCCTGCAGGATTACGTCAATGGGGTGTGTTCTCCATTGCCAAGCGATCACTGATCACCCGCTTGTTCCGGATCATGAGCATTGCCGAAGACACCAAAACAGGGCATTACAATTTTACCTGTATTCAGCATGAACCTCAGAAAGAAGCGGTTGTTGAGAACGGGGTTGATTTTCAGGGGACGCCTGCCACGCAGAATGTGATCCGTATTCCCAATATTGAACGCCTGAGCATGGCGTACATTCAGGACAGTACGCAGGTGCAGGCCCGTGCGATGTGGGCGACGACGACATTCAACCGCAAGATCACCTTTGATGTGGCGCTCTATCGTGACAATAAAGTGGTTTCACACGGGAATACTCAAGAACTGGAATACTACTTCAGTGGGTTAGACGCGGGTGTGTATACGGTCGGTGTCCGTGCCCGTGACGACAGCGGCATGTTGGGTGATGAAGCCAAAGTGCCGATGGTGATTGGTGCCCCGGCTGCCCCTTCGGTTATCACGATAGAACCCGGCTTTTTTGAGTTGAAAGCCATTCCTTATATCAGTGCCCCCAAGACGCTGGATACGCAATTTGAGTTCTGGTTCTCAGACAGGCCAATCCCCGATATCAACGAGATTGAGACCAAAGCGGATTTTCTGGGTATTGCGAAGTTCTGGACAAAAGGGAGACTGAAAGCCGGAACCGCCTACTGGTTCTACGTTCGCAGTGTGAATGAGTTCGGTAAATCGCACTTTGTCGAAGCACAAGGCAAGCCGGATGACCGCGCCAAAGAGATATTAGACATTACCGGTAAGCAGTTTCTGTCCTCTGAAAGCGGGAAACGTCTGGCGGAAAAAATTGATCTCAATGGTGAGAAAACCACGGAGCTGGAACAACGGGCGCGGGAGCTGGGCAATAAGGCGCTGAACCTTGAGCAACAGATTGGTGAGGTGGCAGAAGGGGTAATGACCAATACCCATTTCAGCACCCAGATCAGCCACAATTTGCAAGAAGAATCACGTAACCGTAAAGCCGATATCACCCGTCTTGAGCAGGTACAGGCTGATGATAGTGCGGCACATGCCAGGTTTCAGGCGCAAATCAGTGCTGACGTAGCCGATAACCGGGCAGCAGTGCTGGATGTTAAGGAATCACAAGCCACACAAGAAAAAGCCATTGCGAAAGCGGTCAATCAGGTGAAAGCCAGCCTGAAAACCACCGACGATAATCTGGCGGATATCTCAGGGCGTGTCACCCAGAACACCGATGCTATCGCCATGGTAAGCGAAGTTCAGGCTAAGTTTGAGCAGACCACCCAAGCCCAGTTTGCTGCCCAGCGCAGTGATATCAGCAAAATAGAAAAGACCGTGACGGATGCTGAAAGTGCGATGTCAGAGGCGTTGATGCAGACTTCAGCCCAGTTTAACTCACTCAGTGAACAACAGCTTGAGTCGGTAGCCCGGATTGTGCAGGTTGAAAAAGCCGTGACAACGGAGACAACGGCTCGTGCCGAAATGGGTCATCAAATCAACACCCGGCTTGGGGAGGCGGAATCCGCCATTGTGGACGTTAAAAAGAGCCAAACTGAGATAGATAAGGCGCTGGCAGAAAGTCAGACCCAGTTGCGGGCAGAAATCCAGACAGGCGATAAGCAGTTACAGGCAGGCATTGATCAGCAAGCGCAGCAGTTATCCGCTATTTACAGTACGTTCAATGAGCAGAAAACCGCCATAGCGGATCTTGAACACGCTTCAGCGACATTACAGCAAACCCAGCAAAGCCAGTACGAAACGCAACAGTCCCAAATCACCCATCTGAACGAGACGCTCAATAATCAGGAGCGTTCACAGGCAGAATCTGCCCTGCAACTGGCGGCACAAGCCAGTGAATCCGCAGGCGAACAGCGCCAAATCCGGGCAGAAATCAGCCGGGTTGATAAAGCACGGGCGGATGATCGCCAGGCATTTGCCCTGTCGATTGACACCCTGACAGCAAAGGTGGGCGATAACACAGCGGTGCTGGAAGAAAAAGCCACGGCTGTCTTTGATATCGACGGTAACGGTCATGCCATCAAGGACATCCGGGCCGGAGTGAAATACAAGGGACAGTTTTATCAAGCCGGGATGGTTATCGGGGCTGAGGTCAAAAACGGTAAGGTGGAAACGCACTTCGGGGTACGGGCCAACCAGTTTACGGTAGTCAATCCCACCAACGGCAAGCTGGAATCGGTTTTTATGATTAAAGACGGGCAGGTGTTTATCAAGGAGGCCTTTTTGGGTACGGCCGTGATTGACGGCGCCAAAATCAACGATGCCTCTATCACAATGGCAAAAATTGCCGACGGACTACGTTCAGATAACTGGCCGCATGATGGCTGGAATCTGCCGAAGAATGGGGCGTTTGAGATGAAAGGCTCGTCAGGTGGGGTGCGGATCGCCCTCGATAACACCGGACTGGCGGTGTTTGATGGCAATGGCGTGTTACGGGTCAAGGTAGGAGAAATTTAATGAGTGACATCGGATTATTAGTCCATCCCGGTGACGGCGGTAAACCGTATCGACTGGATTCAGAACGCGCGCAGACCCTGAGCCTGATACGCACAATAGCGGTCGATTTGCACGGTGATTACCGTAAGCAGGGCTGGCAACAATCCCGTCATATTCCCGAAGCCAAAGATTTTAATATTGTCCTGATACCGACCAAAACGGTGATGGTGGGGCAGGATGGCAACGTCTCTGCCATTGTCGATATCCGAATCCATAACATCCGCATGGAAGGGGAGTATCTGCGTTTTGAATACAGTGACAGCCCCAATGGTAAACCCGACTGGTATGGCAATGTCACCGGCTGGTTTGATCCCTTTTTTGAACACGACCAGAATTTCTCTATTCAGGTGTGTGGCTATCCCAAGCATCGAGAATCCTTTGGCATTCAACTGGCGGGCATGAATGGGATTGCTACCCTGTCCAATCAGAACCGGATGGGCTATTGCGTTTACCGGGGCAAAGTGAATCTGGGTCGTTTTGGACAATGGCGGGTGCCGGATGCCATCCCGAACCGCGAACAGTGTCTGGTGTTTGCCCGGACGGAAACGTCGGGGGCCGCTGTTGGCATGAATCACGATAAAGTCATGATGAACAATGACGTGCCTTGCGAGGTCTATGTCGTGATTTTCTCCAGCGGTTTCTCCCTCAAGAAGCCTGATGTGGGCGTGGCGGTGTATAACGCCTCCGGGGAGATGACCTACTCGTCTTATTACACGCCGTTCTTTTTAGGCGAAATGATCCCCGTCAGAAACGGCAGCGGCTCAGCTCAAAGCATTTCCCGACCCATGATACACCTTAACCGGCTGGCAAAGCTGGCTAAGAATATCCGGGGAAACAGCTGGCGCTTTGCCGATTCCGGTTTCAGCTTCTCAGGCAGCACCATTTCGGTGAGCGAAGCCGGAAAAATGGACTTTCACTATTTTCAGGTTAACTGGTTCAGCTACAAACCCATCAACTACGACATCTACGCGATTAATTTCGACGACTACTTCTAATTTACTCTTTTCAGGAATTTATGATGATTTACACACAAGGCACCCTTTCCACGGTGTCCGGCTCGGCGATTGTCCGGGGTACGGGTACAAAATTTAAAGACAACCTGAGCGGGATTGCGCCGGGGCAGGTGATACTCATCCAGTCTGGTAGCAGTAATTTACTGCATATGATTCAGGCCGTGAATTCCGATACGGAACTGGTATTGGCGGATACGGCCAAAACCACGCTGAATAACGTTACTTACCAGATCCAGACGACGGTGCCTAACTCTATTTCTGATGGTGTCCGGCATATGTGCGCTATTAACAGCAATATCATCCAGTTCTTGCAGAATATGGATCAATGGATGACGCAGAACGGAGCGGTGGAGGTAACGCTGCCGAATGGACAGACGGTGCCACTGCAATCTATACGAACATTGCAGGCGGCGATGGATGACAAACTGAATAAATCCCAGAATGGGACGGATATTCCGAATAAAGCGGCGTTTGTGAGGAATATTGGGTTAGAGGGTGCAGTCATTCAGAATGCTTCTGGGGTTCAATTCGCTGGTCAAGTGATAGCGGTTGGCGATGGGTATACTAATTTTTTGGCAAAACACGCGGGAACCGGACTAGCAGTTAATTTTGGGACGCAAGGTGAGTATGGATACGTCATTATCCAAAAGGGAAGAGAAACGTTGAGTAATTATCTTTTCCCTGAAGGCGTTCATGGAAATGTTTTAGCAATGGGGTGGGGAGGGAATGTTTATGCAGGTCAGGATGGTATTATCAGAAAATCCTCCCCTATCATTCAAATCCATCCCGATGGTAAATTCGAAACTAATGACGAATCCGAAGGCGCAATCGTCTCTAAACTCGGCCTCGGTCATTATCAGGTGACAGGTGTGCTAGGCTATAACGCCGATGGCGCATGGGGTGTACATGGGGGTATTTCCTCGCCGAAGAACAACAACGGGCTGGAACTTATTTACATTGATGACAAGGTGAACAAGGACGGCAGTATCACGATTGAAACCTTTCATCGTCAGCATAGTCATTTACCGGTACGCTTTCAGAATAAGCGGATAAAAGCTATTGTGAACGGGGAGAAGGTGTTCTATCAGGATGGTGAACCGTGCGATATCCCCGAAGGTTGCCGTTTGGATGTCCGTGTCCAGATGCCAGAAAATTCGGTGTGGAATATGAAGCAGAAGGCGGCAGAGGTTGTCACTGATAGTGATCAGGTTGAATTGGTGGAGTAAGGGAATGGTTAACCCGCAAGAAGTTGCGGGTTGAGTAATTTCGCTATCTATCTATTTCTTCAAGGTCATCTAAAATATCTGGAGATTCCACTAAGATATCAACCAAAAATTCACCTGAATTGTTACCATATTGACCCGGAGTATCGTCAAATAATAATATTAGTTCCCCATCAACGGGAACCCTTCTACGTAATACACCATTTCCTATTTTGTAAGTTTTGTTGGAGATTTTTACAAGTAAAGACAAAGTGGGTTCTGCAGGTTGGTAGATTGGCATAGTTCCTTCTGGTGCTGCGTATTCATGGTTAGTAGCGCTACCATATTTTACCCACCCCTTAGCAACGACAGATATCACATCACCTGCTTTAAGCAAAAGCCCTGTAGGTTGACCTTGTTCAAGGTTAGCAGGGACAGTTCCAGACCAGTCATTCAACATAGTATTACCTCCAAATTATATTTTGAAAGTGGCAGAGGAATTAAGATTGTGATTATTTAGCATCAGGCATTTGCACTCGGACAGAAACAAATCTGCCATCAGGAATATCGATTAAATCACCGTCAGAGTAGCCCTCCCGTATATTTCTGGCGAAAGCAGGGGCATCTGAGTGTTCACGGTGGTAGGTCATTAATTTGATAGAGCCATCAGGTAGAACTTCATGGTTGACCCAAACCATTGGTAGATCGTTCTGACAACGTGGGATGTCGATGTTATTGACAGTTCCATCATTACTGAATCCTTTAATACCTTTAATTAGATATGTACCTTTTGATAAATATTCAACAGTAGTCCCTTCGGATTCATCGTTGGTGGTGAATGCGCCAGAAGAGAAAATTTCGATGATAGGGGAGGCTATCCGTATGTAGCCATTGGGGTCATTTATACAGTTTCCTCTCAATACCAACACCTGACCATACGTAACTCTGGGCATCTCTATGACAGCAATATTTCGATTATTTTCAGCGTCTCCTGCCCGATCAATGAATCTAAACATCACCGGATCAGAGTCTAATGCCCTTTCTATTCTGCGCCGTCTTCCAGAACCATCCGGTGAATAAAATTGGACACCCGATACATTGCCGGTCAGGTTGAGGATTGAACTATGCAAAACGTTGACGTAAACATCATTAAATCGGACATTTGCTGTTTCACCTAACCCAATATTTTTTAAAAAATTAGTCTTGTCAGGAATATCAGCCCCGTTCCGATCTTTAGACAAGCGAGTATTGGCATTATCATTTGCACTGCTGGCATTTTGATTGGCGCTATTGGCTAAATCATATGCTTTTTTAACAGATTTAGATGTTGCAGCGGTTATCTCACTATCACTGTTTGCATCATTATTTAGTGTAACAAATCCCGGCTCTGTCTGGGTTGCATATGGATGATTACGGCTTGCCGCGTGTTCTGCAATAGCTTCTTTGACATATTCAGGTGTTGCAACGATCACGAGATTACTACCGTCTGAGACAGGTACATCAGGCTTTTTATCTTGCATATTATTCCCTCATCTAATCAACAATACACATTGCTAAATAACATGAAGGCGGTGGGAGACTTCTCCGCCGTGAACATCAATAAAAGGGTTCATCAATACGGGAAAGTACGGCTTGACTAATATTTGATAGGGAGCATGTTTTGTTGGCAGGATGACATAAAATGACAGGTAGACAATTAATAAAATTTATATGGCCATTGATAAAAATGAATGTATAGCAATTTATACAACGCTAATTAATTTAAAAATAATTTAATCCGATCAACTTTATTATTGATTAAGATTTTGGTTATATGTTTTACATGGGTTTTTATAGTGATTCATAACCGCCATCTATTAATAACGTTATATTTTCTGAAAAGACTAAAAGTCAATATGTAGAAATGTCACTATTTTATTTGGAGTAATATATATGCAAGAATTAACAAATGATATTTTAGCATCATCTCAATTATCCGCCATAGACCACTCATTTAATTCATCTACTATTCAGGATGAATTAAATATACTATCTGGTATTAGTTATAGTCAGTTGAGAGGTTATTCTGGAAATAGAACTCATATGCGAGTATATGGCAGAGATAATTTATTTGATGGAGCTATGGGTGATTTTTATATAGATGTTAATGATGAAGACAGCAACGATGATGATGGGATAATTATCGTTGATAAATTGAGTAGAAGATGGAAAAGGCATTATAGCGGGAATGTGAATGCTGCTTGGTACGGAGTAATGACAAATAGTGACATTACAGAAAAACTACAGAGAGCAATAGATACAAGAAAAAACGTAGATATTCCTGCTGGGAATTATACGAGTACTGATACGTTCTATAGATATTCGGGGCAGATTATTAGTGGGGCTGGGATTCCAGAAAGGAGTATTGCATCTGTAGATGCAATAACGACAATAGAATTTGTTAATGACGTTGATGGCTTCTCTAATGTAAAAAATATAGCATTGGGAGGAGGAATCCGAAATTTATATTTAATAGCCCCTAATGGTAGCACAAAGACAGGAATACTAGATGGTATCATTGGAGAACTTGGCGGAAGATCTCAATCAATAGCTTGCTTGCATGAAAATCTATTTATATCGAATTTTTATAATGGGGTACAAATTGCCGGATGGTGCTGGGAAACAACCTTGAGAAGGATTCATGTAGATGGATTCACTGATTATGGAATTGCAGTTTATGATGCATCAAATGCTGTAAGCATAGATAATTGTTCAGCAATTTCAAGCGCAGAAAAACCACAAGGGGCTAGATGTGGTTTCTTATTTTCTGGAGGGGCATGTATTACTTTAACTACTCCACGTAGCGAAAATAACCGAATTGGATTTATAGCTGAAAAAGAAGCAAGAGTAAATTTAGTTAGTCCATACTCAGAGGGTAATCGGGATATAGACTTTGATTTACATGACGATTTTACTAGTATGTCAATAATAAATGCCGTAGCACTGCATACTAACGATAATGTTATAACTACTGCTATATTTAGGGTAAATCAAACATGTGGAATACATAGTTCATTGGTTGTAAATGGAATTAAAGTTAAAGTCAGCAAGGGAGAACCTGGTCTAAATAATGAACTTAAATATTTTTATGTTGGGGAGTCGGATGTATATGCATCTATTCAATCTATTGACTGGTGGGGGGATGGTAAATTATGGGCATCCTTTTCGGGGCGATTTTCTCCAACAGAAATGACATTTGTTAATTTGCCCGGAGTTATTTTTAGAAGGTACGAACATTTTCTATCTACGTCTACTTTTTATGGATATTCGGGAAGTATAGCACCAACAAATCCAGATTATTGGATACTGAAAAATTATGATGGCTCATCTATAGATTTGAGATATCCAGGCTCTAGAGTGATTTGTAATATATACGATGCAGATGTTGATTATTGGATATGGACAGGAAATGAATGGAAGCCAAAAGGATAATTGTTGCTATTATAAATAAGTATTTTTATTAATTAATGTATCGTTATTCTATAGTGTTAAACTATCGGGTAACGATATGTTTTATTTTCTGCACATGTCCTTGCACATGATTGGAAAGCCACACTACGCAAAAACTCAATTTTCACCAGTTTATAGCAAATATTAAAAAGCCCATCTTAATATCATCTGATTATTGATTTTCATAATTATTGTCTATGCAATAGTGCATCCAATGCATCATGTTCTGACCCTACCATTATAAAGTTAAATGGAACACATTTGGATAGGCAGCTTACCTGAAAGACTTGTTGCTATAGACTAAATCACTGTGTCGTTTTTGTGTCTCTGCTAACGACACATGAACGACAACCAAAGACACCGAAAAGCGATGAACGACACAAAACGGGATGCGAGCAAGGATAAATCTTTATATTTCAATGTGATATTTAGTGGTCTACTTTCTTCTAAGCCGTAGGTCACAGGTTCGAATCCTGTAGGGCGTACCATCCATTCATATCGTAACGTCTTCCGAAGTCTACAAAATCCCAATAAATACGCAGTGTTGGCCTTTTTTTGTTCTCCTATAGTCCAGTAAGGTATGTTGAAATCTACAGATCTCTGGGGGCATAATAGGGGGCATTGTTAGGTTCAATCAAAATGGATGCCCCCACATGAAGTTGACAGCCAGACAGATAGACACCGCAAAGCCCAAAGATAAATCGTACAAACTCTCCGATGGTGGGGGCATGTACTTAGAAATTTTTCCGAATGGTTCCAAATGTTGGCGGTTAAAATATCGCTTTGCAGGTAAAGAGAAGCGATTGGCATTTGGTACTTATCCCACCGTAACGTTGGCAGAGGCCAGAAATAAAAGGGAAGACGTCAAAAAGATATTGGCAAATGGCGATGATCCGGGGCAAGTTAAAAAGGTCATGCTTCCAATAGTTAGATCTGTTATGAAAGATAGTATTCACGCTCAATGAACGTACCTACCACTTTGTCATGCATCTCTTCAGATTTGGAATAA